>JBMFKU010000001.1:0-134497 GCA_049971805.1 Caldisphaera sp.
GGATTTACTTAAAGTTAATGCTCAAACAATAATTCAGAAAAACAATGAGGCTTGGAATTCTTTCTTTTCATTTTTAAGGATATCAGATCCCAGCAATAGATACTACACTCCATCCAGACATACAGAGGGCAAACATAGCCATTTATAGTAAATAAAGTTTTTAGACTTTTATTAAATTGCCAATAAGATAAGTTAATAATTTAAAAATATCAAATAATATAATAATTTTAACTCGTGTTGCAGTCTTTATAGCATTGGTGAAAAAATGGCTGGTATTAAACCAGTTGTTAAAAAATATTATGAAGTGATTGAAGAAAAACTTCCATCAGATCAAGCCTCAAACAGTTATATTAGATGGTTATTGACCGACAAAGATGGTGCAAATAATTTTTTTATGAGATTATTTAGAATGGAAAAAGGTGGACATATTAATGCTCACTTTCATCCATGGGAGCATGAAATTTTTATAGTGGAAGGTAATGGAAAAATAAAGATTGGATCAAAAATTTATGAGATTTCATCTGATAACTTTATATATATTCCACCAAATATAAATCATGAGTATTGGGCTGATACTGATTTGAAATTTATTTGTATTATTCCGTCAAAGCCAACTGCTGAGAAAGTGGAAAGACCTATAGAAGCTTAAATAAAATTTAAGTGGGGAATATGTTGTTGGATAAGGCTGAAAAAATAAAAAGGCTGAATTCAAATATAGAAAAATGTAAAAGGTGTCCTTTATATAAATCCAGAAAAAATCCGGTGTTTGGTGAAGGAAGTATTAATTCAAAGGTAATGTTTGTTGGAGAAGCTCCCGGTAGGAATGAGGATTTAGAAGGTAGGCCATTTGTTGGTTCTGCTGGAAAAATTTTAGATGAGATTCTTTCTGAGAATGGAATAGATAGGGGTAATGTATATATAACAAATGCTGTAAAATGCAGACCACCAAGTAATAGAACTCCCTATAAATATGAAGTAGATCAATGTAGCATATATTTAAAAGAAGAAATAGAAATAATTTTACCAGAAATAATTGTTACCTTAGGGAGAATATCTGGGGAATCCGTATATTCTATTCTTGGCTTGACATGGCATAATTTGGTTTTTGAAAGAGAAAAAATTAAAGAGGCTTTATATAGTAACAAAAAAATAAAGATATTGTCAACATACCATCCCGCAGCTGTAATATATAACCCAGAATTGAGAAAAAAATTAGAAGATGATATTAAAAAAGTCAAAGATATTATAGAAAAAGAAGAGCCTAAGGGAAGAAATTATAGAAAAACATTAGACGACTTTTTTAATGTATAACAAAAGTCGTCAAATATTATTTAGAGGTTTCATAGTTTAATAGTAATTGGATTTTTTATAAGTGCTAATGATATAGGTTATAGCTACTAGTACACCGATCGAGATACCGATAATTAAATAAATTAAATTAAATGCTATATTTAACGAATTGTTTGAAACAGGCACATAATTGATTACATTACCACCATTTAATGTTAATTCGCCCAAATACCATATTATTGAATCTACAACGGCTGTTTCCATTATGTTTAATGCATCAGCTGGATCATAATTTATTATTTGTCTTGCATATGTCATGTATGCATTGTCTATCGAGTTTTCCAATCCTCTGGAGGCTAATTGCGAACTTATTAAATTGAATTCATTTTGGAGTTCATTAGCATAGCTATTAGTTACTATAGTATAATTTGTTCCTGTTACTATAAAAATTATGTTTAGGGAATTTTGTAGAGCATCTTCATAAACTCCAATAGCTGCAGTATAGTAGCCATGTGAAAGCAAGTTATTTCCATCTGATAGCAAATAGCTGAGATCGCTACTTATAGCATTTAATGCGTTTGCTTCTCCTATATTTCCTGCAGAAATGAATTGGCTGACATAATAACTTATGAGAGAATTAGCATAATTTATAGCTATGCTTGTAAATTGTGAAGCAGAGGATGCTGTTGAAATTATCATTTGTTGTGTAACAAATGGTGGTGTAGAGCTCGTTGCAAGGGCAGCTTTGTACCAGGAGTACGCAGTCTCTAGCCTAGCTTCAGAGTAAGCTAGGCTTTGAGCTATATCTATCAATGAAGCATTTGCAGTGCTTTGAACTATGCTTTCTGTATATTTTGCATTATAAATAGTATCTGCTATTCTACTAAAGGCTGTGGCAAGTAATTCTTGAGAATACAAGGTGCTTAAGTTGCTGTAGTTAATTAAGTAATTTTGAAGATTATTAGATTGATTTATAATGAATTGCGATTGATTTATAATGAATTGCGATGGATATATAGTCCCATTATTTGATAATTCATATAGCCAAATAGTATAGTTAGCAGTTAAAGCATCATAATAAGAGGTAAAAGCATAGCTGGCAGATGCATATGGTGTTATATTTAAATAGCTGTTAGCTAAATTTAAGTTATTTTTAGAATAATTAATTAATTGAGATATGCTCAGTAAAAGAAATCCTTGATTTGATAATTTATTTATGGAATCATTTATTTGAGATAATAAACTGTTAGTTCCACTTATAAAATTTATAGCAGCTTCCTTCATTGCTGCATTAAACATAGAGTTATTTTGAATATTAATATTGATTGAATAAGGTGTAGATCTATATATTTCATTTGTACCTGCTATAATACCTGGGA
Organism: Caldisphaera sp.; assembly: GCA_049971805.1. Lineage (GTDB taxonomy): Archaea > Thermoproteota > Thermoprotei_A > Sulfolobales > Acidilobaceae > Caldisphaera. The sequence goes on from JBMFKU010000001.1 coordinate 2,670, forward strand.
TTGCTACATAATATTTACATGTCTGATTTAAATTCGTTCCTAGGTTTCCGATAGGAAAAGCTAAAGTTAAATTGTTTTTATTAGCTGCACTACATTTTTCGCTTAGACCTCCAATCGGTCCAGAAAGACCTGACGGGCTAACTGCTCCTGTTATGGCATAGTGGTGTAGAATTGATGTATTTAGACCATTAATAAGACCGTAAGTTGCTATCATAACTCCAAAGCTACCACTGGGACCCGAAATTGTACCAGAAGTATTAATATATACCTTCAGATTATAGTTTTTATAGTCTAAACCTGAATAAAGCATTGCAACCATATAGGCCATTTCCATACTTGATAGTGTTGAGGGCTGAACTTGCCCATTACTAGTTACAGTTACTTGACCTGTACCTGGATATGAAAGGGTTATAGTAGTATTAATCACTGCACCAGAATTATTACCCTCCACGGCAGGAAGAAAAACCCATGTAGATTTTTGCCATCCAACTTGCTGTGCATTAGCTAGTGGAATAAATAAGAAAAATATTATAAATGAAATTATAATAAAGCTAGATATTTTTGCAATACTTTTTTTCTTCCATCTCAATTTTAAGCTCCCCACATAACTTATTATGTTAGAGGAGAGTTTTAGCTTATGGTGAGAAAATTTGGGAGGTAAGAAACAAAATAAAGTTAGAGAGGAACAAGTAGATTCAAAGGCATCAACTATTAAAGAATTGAAAATAGTTTCTACTCAAGTAATAACCAAAGATAGAGTCTTCCAAAATCCCAAGTTTATGTCATTATTGTATTTAATTTCAAAGTTAGGTGCTGTTCATGAAAGGACGTTGCAAATAGTAATACATGATTTACAGGGTAAGGGTGCGGATTTCGGCTATCAGTTTAATTTGCTTGGCAATGATCCCTATAGTCCTGTATTGAAAAATGATATTGTAGCATTGTTATATACGGGTTTAGCTGAAGCAGAACCTAGGTATAGAAAGATAAGATTAACTGGAGATGGAAAAGAGGCTTTAGAAAAAATAGGAATTCAGAAAAATTACCAGGATTTAATAGATAAAAACTTAAATGAAATAAAAAGCAAGGCATCAATGATAGATGCTGAAATAGATTTTGAACTAAGGAAGTCTAGTAAACTATCAGGAAAAAGGGCAAGAAGATAATAGGGTAAGTTTTTAAGGATTTAAGCCAATTTTCCTATCTCAACCTCTTATTATGTTATCTTAATCAAGAAGATAATAGGTGCTGAATTTAATGACAAAATATGTACATCTCCTTGGAAAAGAATCAAGAAGAAAGATAATAGAAATATTAGCAACTACGCGGGGTGTCAGAGAGCTAGCAAGTGAACTTAATATAACTCCTGCGGCCGTTAGCAAATATTTAGCTGGATTAACTCATCCATCTGATAAAGTGCTGGAAAAAGCGATTGAGATAGCAGATGAAGATGAAATAAAAAACATAGCCAAAATAGTTTCTCAAGAGTTTATAGATGGGCTTAGTAGCTTTGTAGAATGGAGTTATGATAAGAATTTGCTGGATATAAAGTTTTACAAGAGGTTAAATGATTTAACTGCTAAGGTGGGTCTAGTAACTTTAAGTCAGAAAGCAGTAATTCCAAAACAAGATTTAATTAAAGATTCTGATTATTAAATGACTACCAAAGAGATTTATTAATTCCAAGCTTTCTATCAGTTTCTGTTATCGATTCTTCCTTTGATGCTATACCAAGGGAAGCTCTTACAGCATCTATATTTTCAGGAACAACTATTGATTCTTGGTGAACTGCTTGGAAGTATTGAACTTCATTGTGATCTACACTAATAGAGTCTTCAAAAATTATTAGTTCATTTAAATCTCCTCTTTCTCTAGATAATCTTGCTGCATCTATTATTTGAGCTGTGCTCTCTATACCTGTATTTTTGCTGTTAACTAAAATAATTCTTGGAGTTTTTATTAATGTTTCTAAGATTTCATCCTTTTTTATGTTTTCTTGAAACCTTATGTTAACATGATGTATGTGCATTAATGTTGTGGGAACAACGACAGCTGCTGTTGAAATGTTTATCCATGGTAAAACTGATTTTACGTCATGTGCATGATGGCTTGGCAAATGTGGTGGATTAAGAACTATAGAATTTATAGGTCCCTTCTTTATTTCTTGAGGATCTGCTCCTCTTCTAATTAAAATTGCATTAACTTTATCTATCTGGGCAATTTGAGATAAAGGACAAATGCTTCTTAGTAAACCTGTTGTATTGCAAGAAACAACCCTTAAATATTTCTTTCCATAAGTTTCATCATAATTGCAAAGTGAGTTAAACGATTTTTCAGCTATTTCTGGTTTTTCTCCGCCTTGAAAAATAGCGTTTATGCTAAATGTTTTGTAGAGCTGTTTATAGGATTCTCCTATACCATCTGGTGTCGAGTCTATAACTATATCAGATTCTTTAAGCAATTCATTTAGAGTACCTCTTACTTCAAGTCCAGACTTCTTAAACAGCTGGATATCTTTTTCTGATGAAACATATAATTTAAATCCTTTGTTAAATGCGTATAGAGCATTATAATCTGGTTTCTTTTTTACAATCCCCGAAACTTCCATATCATCTTGTTTGTTAACTGCTATAGCAACTCTTTTACCTATTGTTCCGAATCCATTTATAGCAACTCTTATTTTATTTTTCAATCTTTTTCCCCTTAAAAAATTTATTATAAGAATAGGCCAAAGCTTCTATTCCTGGCATTGGTCTTCCAGAGAGAAAATAAACTACAGCGCCTCCGCCGGTACTAACGTAATTAATTCTCCTTCTAGACCCAGGAGATAAATCCTCTAATATTGAGATAAAGTGGCCACCACCAAATATTATGAAACCATTGGATTTTAATGTAGCTTCTGCCAAGCTAATTGTACCATGTTTAAATCTTTCATCTTCTATAACACCTGCAGGTCCTCTCATTATTATGGTTTTTGATTCTGTAAGTATATCGCTATAATTTTTAATCGTTTCTGGGCCTATATCCTTTGGTGAGCCACTTATATTACTTATTTTTTGGATTTCTACATCGTTGTTTATCTCTGATACTACATCTACAGGAGTTATTATTCTATTATCTTTTACCAAATTTTTAGCTTCATCGTATAGATGTTTAAACTTTTGATTTATTATATTTTCAGCATCTCCTACATTATATCCTTTGGCCTTTAGTGCTAAGAGAGAAACAAGACCACCAGTTAATATATAATCGGCAGAATTTGTTTTCAATAAATGATCGATAATTTTTATTGCGTCTTCTAGCTTACTACCTCCAATAAAATATGTTCTAGGCCTTTCTCCGTAAAAAGCCTTAGATAATGCCGATATCTCATTTTCCATAACTCTTCCTGCAATGCTTGGCAATACGTAAGGAAATCCTGCAATGCTTGCTTGGCTTCTATGAGAAGCTGCAAATGCATCTCCTATATAATAATTAAAAAGTTTTGATAATTTTTTAACAATATTTGTTTCTGCTAATTTTTCCATAGGCATCTCAATGTTTTCTTCTGATAAAAACCTTGAATTCTCTAAAACTAGTACTTCACCAACTTCTAAGGTTGCAATCCTTTTTCTAGCTTCTGGTCCAATTATATCGCTGATAAATTCTACATTAAATCCAAGTAATTTAGTTAGCATATCAGCATGATTTTTTAAAGAAATAAAATCTTCTTCACCAGGTCTTCCCTGATGACTCATTATTACTACTTTTGCACCGGATTCTACTAATTCTTTAATAGTTTTTGTATGGGTTCTTAATCTGCTTGTATCAATAATAATACCATTTTTTACTGGAGAGTTTATATCTATTCTCAATAATACTTTTTTATTTGTTAAATCAACATCATCGAGGGTAGCTATGCTTTTTTCTTGAAATGATATCACCAAATCATCCCTCCATATTAACTAAGCGAAATATTAAATTCCCGAAATATAAGCTATTTTACTGAGTTAATAAGTATTTCTCTTTATTTGTTATTAAAAAGTAAGTATAAAATATAAGATATTTAAGCAAATTTAATTAATATAGATGATGACTTAAAGAAAATTACTTTAGGAATGTATAGAAAATAAAATAGATCAATATTAAGAGAGGTATAGAAAATGAGGATAACTTGGTGTGGTAACTCTTATTTTATAATTGAAAACAATGGAATTAAGATAGCTGTAGACCCACACGATGGAGGTAGTTTAAATTTAGTTAAATGTAAAGTTTCAGCAGATTATATTATTGTAACGCATAACCATTATGACCATAATGCAATTAAAATAGTAATGGGAAATCAGACAAAGAATATTATAAAAAATCCAGTTAATAAAACATATAGTTTGAATGGCATGGAATTGAATTTCTTTCAATTTAATCATGACAATTTTGATGGAAATTTGTTTGGCAAGGTTTATGCTTTTAAATTTAAAATAAATGATCTGGTATTAGCAAACCTTTCTGATATAGGCGAAAAATTTAATGAAAATAAAATGAGAGATTTTATAAATGTTGATATTTTGATGATACCTGTTGGTGGAGTTACTACTATTGATTATTTAGAAGCTCAAAAATATATAGATTATTTAAAGCCTAAGATGGTTATACCTATGCACTATTGGATTTATGGTTCAACATTGCCTTATGATTCAATTGATAATTTTTTGAAAATATCAAAATATGAAATTATACATATCAATGAAAACTTCATTGATATAAATGAATTAAATTTTAAAGATAAAACTAAGATAATAGTATTTAATTCTAAATTACTTTCGCTAGAAAAATAAATTTATAAATTAATATTTTTAATAATTAAAAATTATACTAGTAAAATTATAAGATGATAAGAATTTTTTTATAGTAAAAAAGGAAAGCCAAAATCATGTTAATATCTATATTAAAAACATATTGTATTATTTTGTTTTCTAAATTACTTAATGAGAGCCTAAAACGGATTTCTTTTTTCCCAAATACTAGTAATATCTTTTCTTTTTATTTCTCTCATCATTTCCTCTAGTTTTTTGTAAACTGTGCTATGCATTTTTCCTTCTATTAGCATATCAATGCCATGCTGAGCTATCACGGCTCTATCATAATCTCCTATTATACCAACCATATTGTTTCCCACGTGTATTATAGTTCCTGTTATTTCTTCCAAAGTTTTTTTTGCTCTTCCGTCTTCTCCAATAATTCTACCCATAATCCTTTTTATATGGTTAGGAGAATTTCCTATTCTGGACTTTATATCTATTGTTATTAATATATTGTCTGTATTTAATAGATCCAATACTTCTTCCTTTGAAAATCCAATGGATGCTGCAACAATTATATCCTTAGCTTTTATAAGATCAGCAGGAGAAGCCTTTTCATTTCTAGGTTCTATTATTGCCACCGAGTTTTGCCTATCAAGGGTTATTTTAGTTCCCAGTATTCTTTCTATGTCATTTTTTATGTTATCAATCTCCTTGCTTACCTTTTCAAAATCTTCGATTGGTATAGGTGCATAAACCTTTACCCACTTTTCGATCCTACCTTGATAATTGTCTATAGACATTTTGTTACCCCCATTTCGAATTCTTCAAAATCTTCAGTTATTATAGATTTCGAGAAAAATTCTCTAATATTCTTTAAATCTCTTTTTAGTAACTCAAGAGATTTTGGATGTCTTATATCTACCGATTGAGATACGTCAATAATATAGGGTTTGTTATTCCAATACATTATATTGAATTCGCTAAGATCTGCATGAATTAAATTTGCATCGCATACCATTTTTCTTATATCATTTTTTATACTATTATATATTTCATCAATTGCATCATCGTCTAATTCCTTATATATTTCATATAGTAATGGTGCTCTATATCCGTTTTCTCCAATAAATTGCATTACAACGATGTTTCCCGAAACACCCTTTGGATCAGGTACATTTACTCCAACTTCTCTCATTTTTTTAAGATTGTTAAATTCCTTTTTTGCCCATAGATAAATTAAAGACCTAAATTTATTTGGTATAGATTCGAATCTAGGATCACCCAAAATGTATTCTCTTATGCTTTTTTTAAATTCAGCCGCAGAAGTTAAGTAAATTTTTATTGCTATTTCTTCATCTTGCCACCCTTTTCCCCAAAAAATTTTTGATTCTTTACCAGAGCTTATGGATCCATTTATATTTTTTATGATCTTTTTGTTTATTAGTTTATCTATGTGATAATTGGTAAATGAATCAATTACTTCATCAACAGTCTTTATTATATCTTCGTCTTTTATGATTTTTTCTTCTTTCCTCTTCTTTTCAAAATATTTATTCAACCACCTTCCTCTCCAAGTAGATCCTTTGGTAGCAATCCTTTTTGTGATAACATTTTTATCTCATCGTGTTGATATTTATGAACTACTTCTCCTTTCATATCAGAAGTCCCCCAAGGTAGAAATAGGATAGTGTCTCCCTCATGAAGCCAAACCCTTCTTCTCATTTTCCCTGGTATCCAGCCCTTGTATTTATTTCCATCAATGCATACAACCTCTACGAATCCAGCACCTATTACTCTTTGGACAACGCATATTATAGTACCTTCTTCGTCATTTGGTAAAGGTGTTTCACCTTTCGATCCATTGTCACGATTCTTCTGTTTTACCAAGATTAACCTCTTCCTCCTATAGTTTAATGTTATAACTAGGTTATTTTAATTTTTCTAGTTGCATAGTCATATGCTATATCTATAATCATTTTCATTTAATATTTATAAAAATTTCATTTAGGTTTTATAAAGTCATATATTCTTGTATAGTCTTTGTTTCCTAGTCCATGCAATTCTGCTTGCTTAAATATTTGACTTGCTGCATTTATTGTAGGCATAGCTAATCCTGCGTCATAGGCAGCTCTACTAGCATACTCTAAATCTTTAGCAGCTAATGATAACTTAAAATGCATTGGAGAATTTTTATTTACTATTCTATCAAAATATTTATCTATTATGCTTGAAAATGCTGTGTTTTTAGTTATTTCCTTTATTTTTTCTTTTTCTATTCCATAAGATTCTAATAATGCTATTGATTCACTTAAGATCGAAATAGATGAAATAAGTATTGAATTGTAAGCCAACTTTGAAACTATGGCTTTGTATTGTTCGTCACCAAGTTCTATAACGCTACCCATGGTACTAAGCAAGCCTCTGGAAAATCTAATGCAATGTTTTTCTCCAGCTACCATAAAAGTTGCATTTCCTTCTTCTAAATTTTTTGGCCCACCTATTATTGGAGCTTCAACATAGCACATACCAAGATCCTTTAGCTGCTGAGAAGCGATGATACTTAAATTTGGGGTTATTGTAGAGGAATTTATAAAAAGTAGTCCATCAGCTCTTTTCATTTGACTTATGATGTTTAGGAATGCGTTGTCATCTGATACAAAGGTAATTGCTACATCAGCATTTTCTACTGCATTCCAAGGAGAATTTTGTGTTTCGCTATTTTTTATTTTATTGGATAGCTCTTTTGCTTTTTCAATAGTTCTGTTCCATAAAATAATAGAGAAACCACCTTCGGCTAATTTCTTTGCTGCAGAACTACCCATTAATCCAGTTCCTAAAATTGCTACTTTCAATTTTTTCACCACATTTATATTTTAAATCTAAAGTTTTTAATAACTTTAATTATTTTTATAATAAAGGTATATATCTTTATTTAGCATTTTATCAGCTTTTTCCAATCTTAAAATGTATTTTTTAGAATGAAGACTCTGGCAAAAAATATATGGTGAGTTTACTGCTTTTAGTTCTTTTTTCTAAATAAAATTAATGTATAGGCTAATTTTAATAAGATTTAACATGTCGATTTCTTTACCTTTTGCGACTTCCTAAGTCATCCTAAGCCATTAATTTGTTAGCTATTCCTTATATAATATAGGTATCATTTATTTTTGTGGGTAAAAACAAAGATAGAAAACAAAATAAGGCTTTTGTAAAAAATATTATAGGGAAAAAGAATGCCAGAAAAAATATGCCCCATTTGTGGGAGGTCGAGCAAAGATATAGCATTTATAGGAAATTTATGCAAAGATTGTTTTATAAAACAAAAAGGACTAGTAAACATATCTAATGAAATTGATTATACATATTGCACATTATGTGGATCTTATAAATATATGGGTCAATGGTTTGCAGGTCTAGGTAGCTTAGAAGAAACATTAATAAATTACCTAAAAATAGTTATCACGGAAAAAATGAAACCTGTAGATCCAATAAAAGATGTCTATGTTAAGTCTATAGAATTTTTAGATAGGTTAACGTTGAATAAATTAAGAATCAGGGTTTTATTTGAATCAAATTATAATGGTTTTCTACTTCAAGAAGCAAAAATTTTAAATGTAAGATTAAACAAAACTATATGTCCCGTCTGCTCGTCCATAAAAACTCAAAGAGGCTATAATGCAATTTTACAAATAAGAGGTTATCCCAATAGGATGAATGAAAACATTTTAAAAGAAATAAAAGACGAAACTATTAGGTTAGCAAATAAACTCTATGGAGAAATAATAAAAATTGAGGAAATAAAAAAACAAGGACTAGATCTATATATTAAGGATCAAGAGACAGCAAAAGGAATTGCTTTTAAATTTAAAGAAAATTATTTAGGAAAATTAATAGAAACCTATAAATTAATAGGGATTAATAGAGATGGATCTAGAAAAGCAAGGTTATATATATCTTTAAGGATATTAAATTTAAGACCTAAAGATATTTTCAATTTTAAAGGAGAAGATTATCTTTGCATATCTAAGACACAAGATGGATTTTTAGCAGAAAGCCTTAAAAGTAGAGAAAAAACAATTATATCAGCCGAAAATTTATGGAAGTATGGTTTTAAGATTGATAATAAGAAGGCTATTTAAAATTGCCAAGGAAGGGCAAGGCTTGTCCTCATTTATCAACTTAATAATGATGAGGAGCTAGGTCTAATTTTACTTCACAATATTAAGGGACATCAAAAATAGAGTATCACATGTAAAAGGAGTGTAAACCTTAAGATTTCAAGGAACTAGCCCTTAATGGCAAAGAGAACTCTGATAAAGGTGAGATGTATAATATATTAAATAAAAGATAATTAAATTTTTATTTTTAAAAAAATAATGCCTCATAGCCTCGACCCTTCTTCATCTTTATTTATCTGAAGCGGCCTTTTCTAATCACAGGCAATTATATATTTATAAAAGTAACTTTAATAATCTAAAGGATGTTATATCGTTTAATTCGTTAAGATTACAGCCTATTTTAGTTTCTTTTATTTTCTCGTATTTTATATTTAAAGAAGATAAAGCTTTAATTAATGAGTTAATACTATTAGTGACTATTGCAATATTTTTATAGCTCTTTGATTTTTCTATTGCTGATGATAATTGATTAGACCTAGTTAGGTAAAGTAGTGCTCTTAATGCAATATTTGATATTCTGTTTTCTCCAATATCATAATCTTCCATAACATAACTATATATTAAGGCCAATGAGCATGGATTTATTTTTTCTGGAATTGAGAAAATTATACTTGATGGTTGATTATTTTTAGATATGTCCGAAAGACTTTTTGGATCAATATTTATATTATCAAAGATAGTAACTATTATGTTGTCTAAAGGAAAAGAAAACCTATATATATCCATCATTTCAACCCTAATGTCTGATTAATTTGGTTTTCTACTTCGTTTTCAGGATATAAACCTATAAATTGATATAGTGTATTTCCAGATGTTGAATTATATACTATAATAACAGGAACGCCTTCTATTCCTTGGTTATATGTTGTTTCGGCTAAGGAATAGGCATTTTTCATAGTCTGATTTATTGCAGTTAGATTTATGCTAAGGCCTGACCTATTCATTATTTCATAGATTGTATATGGAGTTGGCATCTGCAATTGTTTTGTGACATTGTTTTCATATAACAATATATTATGTACATAATAGGCATAATTTTGATCTAATACATTATAGAATTGTTGAAATCCATATTTTTGGTATATTAAGTCAAGCATGGCTAACATTTCTAATGAATATTCATGAATGGGCATACCAACAAATTCTAGTCTTGCATATCCATTATTGGCTAAATAATAGAAATATGGTAAAGATTGATTTAATTCAATAGCACAATAAGGGCATTCTGGATCATATACAATAAATATATAGTATTTAGAAGATATATTACCAGCCCCAGGCATAAGGCTAGAATTTATATAGACAAGTAATGGTTTAATATTTATCAATTGCTGACTTGTAGTTACTACTGGTGCAGATGTGCTTGTAGAAGTAGTGGTTGTACGCATTACGGATGTTGTTGTCGTAGGTACTGTTGTTGTAACAGGCTTTCTTGTTGCATAATATGCCCCCGCACCTGCAGCAACTACCACAACTACAATTACGACAATAATCACTGCGAGCGTGGATCCGGATAAAGATCTACTTTTTTTATCCATACTTTATCATCCAAAAAAATGTTTGTATGGAACCTTATTATCTTTTTACTGTTTTGAAGGATTTCCCTCTTTGGTTTGTGTTGGTTCTTTCTCTTCTTTTGTAACTTCTTTTAGTTCTTTCTCTAGTTCTTTTTCAATTTCTTCTATTGGTTTTGGTGGTGGGGTTGTTGCTAGTGTATATCCTATCCAGCCTATTATAGCAAATATAGCCAATACTGCAATGCTACCTGTTAGTTTTAATAAAAAATACGATGCCTTTACTGCTAAAGGTGGATACCATAGCAACATTAAATATGCTATTATAATTATAATGGATACTATCATCAATAATGATCCAGTAGCCCTATCTTTATTCAATCAATTCACCTCACTCTTGCATTTATTTTAAATATGTGCTTCAATTTAAAACTTTATCGTATATAATATATTTTATAAATTTAATTTTTATTTTTTAATAATAATAATAAATTATCTATTATTTCTTTATCTACAGATTCAATAGATTTCATATTATCGTTTTCATATTCATTTATGGTGATTACTTTTATGCCGTTTTTTTCTGCTATTTTTAATATGTTTTGAAACCTTTTTTTAACCTCTATCAAAAAATTTTTATTTTCAAATACTGATATGTTACCCCTTGCTGAAACTCTTTTTAAAGAGATATCGATAGGTACGTCTAAAAAAATAATTATGTTTGGATCAGGAGCAAATTTGTTTAATTCTACGATCCAATCTAATGTTTCATCATTTAATCCTTGATATGCAAAGCTACTGTATTTGTATCTGTCGGTTATCACGATATATCCTTCATTTAACAATTCTGCTAATCCTTTGCTTATTCCATCACCATAATAGTAGTGCCATAGTCTATCCGCAGCAAATAGTAAACCCATAATTTTATTATCCACGAACTTTCTATTTAAAATATTATTTATTATATTTCCTATAACTTCATTCGTTGGTTCTTTAGTATAGATAGTATTATAGCCTAACTCTTTTAATTTTTGGGAAATAGCTTTTGAGTGTGTTGTTATACCGCTACCATCAATTCCTTCAAATGCTATCAAAATCCCTTTTTTCAATTTGGGTCCCAGTGTAAATATATTTTTTCAGGAATTATAAAGTAACTTTAGTTGTTCTGCTTTGATGATTAAAGTGCTACCGAGTCATAAAAGCCTAAATTTTTAGGCAAACCTAAAAAAGGGCAGAAATTTAAATTATAAATTGTGGGAAAATTAGATGGAATACAAACAATTGCTAAAAACGTTTGGACCAGCATGGATAGTAATGATAGCAGATGTTGACGTAGCATCTATAGTAGAGGGATTGCAGTCAGGAATATCTTGGGGATATAGATTAGTATTTGTTATGTTAATTTTGACTATTCCTTTATATTTTATACAAGATGCTGCTGGTACATTGGGCACAATTTCGGGTAAAGGGTTGGGTGAAGCTATAAGGTATAAATATGGAAGAAAAAAGGCAATAGTTGCTTCAATACCGATGGCAGTAACCGATTTTCTTGAATATGTTGTAGAATATGCAGGAATAGCCCTTGGTTTGCAATTGCTTGGTTTTCCATTAATAATAGGTCTGCCAGTTTTCTTTATTTTACATATAGCAGTTGCCACAAGTAAAAAATATAGACATGCAGAGATGTTTTTAATACCTATAAGCTTTATTTTGGTTGCAACAATAATTTGGTTATCAATAATATTTCCAATCAATTTTAAAGATTTTGTTAGCTATGGTCTAAATCCTATACAGCCTTATAATAATACCTCGTACGATTTTTTATTTGCTGCCAGCATAGGAGCTGTTATAATGCCTTGGATGTTATTTTTCCATTCTGGAGCAGATTCAAGAAAAAAACTTAATAAGAATAACATGAGATCAGAGAAACTTGAAACTTTAATTGGAGCAATGATTTCTGAAATATTAATGGTAATAACTGTTGTGGTTGGATTTAATTTCTCTAAATTGGATCCTAATATAGAGGATTATTCAAATTCCGTGCTTAGTCCAAAAGTATTTCAAAACATATTGCTTAATTTTAATCATGAGGCCGTATATATATTTGGCATAGGATTTTTGGCATCTGGTTTTTTGGCCTTGGTTGTAATATCAATGGCATCTGCTTGGGGTACTTTGGAAGCCTTAAATATAAGAAGCCATAAATCATATATAATTATATACATAATAGAATCTTTGCCTGCATTAATATTAGTTTTCTTTTCAAGAAACTTGGTTTACCTTATGATAGAACTAATGGTTATATATACAATAGTAGTTGCTCCCCCATTATATTATTTGGGCAAATTGGTTTCCGATCCTGTAATAATGAAAGGTAATCCAATAAGAGGAGGTAAAATAAAGATATATTGGGTGTTGTCATTCTTTGTAGTCTTAGGAGGAATAATAGGATTGGTTTCCATATTTATTTAAGTAGTATAGCTTAAGGATTTTGGTTTACATATATAGAAGTGGGGCAGTAGGATGAATAATGCAATAAGCTTTCAACTCCTTGATGTTAGCTATGAAGTAATTGATAATATTCCTATAATAAATTTGTGGGGAAGAGATGATAACAATAGTAAAGTCTTATTAACTTATAACAAGTTTAGACCATATTTTTACCTTCTATTAAATAATTCATACGAAAAAGATAAAATAATGAAAGCAATTAATAAATCTTCAAAGCCAAGGAGTCCGATAATTGGCTTAGACATCTTATCATTAAATTATATGGGCAGACCTGTAGATGTTTTAAAAGTAACAACTGTTATTCCTGAAATGGTTAGAGAGTACAGAGAAAGTATGGCTTCAATAGATGGTGTAAAGGATGTTCTAGAAGCAGACATTAGATTTTCTTTAAGGTATATTCTAGATAAAAATCTATATCCTATGAGGTGGTATAAAGTTAATGTTAAGCCTATCAACAAAGATTCTTCTTATATTGTAGATAAAATATATGAGATTGATGGTGAATTGGAAGAGGATGAAAGTAAAATAAATGTTGATCCTTTAAAAGATTTAAAAATTATGGCATTTGATATAGAGGTATATAATCCTCAAAGAACTCCTGATCCGATAAGGGATCCTATTATTTTGATAAGCATAAGATTTAATAATCAAAAAGAACCAATATTGTTGGAAGCAAAAGGCCATGATGATAGTGAACTAATAAATGAATTTATTGATTTAATAAAAAAGGAAGATCCGGATATTATTGTTGGATATAATCAGAACAGGTTTGATTTGCCATACTTAATAGAAAGGGCGAAAAGATATAAAATCAAATTAGATCTTGGTAGAAAAAGAGATTCTGAGCCTAATCTAAGCGTTTTCGGTCATTACTCGATCCAAGGAAGACTTAATGTGGACTTATACGACTTTGCTGACGAGTTGCAGGAGATAAAAGTTAAATCATTGGATGAGGTTTCAGACTATCTTGGCATAATGCCTAAGGATAGAAGGACTAATATTAATTGGTGGCAAATATCAGAGTATTGGGATGATCCTGAAAAAAGAGGCTACCTTAAAAAATATTCCTTAGATGATGTTGAATCAACCATTGGATTAGCAAATAAATTCTTGCCTTTTGGAGCCCAGCTTAGTATCATTAGCGGTTTACCTATGGATCAAGTGGTTTCTGCGAGTGTTGCTTTTAGATTGGAAGCTAGATTAATGAGGGAAGCAAAAAAGAAAGGGGAACTGATGCCTAATAGAATTGAAAGAACTATGGAAAGCTACATGGGTGCAGTAGTGTTAAAGCCAGAACCAGGAATACATGAAAATGTAGCTGTCTTAGATTTTGCTAGCATGTATCCAAGTATTATGGTAAAATATAACGTAGGTCCAGACACATTGTTAAAGGAAGAAGAAAAATGTAATATTATATATGATTCACCGGAGGTAAACCATAAATTCTGTGGAGATAGACCTGCCTTTATGAGACAGGTATTAGAAAGGTTTTTAAAGTGGAGAAGCGAAATAAAGAAGTCTATGAAACAATATAAAGAAGGAAGTCCAGAATATAATTTGTTAAATGAAAGGCAGAGGGCAATCAAAGTTTTAGCTAATGCAAGTTATGGTTATCTAGGGTGGGCAGCTGCTAGATGGTATTGTAAAGATTGTGCGGAAGCAATAACCGCATGGGGTAGGAATCTAATAACAAAATCAATAAATTATGCAAAATCAATTGGATTAAAGGTATATTATGGGGATACAGATAGCCTATTCGTTGAAAATAATGAAGAAAAAGTTAACAAAGTAATAGATTTTGTTACAAAAGAAATGGAATTTGATATAAAAATAGATAAGGTCTATAAAAGGATATTCTTTACGGAAGCAAAAAAGAGATATGCAGGCCTTTTACCAGATGGAAAAATAGATATTGTTGGCTTTGAAGCTGCAAGAGGTGATTGGAGCGAATTATCAAAAGAAGTTCAAACAAGCATAGCTGAGATTGTGCTTAAAACTGGAGAAACTAAAAAAGCAGTTGAATATGTTAAGAAAGTTATTGATGATTTAAAGAACGGTAATATATTTATGGATAAATTGATCATATGGAAAACATTAACAAAAGATCTTGACAAATACGAGGCTGAGACTCCTCATGCTTATGTAGCTAAGTTAATGGAAAAAATGGGATATAAAGTAACTCCGGGAAGTAAGGTAGGTTATGTTATAATAAAGGGAACAGGATCAATATCGAAGAAAGCAAGACCATATTTTACTGTAAAATCAAGTGATATAGATGTAAATTATTATATTGATAAGCAAATAATACCAGCAGCTTTAAGAATATTAAGTTATTTTGGCATAAATGAAAAAGAATTGAAGGTTGGATCTAAGCAACCTTCACTATTTGATTTCTTAAATTCAGGTTAAATCACTAAATGTGGCAAATTTTACATCTCCTCTTTTAGCAGATATTTTGCTTCCCATTCTAGCACCTATAAGCAATGCTATGCCTTTTTCTCCTGCTAGATCTAATATTCTTTGGGTTATTATACCATCAAAAATAATTGCATATGCAGAATTATTTTGCAAAGATTCTAACCAAGTAAATAGATCTCTTACTTTTATCCTAGTTATTTCTTTCCATTCTCTATCATATATTATGGCTTCCAATGTACCTTTAACATTTTTAATATTATCTATAACATCTTTTGGTACAACTAATTGAGTTGTTTGTGATTTTTCTTCAACTTGTTGAACTTGTTGAACAACTTCCCCGCTTGTTTCGGGTTGAACTATTTCCTCTTCTTTTTTCTGCTCACTCTGCTCTATTTGTGGTACTGTTTGCTCATGGGCTAATTCAGCCTCTTCTTTTGTTTCCTTTATGCTGGCTAGTTGTTGCTTAACTGCTTCTGCAGGAAGCATCTGTGATAGTGCTCTAGCAATTTCTTTGCCTGTAAGTTGCTCGACTTCCATGCCATTTGGTGCCCTTGCAACATAATCTACATGGACTTGGTCTAATAGATTTTTTAAAATTAAATCCCCTCCTCTATCACCATCAACAAATGCTATAACCTTTTTGTTTTTAGCTAACTCGACAATCGAATTGGGAATTTTTTCTCTTGCCCCCTCCAATGCAACAGTATTTGTATACCCATATCTCATTAAGTTAATTACATCAGCTCTTCCTTCAACAATTATTATTGTATCAGCCTTTTCTACATCAGGTCCAGCTGGTAGTTTTTCTTCACCAAATTCAATAACTTTTGGTTGTATTTCTGATTTTTGAGCTATTTGTCTTACTATTTCTTTAATATCTGGTTCTTGTTCTTTTACTCTTTGAAGTAGCTGCCTTGCTCTTTCTACAATTTTTTGCAGTTTTTCTATTCTTAAATCTTGTATATCATCAATTGTAATTCTTGCATCATATGGTCCCACCCTATCTACTGCCTCAATCATTGATGCTAGTAAAACTGTTTCAACTCTATCTAAATTGCTGGGTATTTGCAAAATACCAACGGATTTTGTTCCCTGGTATTTCATATCTATATGAACCCTACCGATCTTGTCTTTATTTTGCAATTCTTCCAAATTAAATTCGCTTCCTAATAATCCTTCAGTTTGGCCAAATACAGCTCCTATCACATCATGCTTATCTACTCTACCATCAACCTCAAACGAGGCTTTTATTAGATATTTCAACTTTTACACCCTTGTTTTTATTATTGTGTTTTTTGATGATGAGATGTATCAGAAATAGTAGATGCTGATACATCCCATCTTCTCTGGGCCGTTGCCCTATCTAATTTGAATATGATTTTCAGAGCATATAAGTTTATAAAAATTTAAAATTAAATTATTTACAAAACTGTTTATCTTGTTACTCCTTTTGTTATCTCTTCAGCTAGATTTCTAACACTTTCGTTTTCAAATAATTTTCTAGCTGGTTCAAGTAATTTAATTATTTCTACTGCAGTGGCGTTTTTTAAATCAATTGGGTGTAATTTTCCATTAATATAAGCGCTTTCCAGTTCTTCGTATGATGTAAATGTAACATTTCCCCCATATTTTTGAGGTCTTTCTATTTTAAGTTCAAATCCTTTTTTAGAAAACAGAAGATATTTGTTTATCTCTAATATAGGATTTAGCTCTGCCTGTCTAAGAGGACAATATGCATTAATAATTTTGTTTTTTATTGTATCTGGTGGATCATTGATAAATATGGCAGAAGTAGGCTTTGATTTTGACATTTTAAAGTTTGCTGCAATCTCGTCAATTTCCTTCGAATCCATTCTTTGGCCTCCATCAAGTCCAGTTAAAATAGGTGTATGTAAAGCGATTGGTTTTTTAACCTTTATCTTTTCAGCTACCTCCCTTGCTAGTATATGGGCCTTTCTTTGATCAAGACCTCCTAAGGCTATATCTAAATCCATATAGATTATATCACTAACTTGCATGGCTGGATAAACCAATTTAGATGTATCTAGCTCAGCTTCATCTGTAGATCTTCCCATAATAGTTAATGCTCTCTTCATTCTTGCTAAGCTGGTCAATTTCATGCTCTTAATAACTAATGCCCAATAGTCTTTATCAGAAGCCATTTTTTCTGCATCAACAAAATTTATTTTATCTATGGGAATTCCTAGAGAGCTCATTACATCTCTTGTTAGCTTTGCCGCCTTTCTGATTAAATCAAGATTTCCCCCTAGTTTATCATTTATCATTGCATGCCAAGTTGCTTCTAAAATATAAAAATTAACTCCTGATTCTACTAAATCCCTCACTTTAAACATCCATATGATCCAACCCAAATGAGCTAATCCGCTTGGCTCAAATCCTAGGTAACCCTTTAGCTTATCTCCATGATTTAATTTTTCTTTTAGTTCTTCTTCTGTAATTATTTCAACTAAATTATTTTTTATAAGATTATATTTCTCATCAAAATCCACGGTTCATTTCACCGCTTTTATCTTTATTAAAATATCAAGGCTTTATAATATAAATACCTTTCTATCTTAATTAAGGTATTTTTGCCCTTTCAAATTCTTGACCTGCATTAATAGGTTTTGTGGCATCTATTCCCATCTTTGAGGTTAATCCATCAATAGAGCTTGGGTCTAAACTTGATCCTCTGGCATTATTAATAACGATAAGGTCTTTATTTGCTTGAAAACGCGTGGCTATAGCCCACTCGACATCATTTGGATCATCAATATTGATGTCTTTATCGACTACAACTACATGCTTTAGGCTTGGATGTGCAGCAAATGCTGCTAAAATTGCATTTTTAGCATCTCCATTATGATTTTTATCAATTGATATTATGGCATGTAGCCATCCTCCACTTGCAAAAGTCAGTTTAACACCATATACTTTGGGTACGACCTTTGAAACGCTTTCATAAATGGTTGCTTCCCTTGGAAATCCCATTAACATTGCGTGCTCAAATCCTCCTGGTAATATAATGTGAGATGTTTCATCTTTTTTATAATATACTTTTTTAGCAAATAAAATAGGTTGTTTTCTAATAATATCATAGCCCCCCATAGCCTCTACGAAAGGCCCTTCATCGACCAATCTTGATGTTAAATAACCTTCTATTATATAGGCGCTTCCGTATGGAATAGGGTTATTATGAACTGGTGATTTATATAGTTCCAAAGAACCAAGTAAATTAGCAGCTGCATTTATCTCATAATATCCTAAGGGAGGAGAGGTTGCCGATGCCAAGATTATTGCTGGATGTACCCCAACAACAACTGTAACTGGTAGATCTACGCCTTTTCTTTTGGCTTCATTATAAAGATAATAAAGATGCCTTGGGACTAGTCTTATCACAGCTTCTTTTTCATTCAATAGCATTATTCTGTGTATGCTTGCATTACAAATATTATTAAAGCAGGAAATTATTATGGAGCTAGTTAAATAGTATCCTCCATCTTTTTCATAAAATTTTACAAATGGTAGTGATTTTAAACCATTACTTGTTTCGAATAAATTAGGAGAACCAATTATGTTTGCTTTGGAATTTGTAGTAAAAGAGTTTAATAATTTGTAATATGCCTCTTCAAGATTAATTGAATTTAATGCTTTTAACATTTTTTCTCTGGTGTCTACAATGTTTCCAGAGGATGTTAATTCAGAATCCTTTACGCCAAAAACCTGTGCATGCAGTTTACCTTGGCTTTCTTTTAATAATCTAGAAACTTCATACTCTCTGGCAAGGGCTTCTTTATGATATTCAAATTTGATTTCATCTAAGAACTTAATTAATGATCCATCCAAGCACTGCTCCCCTTTAATGCAATAGCCATAGCCGATCTTATGTCTTTATCTTTAAAAAATTTAAACAAAGGGATTTTAGGTATAACCCTGGCAACCTCATCCTCTCGTATCACTTTATAAGGTAAACCATTCTTTAGTAAAGAAATGCTTGCTTCACTCCAGCCATCGCCTGATCCAAGCAAGATTTCTTTCTTTTTGTAATCAATTTTTGATACATCATGATAAATTTTATTTCCAATTTTGTTGCAAGGTATTTTTCCTAAATCTATTATTATATCATCTACTATTACAACATATCCGCAAGTTTTTCCAGGATCTATCCCGACTATTGTAAAATTAAATTTATCATCTGGGTATGATATTGCTTTATTTAATGCTTTTTCCGGATCTTCCTCATAAATTACTTTTTTAATTCCATTTAAAAGAGGATAATAAATATCAAATTCTGGAGTGTTTTTTAATGGGGAAATAATAACATCATAATTTATAATATTTTTATTAAAATCATTTATTATATTAATTCCCTGTCTATTTAATAATTCTTTCTTTTCCTTTATTATTTTAATTGCCTCGTAGTCTCCTCTGAGACATATTATTGTTTTTTCTATCGAAATTGTGCACCTCCTTTCTTTTCTTAATTATAAAAGTTAATTAACTTTTTTAAAAACTTGAGAATTTTTTTATTTGTTCAGGAGGATTTAAAGCAATACTTGCAGCCCCATATAATACTTGGTCATCTCCAAATGAGGATCTTTCAATTTTTGGAACCCCTAATGCACTATAATAAGGTATGTTTTTAATCAGAGAAGGTCTTATTATGTCTTCGTTATATAGATAAATGCTTCCTCCTATATATATTGATTCGGGATCGTATGCTGCAATAATAGTTGATATTCCTGCAGAGTGTATTTTATTAATATATTCAACAAGAGAAATTGCAAATTCATCATTTTCTCTTGCTAAAGCATATAGCTTTTCTGGTGTTAAATTATCTTGGATTGCTAAATTATATGCTTTTGTTTTTTTCTCTTTCCAAAACTTTGCATAGTTTAATGCTGTTCTATGTATGTTTTTACCACCAGCATATGCCTCCCAATGCCCGATAGCCCCACAGCCACAAATTTCATTCGATTCAAAATTTATTACGGCATGGCCTAACTCGTGGGAATTACCTCTTCTTCCTACCAATAAATTTCCATCAACTATGGCCCCCACTCCTATACCAGTACTTATAGTTATATAGACAATATCGTTACTTTCTTTTCCTTTCCCAAGAATTTTTTCTGCCCATACTGCTGCCATAGCGTCATTGCTAATGTACACTTTTTTGTTAAACTTTTTAACTAGGGGTTCTTTTAAAGGCAAATTCCTAAGACCCAAGTTGGGTGCGATTTCTATTATACCTTTTCTTAAATTTAATGGGCCTATAGAACCGATTCCAATAGATTCAAAATCATTATCAGGAGATATCGTTTCTATCGAATTTATTATGCTTAATGAAAGCGATTGCGGTGAATCTTTAGGGGTATTTTTCTTGATTTCATCTATTTTTTTCTCATCTTCAAATAATGCTACCCTAAGATTTGTAGCACCAATATCAACTGCTATTATTTTCATTTTAAATTCCCTTTAATATTAATTTTGATGTAGATAAAATAATTTTCGGAATATTAACTAAAAGTATATATTTGAGATTATAAAAATTTAAGTATTCAGTTATGAATACATAATGGTGGTAAAAAAAGGGAGTGAGCAATATGGAAAGTATAGAAGAAGGTAAAGAGGAAGTTGTCTTAATACCGCCTTATGTTAAATACTTATCAGAATTGGCAAAAAAAGATCCGATAGCATTTTGGGAAAAAATTGCTGAGGAAAATACGCAGTTTATATATTGGAAGAAGAAGTGGGAAAAAACATTTGAATGGGGTAAAAATGGTGAACCGTATAAATGGTTTATTGGGGGAATAACAAACACCGAGTATAGCCATATTGATTATCAAATTGATAAGGGTTACAGCAATAAAGCAATTTATATTTATGAAAATCCTGAAATTGGTTTAACAAAAACATATACATTTGCTCAGTATAAAAGCATAGTAGACAAAGTAGCGGCTGCAATGAGAGGAATGGGCATAAAGAAAGGAGATAGAGTGCTTACATATATGCCAACTAGACCTGAATCAGTTGCGGTTCTTCATGCAGCTGCAAGAATAGGGGCTATCCATTCATCAGTTTATGCTGGATTTTCTGCTGGGGCATTAAGAGATAGAATTGATGGCGTTGAATCGGAGTGGATTTTCACTCAAGACTATAATTTGAGGAGGGGAAAACTTTCAAATCTAAAGGCAACAGTTGATGATGCAATTAATGGTGCTAAAACTAAGATAAAAAGGGTTGTTTTGTTAAAGTCTGGTTATTCACAAAACGATGTTAATATGGTAAAAGGAAGAGATATCTATTTTGATGAATTTTTAGACTATTCAAAAGACGGAACAAGTGAAGTTGAGTGGATGGAATCAAATGAACCAGTATTTATAACACCCACATCTGGTACAACAGCAAAACCAAAGCCAGTTGTACATAAACATGGTCCTTTCCAAAATCATGCAGTAACTATGGCTAGATGGATCTATGATTTAAAACCAACTGATGTTTGGTTTATTACAAGTGATGTTGGATGGCAGGCAGGGATAAGCTATATGGTTTGGGGGATTCCTATATTTGGTATACCAAGCATTTTATATGATGGAGTACCTGATTATCCAAGACCTGATATGTGGTGGGAGGTTGTTGAAAGGAATAGAATAACAAAGATCTGGTTTTCTCCAACAGCAATTAGATTACTAATGAAATATGGTACAAGCTATGCTAAAAAGCATGATTTATCAAGCTTAGAGGTGATATTTAGTGCTGGAGAACCATTAAATCCTGCCCCATTGAAATGGCTTATGTATGATGTTCTAGAAGGAAGAGTTCCTGTTATTGATCATTATTGGCAAACAGAAACAGCAGGTCCAGTAGTAGGGTATACATATGGTATAAAAATGATGCCCATTAAAATTGGAAGCGCTGGAATTCCATTACCAGGAATTTTAGGAGAGATAGTTAATGAAGATACAGGAAATCCAACAAAGCCAGGAGAAAAGGGGGTATTAGTAATAAAGCATCCATTTCCAGGATTTACTTCTGAATTATGGAAAGATCAAGATCGTTACTGGAAGTCTTATTGGGAAGCAAGGCCAAATCTAAAGGGAGTAATATATTCTGGAGATGCAGCATATGTAGATAAGGACGGATATATTTGGTTCCTTGGTAGAGCAGATGATGTAATTAAAATATCAGCTCATAGAATAGGTACCTTTGAACTAGAAAGCGCATTAGTATCTCATCCAGCAGTTGCCGAAGCAGCAGTAATAGGAGTGCCTGATCCAGTAAGAGGAGAAGTTGCGATGGGATTTGTTACTTTGAAAGAGGGATATAAACCAAGTAATGAGTTGAAAAAAGAATTAGTTGAGCATGTAAGAAAAGAATTCGGACCTATAGCAGTATTTCAAGGAATTGAAATAGTTAGATCTCTACCTAAAACAAGAAGCGGTAAGATAATGAGAAGAGTTATAAAGGCTGTTTATTTAAACCAATCTTTAGGAGATGTTTCTACACTAGAAGATGAAGCATCAGTAGAGGAGGTCAAAAAAGCAATAGAAGAATTCAAAAAGACAATATCTTAAATTTTATATGAACAATCTTTAAAAGAAAGTTATTTTTTATAAATTTTCTTTTAAATTATTTTTAAATTTTTAGAAATATGCTTTAGATTAAAATAGGTTATAAGTTAATTATTTTAACATTATTTAAAAAAGATAAATAGGGTTAGAGAATTGAAGTCCAAGAAAGATTATTTAGAAGGCGAGGCTAACAAAGAAATCAAGTTACGTCCAATAGGAACTGTTATTACTGAGTATAGCGATGATATTATAAGAAACTCTCTTAGAGGAGTTTTAGGCAAAATAATTATTTTTGATGAGTATAAAGAAGGCCTATGTTGTTTAAAGGATTTTTCTCATATAATAGCTATAGGATATGCTAATAAATCAAAACAAGGGTCAGAATCAACATTAAAAGTTAGATTAAGGAAGATTGAAAGATTATATAATTTAGAAACACCAGAAGTAGGAGTATTTGCTTCAGGATCTCCAGATAGGCCGAATTTGCTTATTATAAGCATATTAAAATTAATGGATATTAAAGAAAATGTATTGGAAGTTGATAATCTAGACATGTATAATGGAACACCTATTCTAGACATAAGACCTTTTACTTTAGAGAGAATGCCAATTGGTAAAATAGAGGTTCCTGATTGGTATAAAAAAATTTGGGAATCTCATCTCTCTAAATAGCATAATTTATTTTTTATCCATGAGTTAGTGACAATGGCATAGGCTCCTTTGACGGTTTTACTATTAAGATCAAGAATACTATTGCTAAAACAACGAATAGAAATGATATATGCATATCGATTGGCCAAATTAATGCGGCAGCAAAAATTAAAATATATGGAAATAATGAATACCTTCTGGCTGAAGTCCATCTTAATATAACTGGTAGCATAAGTGGGGCATGAATAAATATGTGAATCCCAACAAAACCAATTATTAATATATGAATAAAATCTAGCAATGTAATGATATTATAATAAAATAGAATAGATGAGGCTAATAAAATTAATGAATATAGCGCTGAGATTTCCTGCCCATAAAGCATATATAAAGTTCCTGCCTTTGCATAAATGTTTGTTGTACTAGTTGCAAGATTACTATATTTTTTATGTTTAAAAATATTTATCGATAAATAGAAAACAATTACTGATATAGAATATAAAATAACAGAGATTTTAAAATAATATTGGTAGATTAATGTTGAGATAGTCTGCAATATGAAAAGTAAATAAACCAAAATTGTATTTGGTTTGTCTTTAAAGGTATTGGGAAATGAATGTATGGTTACTGCATAAATTGCTGAAATTGCGTAAACAAATATAAATCCAATGGCTAATTGAAATATGCTTTTTGATAAATTAAGTAGTAAAAATATTGATGATAAAATACCTGTATAACCAATTAATGCAACTGATAATCTAATATCCCCTTTTGGTTTAGTTGCTGTTATAAAATTTACTATTCCAGAATAAAATAGTGAAACTATTAATAATATTATTTTGTTTGTAACTATGGCAGTTATGCTTAGAATTAAAATAAGAAATACCGAAGAGATTTGCAAAATTAGTATTGTAGATGCAAACTTATCACTCGGCTTTAAAGAAGATGAAGAATAAGAAGCAGCTACACCGGAAATAAATATTGGCAAAAATGATATAAGCATTATTTTTGCATGAATTAAACCTAAGCCTTTGGTAACTAAATATAATGAAACTATTAGAGCTATTAATGAAATGTATACCATGACCATACTTGATTGGTGAACTATTTTCATTATATTACTGTATTTTATTTTCATACCAATCACAAACTTGAAATAATAAACTATCTATTTAAGCTTTTCTTTAATTCCAAATTAACCATTGTCGATAGTTTTCAATAGGTCATGAAGTTTATATTATTTGATATCATTTTATTGTTTCTAATCCTTTCTTAACAGCATTACTTATAAACTTTACAGATAAAAATAAATTAAAGAGTGTCATAATGAAGCCGATGAGCAATACGAAGTTGAGAAAGGTACTTAATGAAGCTTCCCATGTCATCGAGGGGAGCTAGTCTCGTAAACAGCATGGGGAGGAAAATAAGGTGTGGGGATGAGAATTGATATCAAATATTATGAAACACTATGAAAGTTCTACAACCTTATCGTTTATACCCTAAGTTAGATTATAATGAAATAATTAATATTAAAGTGTATACAAAATAAATAATTATTAATTTTTAAAATTATTTTAATAAAATTTATTAACCCTTTAAAAAACTTAATTAAATTGTTTAGAAGTTAAAAGATAAAGGTATTGGTGAAAATATGAAGATTAAGGTAATAGGGGCAGGATTTGCTGGATTATGGACATCACTATTTCTATTAAAAAAAGGATATAATGTCGAATTATATGAGCAAAGCTATCCCGGTTACGGGGCTTCCAGTAAGGCTGCAGGAATCTTATCATTTCAAATACCTCTTCAAATAATGGATTATGCTATTAGATCTGCTAAACTCTATGAAGAATTAAATCATAATCTTTTAAAATGGAAGGAATCTATTTGGATACCAAAAAAAGAAGAATTTAGTTGTGCCTTAAAAATTTCTGATTACTTATTAAAAAAAGGCTTTAAAGGGAAAATTGTTGAAAAAGAATTTAATTCTTTTAAAATTAGTGAAAAGGCAATAATAATTGAACAGGCTGTAATAGATTCTGGTATGGCAGTAAACGAGTTAGCAAATAAAATAGTTGAATTGGGAGGGAATATAATTGGATCAAGGTTTACAAAAGATAAAATAATCGATGAAAAAAATAATGTTTTAGTTTTGGCTAATGGTTCTTGGATAAAAGAATTGATATATATAAATGGTTTAATAAATTATAAATGCCAAGCATATGATGTAGAAGGAAAGCAAATTGACAATATAATTGAAGACGACATAAAGGAATATTACTATGTACCAGAATCAAATAATAGAGCAATTATTGGAAATGGAAAAAGAGTTTTGTTAAAAAAGCCAGAAGATGGATATATAAGCAATATATATGATGCCTATCGCATATTAGAAAAAATTTCTAGTAATTATAATAATGCCCTTGATATGTATCCAGTTTCATCTTGGTCCGCTCCTTGTATCACATCTAACGATGGATTTCCATTAGTAGGAAAAATAAATGAAAATAAATATATAATAACGGCTTTAAATGGGGCAGGTTTGACTCTCTCTGCAAGCCTTGCTGAATTATTAGCTGATATTATAGAGGGTAAAAAAGAGCAGCCTCTGATCTTTAATCCATTAAGATTTAAAGACAATAATCACTATGAAATTAAGGAAGTATTTGAAAATATATGCTAATTTGTAAGAAATATAAAAATTAATTAAAAAGAGTTGTGTAATTTAAAGTTTAATAACTTTAAAAAGCATAAATAATAGGGTATCAATTTTGCCAAGAAGAAATGGATTCGATTCTATAATTGCTGAAAGTGTTGCGAAAATAGCTAGCGGAATCGAAGATCCTGAAGAATTCAGTTCAAACATATTATCAAATCATGTTATAGAATCTATTAAAAAAGTTGGAATGAATTTAAGGACAACAAGAGATGGTATAAATATTTGTTATTTTTGTCAAAAAGGGCCGTTTACTAAGAAAGGCTATTATTTACATCTGATGCGTTCTCATTATCAGAGCTTAATTGATCTTGTTGAACAGGAGTCTGAAAGGATAGCTTCAATATCGAAAGATGTTGAGTTTTAATTATTCTCCTATCCCTATCGGTTTCTAAAATAACAAGCTCGATATCATCGCTTGCCTTTAATGGACCATCATATATATAAATATCGTCTGTAATGTCTGTCCATTCAATATCGTTATCCTTTAACACAAAATACGCTTCATTACTCGCCTTGAATTTATCCTTTCTAATTATTCCAACTCTCAATAGCTTAGAAGGTAAGTTATACAATAGCCTAGTGTTTCTATCTTTAATGCCATCAGCTAATACATATTTTGTTTCAAGAGACTCTATCGTTACTATAAAGAATTCACTTTTTCTTTTCTTATTTTTTTCCTCACCTATCTTATATAATGTATTTAATGGATCTCCTTTTGATTCCATTTCTTCCGTGTCAATTATTTTCATTATTTCAAAAGACAAGTCTTTTAAATCCAAGATTTCTCTTTTAAACCAATTTACAGTTATCTTTAGTTTTTGATCGCTCATTTTTGATTAACCCTCTTATTATTAGTATTTGAAAATTTAAATATGAAACGGCTCTTCTTTATAAGAAAAGTAAAATGATATGGTAAATTAAGCAACAAACCTCGTCTTTTAATCGGGGTAAAGCCTTTAAGGTTTGTTTTAAAAATAATTAGATAAGCAATAGCCATAAAGGGTATTCTTCACAGGGAAGTGAAGTAAGCCTCTACTCGTTATCAAATTAAAAAAGGAGGGTGAGATTTCTTCCTTAGGTCAAATAAAAATGAGGAGTTGGAGTAACTTTACTTCCACATAGGGAGGAATCAAGTATCATAAAGGGAAGTAACCTTTAAGACCTTAGGAACCCTTGCTCTTCAAGGCAGGATAGAGGTCAGAGTAGACTATTCATAATAATGCTATGCCATGCATTTCATTAGCACAAGGTTAACTAAAGTCGTAAATTTTTTTAAGGAATTTGTTAATAATATTTTGTTGTTAAAACTGTTTAAAGTTAATTGTATAACCATGCTATAAAGATCATGATTTGCTGTTAGTTATTAATTCCCACTTTAAATCTTATTAAATAACTACAGTTTATTATATATTCCCTCGTGCACATATGTATTCAGTTGGTGAAGATATATATGTCAAATAGCCCTCCAATATTAGATATGCAACCAAAGATTTATCTTATAGAAGGAGAAAGTGCATTTACTTACCTTCCAATAATTAGAAAATTAGAAAATCAAGGGAAAAAAGTAATTAGTTTTGGTATTGGTCAGCCTGATTTTCCAACCCCTGATCATATAAAAAATGCGGCTAAAGCCGCTTTGGATGATAACTTTACAGGCTATACTGAGACACAAGGTATTCCTGAGCTGAGAGAAGCTGTGTCAAATTATTTAAATACAAGATATGGATCAGATGTAAAAGGCGAAGAAGTAATAATTACACCTGGTTCAAAGACAGCAATCTTTATGGCAACTAGCGCTTACATCAGACCTAATGATGAAGCAATAATAATTGAACCAAGCTACTATGCATATTCTCAAGTAGTAAAAATGTTTGGTGGGGTTCCTAAATATGTTCCTTTGGAATTTAATCCAAATAAGGGATTTAATCTAAATGTAGAGAAAATAGAAGAGGCTATAAATAAGAGAACTAGAATGATATTTATTAATAATCCACATAATCCAACTGGAGCCGTTTATAGTCCATCCCAACTTGATTACTTAATAGAAATAGCCAAAAAGAAAAATATTATTGTTGTGGCAGATGAAATCTATGATAATTTGATTTATGAAGGCAAATTTAAAAGCTTAATAAGTTATCCAGATTGGAGAGACAATCTAATTTATATTAACGGTTTTTCCAAAACATTTTCAATGACCGGATGGAGACTAGCGTATTTGGTTGTAAGAAAAGAAGTTATACCAAGATTTAACGATTTAGCCGTTTCTATTTATAGTTGTGCAACTTCTTTTGTGCAAAAAGCTGGAGTTATTGCTTTAAATGGTGATTGGACTCCAATAAAGAAGATGGCTGAAGAGTTTAATGAAAGGAGAAAGGTGTTATATGAAATCATAAGGAAAGCTTCTGGATTTGAAACATATATGCCAACTGGAGCATTTTATATGTTTCCAAGGGTTACCAATTTATTAAAGAGATTAAATGTAAATGTAAAAGATTTTGTAAATATTTTACTTGAAAAAACAGGAGTTTTAGTGTTACCAGGCGATACATTTCCAGATAAATTTGGAAAGGATTTTGTGAGGATTAGTTATGCCACCAGCATGGAATCTATAAAGGAAGGTGCAGAAAGAATAGTTGATTTTGCTAAAGAGATATTTTCTAAATAATTTTTATTAAGGTGTAGTTTTTGAAAGAAATAGGCATAATATCAGATTTTGGATATGGATTTTATTCAGGAATAATGAAGGGAGTAATAAAAAATATAGCAAAAGATATCGATATAATAGAAATAGATAATAATGTACCAAGTTTCTCTGTAATTTCTGGCTCTTACATATTATATACAACATATAGATATATGCCAAAAAATTCAATAATTTTGTCTGTTGTAGATCCCGGTGTGGGAACAAATAGAAAGGCAATAATTGTAAAAACTAGAAATTATGAGTTTGTTTCTCCAGACAATGGATTAATATATGAAGCAGCATTAGAAGATGGCATGTTAGATATATATCAAATTCTGTTATTTGAACTTAGAAAGTATCTAGAAACAAAATATGAATTTTTTAAAAACAATAAATTTTCGTATACTTTTCATGGTAGAGATGTCTTTGCACCAACAGTTGCATTATTGGCCAATGAAGAAAATATAGAAAGATTTACCAAAAGGATAAATATAAATGATATAGTTAAATTAAGATTAAGAGATTTTTCTAGGGTTGGAAATTTAATAAAATTAAATGTTATTTATATAGATAAGTTTGGAAATGTGGTATTAAGTTCTAAATTTAATGATTTAAAATTAAGATATGGAGAAAACATAATAATAAAAGTTAATGGCTTAGAAAGAAATGCATTAGTTGGTAAAAGATTTGCGGATGTAAAAAAGGGAGAACTCATATTATATGAAAATAGCTTTGGTTTTGCAGAAATAGCAGAAAATCAGGGAAATGCATCTAAAACATTAAACGTAAATTTTGGTCAAAATATTTCATTCCTAAGCCTTTAATTATAATGTTTAATTAATGTCAATCTATTAAAAAGTTAATATATTGTTGGCATTCAAATTATTGCAATTAACTTTTGTGAGTTCTTTTTGAGATGCTCCACTTAATTACCTTAATTATCGTAGAAAAATTCATATACTTAATTGTTGGCCTACAGTTTCCTTCTTTTATTGATTTTATGATGCTTTCTGGATCGCAGTTTTTTGATTCTATAATTGTTGGTGATGTACCAAGTTCTTGAATTATATGAGCATCACTACCACTAGTTTTAGGCTTTTTATATTTTTCAGCAAAATCTATGGCTGGCTTGTTTAAAAATAGAATACCTCTAGGATTCCAAACCTCTATTGCATCGAAATCACTTGGATTTTTCTTCATATAGAAACCTATGCTTTTCCTTCCTACATGAAATGGATGAGCGGCAATGGTTATACAATTATTATACTTTGCCCACTCATGCAACTCATGAGGATCTCTTGGTGGTTCTTCATAGGGTAACTTAGCACATAATACTAGCACATCCCCTTTATAAGTTCTTACTTCATTAGCTGGAATCACGCTCAAATTCAAATCCAACTTTTTAGCTGCTTCAATAGCTATTGCCGATCCTCTAAATGTATTATGATCAGATAAGGCTATTGCCGAAAGACCTAAATAAACAGCTCTTAATAAAATTTCTTCTGGAGTGGGTTTACCATCACTAATTGAGCTGTGCGAATGAAGCTCAGCAATGCATGGCAATTTTATTACCTATTTATTATTACTGAATAAAGTTCTTATTCTTATTAATATATAACCTTTTTTACTTAATATCTATTCTCTAATATGATGAAGAAATTGCTTTACTGAGCAAAATGCAATGAAGATTGGACTCGATTGCTGAAACACAAGTCTATAACATTTAATTTATTTTTTCTCTCGAGGAAACCGGTGAGAATAGGTCTAAGGGTAAATGCTATGGAAATAGTATCAACAATAATAAAGGCTTTTATAATAATAATTTCATTATCTATAGTAGCAATATTTTTGTATGGAATTAAGAATATAGTTAAAAGCATGAAATCCTTTATTAATATAGAAAAATATGATGGTAAGAAAAGTAAGGTTTCTATAGTAATACCAGCTAGGAATGAGGAGAAAAACCTAGAAGATATGTTGTTTAGCATGACAAGAATTAAGAATGAAATAATAGACAAAATTATTTTAGTAAATGATAGGAGCACTGATCTTACAGAAGAAATAATAAAAAAATATATGAATCTTGATAAAAGAATCGAGTTAATTAGCATTTCGAATCTACCCAAATCATGGTTTCCAAAACCATATGCACTATATTTGGCAACTAGGAAAGTACCTATCGGTGATGTCATATTATTTTTAGATGCTGATGTTAAAGGGGATTACGATAAAATTGTAGATATTTCTTCAAGAACAAAGGAAGGACAAATAATTTCATTTGTTCCTTATTTTTATTGTAATAAATTTTATTGTTATACATCACAATCTCTCTTATCAGCTTTAATGGTTGGTTATTTCGGATACAACAGAACTATAAATAAAAATGATAGGTTTGGCTTATTATTTGGTTGCTGCTTTTCTATAAGGCCATATACATATAATGAAATAGGTAGTCATGCATCAGTAAAAAAAGAGCTTGTTGAAGATAAACAATTAGCTACTAATGCAAAATCTAAGAATGTTAGAATTTTGTATGTAGATAGTAGAAAATTTATATATACAAAATCTTGGGATAATTACTATAGCATAAAAAATTTATTATCTAGATTATTTTATGACTATGCAAAAAATATCAAATCAATTAGCTTTTATCTATTGTTTATTGGGCTTCTTTTACTATTTTATTTTCCCTATATTTTTATCCCTCTTTTAATATTTAAGCAATTATTCTTAAGTGTGATTGTTCTAATATCGTTTTTTATAGAGAATATATTTATTTACATAGGAGGGCTAACAAACAATATAAGAAAACCTTATAGCTTATTATATTTTATCTCGGCTTATATTTTATTGATAGCTCTATTAGAATCTAAGTATAGGGGCGTTGTGTGGAAGGGGACAAGTTATAAGCTATAGTTCAATAAATTTGATTGAATCTTTATATAATATTAGGCTTCCTGACCTGCCTACGTGATATCTGCTAGAAAATACTGTTATAACGGATCCTTCCATTGTATCATAATAAAATTCTTTATTATTAGGAACCTTATTTATATATGTACCATCAGCTTTCCATATATGTACTCCATCTACAACTTCATGACCTCTTATTATTAATTTTAAATTATTTTCTTTTAAAAACTTATTCCATGCATATCTCCCATAATAATAAACACCTTCGCCTCTAACATTGTTGTTTTCAAACCATTTTACATATCCGTCTGGATCATTCCATAGCATCTGAAAAATAATTTTATTTTCTAAATTTAGATATTCATTACTTAATTTAATATTTTTCAATGAATTTAAATAGTCAATTTTTAAACTTAAGCTCTTATTTTTGCAATCAATGCATGGAATTCCTCCATGAACAAAAAAATATCTTATCGTTATTTACTGAAATGGAAAGGGATGAGTATATTTGTCTTAAATAATTTATAGATTCCTTTCCAAGCTTTGATAGTATTTCATCATAAAAACCATAGTATTGGTTCATCTCTATGCTTTCATGATTACCTCTTAAAATAAATATTTTATTCGGTTCTTCGTTATAAAGCCTTAGTATTTCCTCTAATACTTCTAATCCTTCGTATCCTCTATCAACATAATCCCCCAAAAGTACCGCTATTTTAATTCCATACTCATCTAAAATTTCTTCAAATCTTTCAACTACATCATAATATCCATGAATATCTCCTATAACTAATATAGGGTAATCATCTCTCAAGTTAATGTGAATTGGGCTTTTTGCTTGCTTTTCTATTGCATTTTCTACTATTTTTTTAAATTCCAGCATTTATTTTCTCCCCCTTCATTTATTATTTTAAAATAGCAATTTAACTTTATATTTATTTTTAAATTATTAAATTTATAATAAATTTATTGAAATTATTTTAGTTTCTGTCATAGTCTCTATTGTTGATCTAATACCTTCTCTCCCTCCTATTCCACTTAGCTTTACTCCTCCAAATGGCAAAGAATCCCATCTTAATCTTGGTGAATCATTAATCATAACTCCTCCAACCCTAAGCTTCTCAGCAATTTTTAATGATCTTTTAATATCTTTTGAAAATATGGCCGCTTGCAAACCATAGTTGGTGCTGTTAGCTATATTTATTGCTTCTTCATCATTGCTAAACGAAATTATAGGCGCTATTGGTCCAAACACCTCTTCTTTCATTATAAAAGAATCAATGCTTGCTTTGGAAATAACTGTTGGTTCAAAATAATAGCCTGGCAAATTAATTCTTTTACCTCCCGTTTCAAGCTTACCTCCTTTGTTTATAGCATCTAAAACAAATTGTTCCATTTTATTTAATGCATCATTTGAAATTATGGGACCTAAATCGGTTGATTCGTTTAAAGGATCATCAGTCTTCAATAAAATTGTTTTCTTTACAAAACTATTTACAAATTTTTCATATATTCTTTCATGAACAATTATTCTCTTGCCAGCATTGCAATTTTGCCCTGCATATTCAAATCTTGCCCTCACACTAATATTAATTGCATTATCGATATCGGCATCGTCCAATACTATAATTGGATCAGAACCACCCATTTCTAGCATCAATTTTTTAGCTTTTCTTATAGCTTTAGCTGCAATTGTTATTCCTGTTGTTGTAGAACCTGTAAAAGTAATACCTGAGATATTATCATTATTGATTAGTTGATCTCCTACTTCTGAGTTACCAGGCAAAACACTTAACGCTTCTTTAGGCAATCCTGCTTTATATAATATTTTACCCATTTCAATGGCAGTTAAAGGCGTGTATGGGGATGGTTTAACAATAACGGAATTTCCTGCCATTATATTTGGTGCAACCTTATGGGCAAATGAATTTGCAGGAAAATTAAAAGGTAATATTGCAGCAATAATTCCAATGGGTTCTTTTTTCTCTAAAACCAATCTATTTTCATTACCTGGTGGATAATCATACGCATCAACCCTATGTATCTTTCCTTCTAAAACAAATCTTGCTTCTTCTGCTGATGCTCTAAATAGATAGATAGATCTCATAACTTCAATCCTTGAATCCTTTATAGGTTTTCCGCTCTCCAGTGAGAGTAATTTAGATAAATCTTCCTTTTGTTTTTCTATAAGCTCAGAAGCGCTATAAATTATTTTAGCTCTATCCTTTAATGGCATTGAGGACAACCTTTCAAAACCTTTTACACCACAAGAAATTGCTTCTTTAACGGTATCTTTATTTGCAAAAGAAACCTTATCAATTAATAAATTGAAATTTCCAGGAGATCTTATTTCTTTATAGATGCCCGTATCTATCTCATTTCCTGCAAGAAGTATCCCTTTCATTTTTCCACCATATTAAATTTCTAAGCTTAAACTTAAATTTTTTAACAATATCAATAAATATTATAATGTAGCTTTGAAAATTTTTCCTATCAAGGAGGGATAGAAAGTTATCTTGTTAAATAT
Source organism: Caldisphaera sp. (assembly GCA_049971805.1). Lineage (GTDB taxonomy): Archaea > Thermoproteota > Thermoprotei_A > Sulfolobales > Acidilobaceae > Caldisphaera. The sequence goes on from JBMFKU010000001.1 coordinate 37,136, forward strand.
TCATTTGTTTAACTTTATCGGAGAGAACTTTCCCTATGTAAGAGTGAAGCGGTTCATTTCTTTTTATTTATCCTAACCTTCAGTTCAATTGAGGGCTTAACAAACTGAGAAGGGCATCAAATTATCAGATATAGAAATGCTCTATTATGAATCTCCATTTAAAGAGTGGAGGTCATATGTTTCAACCCTAAATGATGCATGTAAATCCTAGCAGATAATGAGACGAAAAACCTAAAGGGATATCTTAAATATTAGAGCTGGAGAAAATCACTACATAAAATTCTGTTTATAATTTTATGCTATAAAAACAAGGGCAAATTCTTTTATATGGGCAAAGAATTATTGAGAGGATTTTATAATTTCATTAAGATATTTTAATCCATTATCTGGCAATATGCATATATAATCACCCTTTTCTATTAGCCCTTCATTATATGCCTTAATTATACCGGCTAAAACCGCACCGCTACTTAAACCAGGTATTATCCCGTTATGTTTAGCAACTTTTTTTAAGGCACTTATAGCATCATTTTTTGAAACATCTAAAATTAAGTCTGGCTTTTCTTTAGTTAACCACCAATCATCAAAGTTCTGCCTTTTTATACCTGGTATAGGACTATTTTCTTTTGGTTGAACACCAAATACCTTTATATTGTTATCCCTATTGTGAAAGTAAAATGAAATGCCAGCTATATGCCCTCCTGTACCCATAGAAGCAAAAATTCCTTTGATTTTAATTTTACCATATCTAGCTTGGTATTCTATTTCCTTTGAGGTATACCTTATATGAACTAATACATTAAATATATTTTTAAACTGATTAGGTACAAAAGCATTGTCTTTAACAGCTTCATCAATTACTTTTTTAATCAAGTCATTTGTTGTTTCTCCTTCAACAACTGCTATTGATCCTAAAATTTCCAAAACCTTTAGAGCATATTCTGGAGCTCCTTTTGGAATAAAAATCTTGGATTTTTTATTTAATATTGATGATATTGCTGCTAATGCTATGCCTGTATTTGCCGATGTTACTTCATAAATAAACTCTTTGTTTTTAATTTCTTCTTTGCTATTTTCTATAATGTACCATGCTGTTCTATCCTTTATGCTTTGGCTAAACGGATTATACCACTCAAGCTTAGCCCAAATATTTATATCATTGTTTTCTATAATATTATTTAGCTTAACAATAGGTGTTGGTTTATCCTTATTTACTAACTCTAATGTATTGTTATAGACCCTAATTCCAGGATCAGAAATTTCATCATAATAGCCTAAGAATTCTATTGAAATATTTACTTCTTCTTCTTTGTCAGAAACTAAGATAAGTTTAGCACCTAAAAGTTTAAGAGCCCAAAATGTGTCTTCATTTTTTATTATCTTGTTGTTTTCATTTATCACAACTGTGTATCTTTGTGTATTTCCTTTTAATATTTCTTTTATTCTATCAATTATTTTATCATAGTCAGCCATGTTTGCCTTTAGATTGTCGATATTTTCCACCTTAGCCATATGTATGACCTCTACTCCGCCATTAACAGTAGATACCAAAGTCTTTTTAAAATGATCTTATTAAATAATAATATGAAATAAAAATAGAAAGGCTTATGGCAAGGGAAGCCCAGTATCATTATTGAGGTAATACCACTATGACAAAACAAATGACAAGCTTCAACCCTTCTAGGGGGCAGGGTAATGATTTTAAGGTTTGTTTTTTAAATAATTAGATAAACACTAGCCATCAAATGGGTATTCTTCACTATATAAGGTAAGCCTCTACTCGTTACAAAATTAAAAAAGGAGGGCGAGATTTCTTCCTTAGGTCAAATAAAGATGAGAGAGTGAGAAACGAATTTACTCACATAGGAAGGAATCAGAGTAGCCTATAGAAACCCTCAAGACCTCAGGAACTAAAGCTCTTTAGGGCATGGAGAAGTCAGATTGTTAATGTACACAATGTTGATCTTAAAAATATTCATTAATGTTATAGATCTATTTTCAAGGAGGTAAACTTTTACTGTAAAAAGGCAAGTTTGTTTATACTTTATCACTCAATTATTTTTTGTATATTTTGGGTTTTTAAATAACCGATTATATTCTCTATTTAGGAAATGTTTAAAACCTTCCTTATTTAGAGAATTTTTGGGGACAAAAATGAGCCCAAAAGAAGAAATATTAAAAAATGTAAGAAAGAGATTATCTTATTATAGATCTTTAGGAGCAGATCCTCTTTCACTTGCCACCGGATGTGCAGTAAAGGTAGATCTATTAAGAGTAGTTTATCCAGCTATGGAAAAAATTAAACCATACCTAACAAACAAAAACATAGAAATTGCTGATAGGGAAGATGCTGATGTATTTTTAGGGGATCCTGGATCAGTCGAACTTCACAGAAGAATTATGAGATTAGGAGAAAGGAATGAAATGAATTTAAAATTTAGCAATAATATAAGGGCAATAATTTTAGTTCAGGTATATCAATTAGCAGCTGATGAACCAGAAAAATTCATTAAAAAGATATTGCCAGTATATGAAAGCATATGTAATTGTGCACCATCAATAAATATAGGTAAAGGTCATTCTATTGTAACTCCTTTTAGGGAGGATGAATTTATGCTAATTGATTTGATATCATATGAAAAAGGTGATAAAATAATAGCAGCAAATAATGACACTATGCATATAATAGATCCAACTAATAGCCCATCTGATTATAGGCAAGTATCTGGATCCATATCTAATTCATTAAATGATTTATTTGTTATAGGGGCATACAAAGATTTGAGAATTTCACCGGTATTAAACGCACCTACAGAAGAACTGAAAGAGAAGTTAATTAAAAACACCAAAAGGTTTGCAAATGAAATAGGTGCACAGATGATTGATGTAGAACAGCCAAAAAGGGGAAGACTCTTATTGGGAGCAACTGTATTGGCTAACAGCGATAAGAAACCTCCAATGTTTCATAAACATGCAGATAAAGGCATGAGGATTATTGCAACAAGACCATTTGGAGAATTAGCTCCTATAACAACCTTTCTCTCAACAACCGTAGATGAAACAATAATAGATGAATTGCAACAAAAAGGAATTGAATTAGATTACTTAGAAAAGATAAAAGAAAATGCAGTAAATATAATATCAGCACCTAATAAAGGAATGGGAGAAGTTATATCAAAATATCTGCCTGAATTAAATGAAGAATTTAGAAAAGACCAGCATATTGTTGCAACAACAGATGTTACAGGGCCAGGAATTTTTGTTGTATGGGAAGTATCTAAGCTAACAAACACACATATAAAGTTATATAATTTTCCATTGCTTTTCCCTGAAATATCTGAATTTGCTACAGAAAAATTCTTAATGCCGAATGCAACTGCAGGAACAAATGGGGGATTTATAATAGTTTCTCCAGAGGAAATATATGAAGATGTAATCAAAGATCTTAGATACAAAGGATATATGCCATCAGTTATAGGAGAGATTATAGAAAGGGGTAAACAAGAGGTTGAAGCACCTAAAGAAATAACAAAATACGTACTAGACCAAGAAATATTAAATAAGTTCAAACTATATTAATTATAATAATTGGGTGAAATTATGGAATCTTGTTTAAAAATAATAGTAAAGGGTAAAGTACAAGGAGTTGGATTTAGACACTTTATTTGGTCAAATGCTAACAGGCTTAGTCTTAAAGGTTATGCTAAAAATTTGCCAGATGGGAGCGTCGAGATAGTTGCAAGCGGGTCAAATGATAATTTAAACAAATTAATAGATGTAATTAAATCAAGTTTTTTTGAGGTATCAGATATTAACGCTAAGCCAAATGAAAATTGTAATTTTCGCGATTTTAGAAAACTATAGGTGGGGATAATGAAGAAAATAGATCTGACCAATTTAGATTGCCCAGAACCAATGGTTTTAGCATATAGAGAATTAAGTAAATTGGATCAAGGAGAAGAGGTAGAGATAATAATGGATAATGAGGATTGTGCATACAGTTCATATAATTTAATAAAGAACAGCGGTGTTGCTCTAGTAACGATAGTCAATGAAACAAACAAATTATATAAGTTGCATGTTATAAAGCTAAGAGATCTTAGAAATTCTATGTTTGCTCTATAAATTAAACAAATTTATTTTTAACTAAATTATTTACTTGACTTATATAGTTTTTGATATATAATTCTGCATATGGCCTGACCATATCTATAACTTCCTTTGCCTCGTTATCATCTAAATCATGCCTGCTATGTTTTCTGTAATTTTCTAGATCCCATCTAGGTATTACGTGTACATGAAAGTGAAAAATAACTTGACCAGCAGCCTCACCACTATTAGTTAAAACGTTAACCCCTAATGCATTAAGATTTATCCTATAAATTTTTGCTAATGCGGATGCAGCCAACCATGTTTTTGCTAACACATTAGGAGGGGTATCTTGAATTCCTTCATAATGCTCTCTAGGAATTACCAATAGATGTCCTTTAGATACAGGTTTTTTATCCAATATGACTAATAAATCTTCATCTTCATATATCTTATAGGCTGGCAGTTTTCCCGAAGATATTTCGCAAAATATGCAATCCAATTTATTCGCCCTAATACTTAAAAATGTATTGAAATATATTAACCTAAACCTTTAATTTTAAATATGTGTTACTTATGAGTAAAAGAAGAGGTGTATTAAAAGATATATTGGGAAAAGCAGTTTATGGTGAAAAAGAAGAATATTTGATAACATACTTAGACAGAAGCTTAGAGCATGGTTCTAGGGAGTTAAAAATATCATCAAGCAGAGTAATAGCTGTTAGCAATTGGGCAATAACCCTTGATGATAATGAAACAGTTATACCTTTGCACAGAATATTAGAAATTAGAGAAAAGAATGGAAAAATTTTGTGGAGAAAAGGTGAAAAATATGAGCTCCACGATAAAAGGAATTGATTATGAAATAAAGGTCGTAGAAGGTTTCAAACTACCTTCTTTTAGCAATCAAAATGAAATTATTGTAGGAAGAAGTATATTGGAATCAGATATTAAGACAGGCACGCTAGGGGATTCAATAGCAGGTCTCTTAATTCCTCCAATAGAATATGATAATGATTTAAGGGAACTAATAGAATTCTATAAAGTTAGAGTAACTATTGAGCAAGGATTCGAGATTAGACAAAGGTTCGGGAAATTAACTAACGAAATAGACATACCAATAGAGATTATACCTATCTCTAGAATGTCTTTAATTAAAGATTTATATCCTTGCATATTTAATCGTGCTATTGAAAAAGTGGGGCTTGATGGATTAAGAGATGAATACAAAAAATATATTGAAAATATTGGCAATATAAAAGAAAACAATAGTATAAATTTAAGTAACAAGGTTTTGTTAATGAGTGCAAATAAGCTTCTAGGTACAATAGGTAAAAATGTTATTTTAGGTTTTTTAGCTATAAATTCAAACAAAAACATTAATAATGAAGAAAAATGCGTTCCAAATCAATTACTTATGGACCCATACACTCTATTAACAATACCCGAAGGAAATTTAATAACTAATTGCAGCAATGTAAACAATTATTTACTTAAACTTCTTGGTAGTGAATACAAATGCAAGAGGCCAAGCATATTGTCAAGTAGCCAGCTTTGCTATGGAAATAAAACTATTGTAATAAAGAACTACATTTATGGATTATTTAAATGGTTTATGGCTGGCGCCGTTTCCGCTTCTATTTATCCTTTTAAGCAAACACCTCTAGATAGATTAAGCAATGAATACAAGGCATTAAGAGATATGAGAAAAATAATAATAACTCCTAAGATAATTGTTATATGTCCTGATAAATATGAATCAAGAATGATTAGAGAATTCATTGATGGTGAAGTGGTTTTAAAAAGCAAAGATCCTTATGCATGGTCTATATTGGGTGAAAGTTTAGCAAAAATCCATAACAACAATAGGGTTTTAGGGGATCCAAATCCTGGAAATTTTGTTATAACAGAAAATAATGAAATAGCATTAATAGACTTGGAGCAAGTTAGCAATTATTCACATAAAAAAGCCGCTTGGGATATAGCAGTTTTCTTTGCTTATGCCAGAACTTTTCAAGCAAACCCAAAATTGGTAAAAGAGGCACTATATGCATATGCAAAGTCGAGATCTAAAGAAGCTTGGAATTCAGTCCTGGATTATATAAAAGGGCCTCATCTCACAGCTTTAATGACCCCATTACCAAACTTGTTAGCTGAATTGAGATTATCGTTAAAGGATATAGATATTTGAATAACTTGCTCATAGATAAAATAACGAAAACAGTTTCTTTTATGATTTTTATCTTTCCTCTAAGATATTAGGTTTGTTGTTTCTTTAGAATATTAAGATAAAATTATTTTAAATTACTTTAATAAAAATTGTTTGTTTATTATTTTAAATTATTTTTGTTTTAATATCTTTAAAGCTATATTAATGCCTATAACTTTTGATTTCTAAAAAATAAAGGGGATAAGATTGTCTGTTCACATTAAAAGAAATAATATATCGATTAGCTTAGAAGAATATTTAACAACTATATATAAGCAAGGTGGGGAAACGAAGTGGGTAAAAACCGGCGATATTGCCGATTTTTTAGGAATCTCTCCTGCAAGTGTTACTGAAGCAGTTCAAAAATTGGCTAAAGAAGGCTATTTGCAGTATTTCTCTTATAGAGGGGTAATGCTTACAAAGAAAGGCGCAGATATAGCGTCAGCAATAGCAAAGAAGGAAAATGATATGAAGCAAATTTTAATAATGATTGGAATAAATTATAGAGAAGCCGAAGAAATATCATGCTTATTAGAACATAAAATAAGTGATGATGCGTTGGAAAAACTTAAGCGTTTTATAAATGATTGTATCTCTAAAAATAAAAATTATTAAATTTGGAAAAGCAATATAATGTAGGCGAGGTTCTTTGAGCAAGAAAAGATTTGGGATAAGTCTACCAGAAAACTTATATGAGCAGCTTAACAAGTTATCAAGCAAGCTAGAAACAAATAGAAGTGATCTTGTAGAACAGGCCGTGAGCGTATTTATCAATGACTACAAGCACTACTTGATTCCGCATATTTGTACAGGAGTCATGATAGTTTCATGTAAGGATGAAACAATTGCTAAAGAATTAATTGATGAATATTCTGATATAGCTAAAACGTATATCCATACACATGAAAATGCTTTGTGCATAGAAATAATATTTGTATCAGGACCATCTGAAAAAATTGCACTCTTTCAGAAAAAATTGGCGCAAAATGCCAAATGCAATCCAAGGTATATACCCGTTTCTACTATAAATACAAAGTGATGAACTACAATAAACAGTATTATTCATGCTTAGGATCATAAAATTTAATAATTAGAGCTTAGGAATATCAACAAAAGACCACGCAAGATCTTTTGCTTGCTCCAATTTCCTTTGATGATCAGATAAGAACCTTTCTAACCTATTAAATCCAAAGAGCTTACATTCTCCACAAAGTAATTTTCCACCTTTACATCTATCATATATGTCCTTTAATTCCATATCATCAGGTACCAAATGATACAAATAAAAATCAAAAACAGGGCATTTTTCAGGTTCCCCACCCAACTTTTTTTGCTCTTCTGCTGTGTTTCTACCTCCTGTTAATGAAGCCATAAACTTTCTTTTTGCTACATCTATCGAGTCTGAAAGGAAAATAGTTATATCAGGCTTGCTACTGCTCATTTTTCCACCATCTAAACCCCTAATAAGCTTATGATATATAGATGCTGGTGGGATAAGTTCTATTTCGTCTTTAAATCTTGTAGTTAAATCTCTTGTAAGTCTTAGATGAGGATCTTGATCTGCGCCGACAGGAACTAAAACATATTTATATTCTCCATATTCAGGTAGTTGAGGATGCAATATGTCTGCAGCTTGAGTTAATGCTGAAACTATCTTCCCTGGCGATACTTCTCCATAAATTGCCTCTAATTCGTTAAATGTTATTCTAGAACTAAACATCTGTATTAATGAATAATAAGAGCCTTTTCTATTTGTTTGAAAATAAAAATCTGTTTTCTTTGGGTCTAGTCCTAATGCAATCAAATTTGCAACATATTCTTCGATACCTATTTTTATTAGATCCTTTCTTTGCATGTGCCTAACTGCATATGCCTCAGCGTCTGCTAGCCCAACAAATATTTTGAACCCTAGCCTTTGAAAATAAACTAATTGAAGACCTGTGAGCATATGACCGAAATGGAATCTACCACTCGGCATAAATCCTGTCATAACAGCAACGGGTTTTTTATCAATGTAAGATTTTAATAATATATCGAAATCTCTATGGCCAAATATTATACCTCTTTTCATAAATTGATTCGGCTCTATATTTAGTTCCCTCATTTTTTCCAATATTTCATTAAAGGGTCTTATGCCAAAAACTTCATATAATCTTGTGTAGTCTTTGATGTCAGGTCTACCCCAGGGGTCAAGTCTTATTTCTTCTTTTTCTGCCAAGCTAATCGCCCTTATAAATAATCATTATTGGGCAATAAATTTTTATGCAGTAGTTTCTTAAGCTATTTTAATAAATTTAAGTTCTAGATTACAAATTTTTTATGGTGAAAGATTGAGTAATTTGGATCAAACAGATTTCGAAATGTTCGAAAGGCTTAAGGAATATGCACCAATAACTATTTCTGAATTATCAAGAACTTTAGGTTATAGCAAAAGTATGGTTTACAATAGAGTAAAAAAATTGGAAAAAGAGGGCTTGGTAAAAATTAAAAACCAGGGCGGAGTATCTATAATAGAGATAATTGAAAAAAAGAATCCAATGCTTTATGTTGGTATTTTAAGAGCAAGCGAGTACCCATATATAATAGACTTTGCCAAAAAGCTAGAAGATAAATATAAATATGTGCAAATAAAGGTTTATGATGATGCATTTAAGGAAACAGTCGATTTATCGCTAGGTAAAATTCAGCTTGCTATGAGTCCTGCCATTTCCTTGATGTCTATTCATAGAATTAGCAAAGGGGAAGTATTTATAATAGGTGGAGGTAGCGGGGGAGGTAGCGGAATAATAAATAATCCTAATGGAAATGAGGGGCATACCACATCAATGATGTCATCAATGGAATTATGTGCAGAAATACATAAAGTAGAAATGCCAAGGTTGTACAGTAGTAGTGGGAAAGAAATATTAGAAAATGTTGAAAAAGGAAGAGTTAGGTATGGAATAGTATGGGAGCCTTATTTAACTCTTGCTAAAAGGAAACAAATGAAAACCATACCTTGTCAGCTAGATACTTGTTGCCTTTTGGGAGCCCATAAATCTTTATATGATGATTTTGATAAAATCAAAAAAATGCTTTCAGATTCTATTTCAAGGATTAATAATGCAAACTTGGAAACTTATTCTGATATAATAATGATGCCTAAAGAAATTGTTAAGGATTCTATTAAAAGTTATTCATTTTTTGAAGAACCTGATAAAAATTATCTGAAAAATATATTGAGTAATATGAGAAATGTTATACTTCCAGAAAACATTGTCAGTCAAGCTATTATTTAAATTATAAGACAATTCTCAATATGAAAGATAAATTTTATTTAAAAACATTATCTCCTTATGTATTTGATTAAATATTTATTAGAACTAGATCGTATAGCGAAATGTTACTTTAGATTTTATCAAGCAGTTAGAGAAAAAGGTTTTCATATATTCTCCTTTTTGTTAAGGTATTATTTATAAGTGTTTTGATCTTAAAATATAAAGTTTGCAATCTATTAAAGCAACTAATGGCACCTTTATGCTATGAGTTATTCAATTCTGAAATGCTTTTTTTATTGTCATAAAATTGCTTGCTAATCTTTTAACTTAAAAAAATAAATAAAAAATATTTTATTCGGGCAGTAAGACCTTTCCTTTAGTTCCATTTAAAACTATAGCCATGGATAAATAAACGGCTGATATACCTGTTACTATACCTATAACGCCTGCTATATGCATAACAACTGTGCTGGCAGACCAGTCAGCAGCGGCTAATGTAAAAAATGTTATAAATAGCAATGTTAGAACTATACTTAAAACCCTTGCTTTTAAAAATATCGATCCGAAATCCATATATAGTGTAAAAATACCCCATAAGAACATCCATAATCCTACTTCTTTACCGCTCGTAGGCAAGCCAAGTATTAAAGCTAGTGCTAGACCAATCCAAAATAATCCATAGCCTGAAAAAGCTATACCACCAAACATATCATTCCTTCTAAAAGAGATCCATCCTGCAAAAACCTGAGCCAGACCTCCCCATGAAATAGCATAGCCAAGAGTTAAACCTGTTGTAGGCACTAATCCTGCATTGGCAGCACTTAGAACTATTGTGGTTAGGCCAAAACCTACTAAACCTAATGCTGCCGGATTTGCCCATATTTCTTCTTTACTCATTTCACACCCCCCTCATGCATTACTTAAAAAAAACAAATTTTTAAAAAACTACTTCATACTAGATTTAAATTCATCCCAGGCTCTTTTTAGCTCATCAACAGATGTTGGATCTTCTAAGGTTGATACATCACCAACTGGATTGTTTGTTAATATTGCCTTTAGAACCCTTCTCATTATCTTTCCGCTTCTAGTCTTTGGCAATTTCTTTACGAATATTATTGCCTGAGGAGTAGCTATTGGACCTATAACAGTTCTAACAGTTTCTATAAGTTCTTTCCTGAGATCTTCATTGGGATTTAATCCAGATTTTAAGACAACAGCGGCTATAGGTACTTCACCTTTTATTGGATCTGAAACTCCTATTACTGCTGATTCCGCAACCGCTGGATGTTTAATTAATGCGTCTTCCATTTCTATTGTACCTATTCTATGGCCTGCAACCTTTAATACTTCATCAGCTCTACCTAATAGCCAGAAGTAACCCTCTTCGTCTTTTACTGCATAATCTCCTGCATAAAATTGGCCTGGGTATTTTCCAAAATACGTCCTAACAAACCTATCTGGATCACCCCATATACCTAAAGGCATACCTGGCCATGGTTTTCTTATAACAAGGTATCCTTTAACTCCTGGAGGAGTTTCCTTTCCATTATCATCTAATACATCTGGATCAATTCCAGGCAATGGATACGTAGCAGAACCAGGCTTTAACGGGACTAGGCCAATGTTAGGTGAAGGAGCAATCATTGATGCCGAAGTTTCTGTCATCCACCATGTGTCAACTATTGGGCACTTGCCTCTCCCAACTACATTAAAATACCATTCCCAAACATCAGGATTTATTGGCTCGCCTACAGTACCTAAGATTCTTAAAGAGGATAGATCATGCTTTTTAATCCAGTCGTCACCGTATTGCCTTAAGAGTCTTAACGATGTTGGGGATGTATAAAATATTGTTACCTTATATTTTTCAATTATGCTCCAAGGCCTATCTGGATTTGGATAAACTGGAGCACCTTCATACATAACTTCTGTTGCTCCATGCATTAATGGGCCATATACTATATATGTATGCCCAGTGACCCATCCAACATCTGCAAAAGTCCAATGTACATCTTCTGGCCTAATATCCCAATTCCATCTGAATGCATGGTAAACGAAGGTCATATACCCTCCTACACTATGCATTATTCCTTTAGGCTTACCTGTTGTCCCACTAGTATATAATATATATAAAATATCATCACCTTTTCTTGCTACTGGTTTAACATAAGTGCTGTCAGAATATTTATTAATTAATTCATGATACCAATAATCTCTTCCTTCTACAAAAGGTATTTCAGTTCCAAGCCTTTTAACAACAACAACTTTTTCTACATTTGTTCCTTGATCTCTTGCGATTTTAATTGCACTTTCTACATTTTTCTTTAATTCAATTGGCTTTCCGTTTCTTGGATATGAATCGGCTGTAACCAATACCTTAGATTTAGCATCTACAATTCTTGTTGCTAAAGCTTCTGCACTAAAACCTGAGAAGACAACGCTATGTATTGCCCCCAATCTAGTTGTAGATAACATAGAAATTGGCAATTCAGGAATCATCGGTAAATAAATAGTTACAGTATCATTTTCCTTAATCCCTAAATCTTGTAAAGCTTTGGCAAACTTATTTACTTCTCTATAAAGATCTTTATATGTTAAAACCCTTGTTATTCCATCTTCACCTTCCCAATAATATGCTACTTTATTAAATACAGATGTATTTTGCCATCTATCCAAGGCATTTAAGTTAATATTTGTCTGTGCTCCAACAAACCAACGATAAAAAGGTGGATTTGAGGATTCTAAAACTTTGTCCCATGTTTTATACCAAATCAGTTCTCTGGCCATTTTATCCCAGAATTCTTCTATATTTTCAACACTCTTCTTCCAAAAATCGAGATACGCATTATGGTAAGGATACCTTTTCTCCTTATAAGGCAAGTTTTCTATTTCGTTCAAGAACCTCGCCTGTATTCATATATATATACTGTAAAGTATATATATATTTCTACAAGATATACAAATAGGAAAATTTTTATAGATCTATTAATTAAAACTCTTGTTTAATTTTTCATCACAAGAAACTTCCTTAAATAACTATTCTATAAGATCATAATTGTGGGAAATACACTCTATATTAAAAATTAACTCAGCATTTTCATGGGCATATTTTTCAAGGTTTTTTCTTGATATTCCGTGGCTTAATAATGTCAAAAATACATCTTCCATGTATAGCTTAGGATCAGAATTGCTAACCGCAGGATAATCAGAACCGTACATAATTTTATCAATAGGGAAATCCTTCATTACTATCGGTATCAATTGGACAGGTAATGCTGATGTATCAACATAAACATTTTGATATTTTTTGGATAATTCTAATGTTTCATCCATAAACACCCCAGGAGCTATTGCACTATATCCTCCAGCATGCGCTATTATAATTTTTGCGTCTCTATACTTTCTTAAAATAGGATCCAATCTAGATGTATCCCCATACTTACAATATTTTGGTAATTCCCATATACCCGGATCACATCCTCCATGTATCGTTACTGGTAATCCTTTTTCATTAGCTACCTCAATGGTTGCTTCTACTGATGGATCGTCTAAGTGCTTAAGGAATATAGTTGAAATTATTTTAAACCCTTTAAATCCCTCATTTATAGACTTCTCTAATATTGATGATAAAACGTCAGGTTCTAATGATAAGTTGGCTGGAAACAAAACAGTGAAATTAGATAAAGCAGAAATTTCTTGGTGCTTTTTGAATTGGCAAAAGCTTTCAGAGATCTGGTGTGCCATTAAAAATAAATTTTCAGGTGTTAGGAAATCCTTAATTTCTCCAGCAAACTTATCAATTAAATACTTTGTTCTATCGTATTCTTTTAATACATCATCATATTGTATTTTTACTAGAAGATCCCTAAATGGAGGGATTCCCAATATAACTGCTCCTCCTATTCCTGAGGCAATTAATTTTCTCAAATATTCGTTAGCTTCTTTCGCGCTTTTCATTACTGGACTGTGCACATGAGCATCTATTATACAGGATACTGGTATGTCAGCCTTCAAGTATACTACCCAGATTCTATTTGTTAAGAAACATTTTAAGCTTAACATTTAAAAAATATTGATAAGCATGTTACCTATACTCTCTTTAAGTACTTTGGTTTATAATAAATTAATAGAGCGGTGAAGTTAGTGGAAGAAGAAAAAATACCAGGAAAGATGCTAAATAGGAAAATTATGATGAAATTAATGAATGCAATACAAGAAAGTAAGCCGCCTTATAATTTAACGAGAATGGCAGAATTAATGGATATGCCTGATTCAACCTTAGAAAGTTATTTTAGATTGTTGAAAGACAACAAATTTGCAACTGTTGCACTAGATTTTTCTAGGAAGTTGCTGAATTTAAAATATGTGATAGCAATAATTAAAGGTAAATGGCTGGACTCTTCACCGTTAAAGGATTATTGGTTAGTAGGAAGATTTCATACTTCAATAGGTACAATACTAACATATTATTTTCCATCTAACGAAAGTGAATCAATTAACTCTTTAAAAGAAATAACAAATGCAGATGTCTATCAATTTTATGATGTGTATAACTCTAGACCGGATTGGCTTTATTATTATGATGAGGAAAATGATAAATTATATGATATAGATAAAATATATAAAATGATTGATAATCATCCTCCTATAAATTATGAAATACCAGATCCCCATAGAAAGCCAGATGCTTTAGATGTTTTGATTTTGGCAGCATTAGGAGCAAATGCTTTAGATAACTATCGTCTATTAATAGAGGCATTTAAAGGTCCAAGCCCTATAAGGAAGTTTAAGCCATTCTCATCATTTAATTATCACTTAAACCACTCAAAATTATACTCAAGAGGAGGAGCTTTTTTACCAAAAGTTGGTTTGAATTCATTTAATTTAAGGCTAAGCGAACCTATGCCATTTACATCAGGTTATATCCTATTAAGGGGCACAAATAAAAACATACAATACATATTTAAAAGGCTATTAGCGTTTCCCTTTGTTGGCCAGATATTAGTGGGTGATAATGTAATATATTTTAACTATGTGATTCATGTTAAATATTTTGATACAACAATAGTAAATGAATATAAGCAATATGATTGGGATGAGGTATTGCAATTCAATCTTATGGGCCATGATGTAAAAGAAAGGTATCTGTTACCATTTAGAGAATACAATCCTGTATTAAAAGAATGGATACCAAATAGTAATTTAGAAGAAATTGCAAGAAGAAAACTAAGACTATCAGAGTTCGAAAATTGGTACAATAAACATTATCTCAAAAATATAGAAAATCAAGAATAAAAACTTTTAATAAAAATCATAGAAATATATCGTCTTCTCCAGTTACTGGATTAACAGCTTGTAGATGAGCATGTGTTGCCGGTTGGCCTAAATGAAGGCTTAATACTAAGCTTATTACAGCTAATATAGCAGGTAATACACTTAAGACCTTTATGCCGTACCTCTTAACTCCTTTTATACTCATACTCTCTCACCACATCCTAGTAATATTTCAGTTAATCATAAACTATTATCTTTTTTCCCATAGTGTTAAATCAAATTCCCGGAGAAAAGCTTATATAAAACCTTATAATAAATCAATATTTTAAAGATTGTAACATTTTCTGTGTAACTTTTTAATATTTCTAATAACTTCTAGATACTATGAAGAGAACTCCATGGAGAGATACTTGATCTCCAGCGATGTTGCAGAGATATTTGGCATGAGCAGAATCGGGGTTATGAAATGGATTAGGCAAGGAAAAAATTAGAGCTGCAGAAATTAATGTAAGTAGAGAATTCCTTATAGTGAGGTTGAAAGACTGCTAAACAGATCTGGAAGAGTTAAACAAATAGCAATTTATGCTAGAGTTTCGTCAAGTTCCCAAAATGATGTTTGGAGAGGCAATTAAACTCTTTGAGGGAGTTGATTAGGAAAAATTTCGGTGAGGTTGCACTAATTGAAATTAAAGACATAGAGGGTATGCTTCATGATATGAGGTAAGCCTCTACGTAACTAAATTAAAATAAGGAGTGTGAGGCTTCTCCTTCAGGTCAAGTAAAGATGAGGAGTAGGAGTAACTTTATTCCCACATAGGGAGGAATCAGAGTAGATCCTATAGGTAACCTCTAGATCTCGGGAACTAATGCCCTTCATGGCGGGGAAGGCTGAATCCTTTTTCATTTTAGTAAAAATCTTTTTATATTCAAATATGCTTAGTTTTTACTGGCAAAGGATGACCTCTCACACCGATGTTGGCTATGCCCAAAAGAGTGGGTGTGATTGCAGAGATGTGAGCCCCGCGCCGTTGAGCTCGAAGGAGTCTCATGACCCGCATGCAGTTAAGCTTGGCAGATGGTTGAGGGCTAAGTCCCTATGCTCGATCATGATTGAAGATAAGATGATTGAAATGAAAGTGTATGGACAAACGGTCGGACTTAGGTCTAACCAATATTTCTTATATGAGAGGCCGTAAAAACATTTAAACACATATTATTTTTGTATAAAAATAATATATTTGGAGATTAAAATGAAAGAAAGAGTTATTCTAAGGTTAACTAAAAAGAAGATATTTAATGAAACAACAGAGAAAATTAGCCCTCCAAAAGGTACTTTATTTAATATAGGATCGTTTTTAATAAAAAGCTATGAATTAAGTTTAGATTATTTATTGATTCAAAAAATTAATTATTCTGATGTCTATGAATATAATGGTATTGTTCAATTATCTCCTCAACCATGGAGTTCTTATTGTGAATGGCACAATGGATCCTTAGAAGAGGCTGATGATCCAACAAAAAGGATTTACTGCCCTTTAGAAGCTGAAGGCTTTTGTAGTAAACATAAAAGAACTGATAGAGCAATATATGATCTATGCCTTTCGTATAGAGGAGAAATTGCTCTACAAGCATGCAAGGAAATTGATAAAAAAATTAAGGGGGAATACGTGGTATACTTAATAGACTATGGGGGAGAAAAACCAAAAGTCGGAACTACTAGAAAGTTTAGAATTCTTGAAAGAATAGCGGAGCAACCTCATATAATAGCAACAGAATTGTTTATTACAGACAGCCTACATAAAGCAAGATTGATGGAAATGAACATATCTAAAGATGGTTTTGCAAACGAATTATGGAGACATAGATGGATATCTACGGAAAACATTTATAGCTCAATAATTAAATTAAATTCTATATTAAATAATATATCAAAAAAATATTCTCTAAACACTGAATTCAGTTTCTTTAGGGTAAAACAGCCAATTAAAATAGCACCTAAATTGTTAGATTATAACTACTTTTATAATAAAGAATTTAAAATAGATAGCTATTGGGGCGGATATAATATAATTTATCTAAACAATCAACCATTTATTTTGCCAGAGAATCAAATGCTGCATAGAGATAGTCTAATTATAGAAAAAATCTAGGTATAACTTTGAATAAAGTTTATATTGTTTTTATCCTTATGAAAATAATATTTAGCAATATTAACTAAATTTATATATCTCATTAATCATTATCTATATGGAAACTTGGTGAACCTAATTGAAATTTACTTCAGTTATACCGGCAGGTGGCGAAGGCTCTAGATTTAAACCATACACAGATATTGTGCCTAAACCAATGATACCTCTAGGTGAAGAAGAAAAACCAATTTTGGATTATATTGTACAGCATCTATCAAGTAATGGTTCAGATCACATCATATTATTAGTTAATTATAAATGGAAATATATAAAAAATTATTTTAGAGATGGAGATAAACATAATGTAAAAATAGATTATAGCATAGATGATAATATTTATGGAAATACTGGTGGATCTTTATTAAAGGCTTACAAAGAAGGTCTTTTAAATTCGGATATAGCATTAATCTGGTATGGAGATATTATAGCAGGATTAAACCCAAAAGAAGTAATTGATTATCATATAAAAAACAATACTGATGTCACACTTGTGATAGCAAATAAATATCAAATACCCGTAGGAGTTGCAGAAATAGATGAGAACAACAATATAATAAAATTAAATGAAAAACCATGGCTAGATATAAAAGTTACTATAGGAATATTAACATTAAGGACTTCAATCCTAGAAAATATAGAAGAAGTTTTAGGAACGAAATTTGATATAATGGGTGATTTAATACCATATATGATAAAAAAGAATTTAAAAATTAAAGGCTTTATCTATGATAAGGAATGGTTAGATGTAGGCAGCCTAGAAAGGTATAAAAAGATAGACTCAAAAATATTAAATAAAATTTTATCTTAAATTACAATTTAAATATTCTTTATTTTATGACAATTATTTTATCTCCATTAATAATTATTTTATCTCCATCGTTTATATTTTTAACTAAATCCTTTGGTATATTATCAATTAATGGAATATTTGCCAATACACACCCTGCAACAATTATGGGCTCTGATTTAACCATTATTATAGCTTTTGGAGAAACGTTGTTTTCTTTAAGTGCATAAATTATATAAGAACCAACGGTACTGCCCCTTGGTTTAAGGGAAACTACAATTTTGCCTTTTATTGATCTTCCATCTTTAAGCTTTCCTGTTTCTGGATCTACATCACCATAAAAGCTTATTTCATTTATCACAACAGCCTCCCCTTCTGCCTTCCCCTTTATTAATGCTCTGCCATTGATTTCAATCATTGTCTATCACCTTGGGAATATCATTTATTGATATTAAAGATACATCAATACCTTTTTTAGATAAATAGAAATAGGCCTTATAGCTATTTGTAGCAACGCTTAATCCCTTATATCCAAATGGGCTTACTATTAAGCAGGTATCTGCTATTAAATTAACATTGTGATCTTTAAGAATTTTTAAAGCATTGCTTTCTATTTTTTGTATTTCACTCCTGGATAAAGTTACAACAATTTTTACATCATATTTTTTATTTGTCTTTTTTAATATATTTGCCAATTTATATAAATCTTCTGCAGACGAATGGGGACATCCTAAATAAATTACTTCTGGTTTTTTGTTTGGACTTAGTTCCTCTTTCCTCTTTTCTATTTCTTTATAATCTATTTTAACTTCTTTTAAAATTTTTTTTCCGAGCTTTTCAGGGGTAATTTTATCAATATAAACCATAGCAATATTGCCTGATGCACCTAATGATGCAAAAAATTCTTTCATGGCTAGTTTATCCAATGTTTCATTTATAAATGGAGGCTTATCGCTATCATGAATTTTGCTTAAGATTTCGCCAAATACGCCTGCTCTGACTTCATCTATATTGTAATTATAAGGCTTCTCTATAACGTATTTTATTTCAGGTATTCTGTTTTCATTAATATGAAGGCCATAATAATATATTTTGCCAGTTATTGCTGCCATTAATGAAATTGGACCTCCTTCTCTGTTCGTTCTAAGCCCTAAAATGCTATTCGCATATACAACTGCATTAGACTCTCCCCAAGCGACGCTATTACCAATTTTTAAATTTTTAATATTTGGTAAATCATACGGTGTACAAGATAAGGTCAAATCGGCGCCCATTTTGTGTAATGATTTTAGTATTTCATTTTGATTGTTAATATAGTTCAAATCTATTTTGGTGTAAGGAATAGCCTTATAATCTTCCATATCATATCCTATTGGATTAACTGTAGAAGGCACAGAAAATCTAACACCTGAATCTGCAAACATCTTAATCAATTTTCTTCCTGGATCTCCAATGTTGCTATAAGAAACACCTGAAATATGAGCATGAGATATATCAATTAATTTTTCTGCTTCTAGAGAATCTCCCACGCTAACAATGACTTGCAAAGCCTTCGCCTTTGCCCAACCTTCTTCTCCATTTATTATCTTTTCTTCGTCTTTTGTTAGGTACATATTCTTGTTCCCCTAATACCACCATATTGTAGCAAATTTATGCTCTGGTATCATATAATTTTTATCAGAAAAAGCCTTACATTCTTTTGCTAGTATACAACCATCGATATTACAACCATTAATTTTCCTGCAAAAATCATTACATGTCTTACAACTAGGATTTTCTTTCGTACAGCAGTTTCTTCCGAAGTTCCAAAGTATATCATCTAATATGAAAGGATCCAATCCAGAGCTTTGAGAAACAATTCTATATGCTATCCTTGAATTATATCTTAAAATTATGTCTTCTTCGCTTGTAAATTCTAATTGCATAGAAATCTTTTCTCTGGTTTCTTTATCAAGCTCAATTATTCCAGTCCTTAAAGCAATTCTTGATAAATGGTTATCAACTGGCAATTCTTTATTATATGGATCGTTAATTTTTAAAATTGATCTTCTTTCTAGAAACTTGGCCAACAAAAAGGCTTTTTTCTCGACTGGATCTTGATATGCTTTAAAAATCTTTAATAGATCAATAAAACCATTGTTAACTCCTTTTCTTAGATATCCCTGGGATTCAATTATCAAATCGTACGGATCTTTGTAAAATTTTTTTAATTTATTTCCTAAATCTTTTAGTAATTCTGCTCTTACTCTTATATCATCAGGATATATAATTTTCCCATTTTTATCGGTAATAGAAAGCCATTTCTTTACTTTTTCTTCACTAATCTCTGAAAGGCTTTCTGGATAAAAAAATGATGGATCTTCGTTAAATTTTAATGACCCAAGCTTATATAATGCGTCTGCCCCACGATAAGACCTGTTATCAATAATACCTTCATATACTTTATTTTTATATCTAAGTCTATGATCTATAGATACCATTACTAAAAAATAATTAAAAACATCTGACTTTGATGCGTTTAAGGGTGGATAATAATCTATATTATCGTACAGATCTATGTTTTGTGGAACTAATTTAGATATTAGCAAACCAATATTTTTTGCTTTATCAATATCAATTTCTACTTTCATTTTCATTTACCTTCAATTAAATTTTGCCTAACTGTATTAAAGCTCTTTCATCTTTTAGTATTTATTTATAGAAATTAAATATCATTTAGCTTGTAAATTTAAAAATAGGCTTTAACAAGTTTTAAATTTAAGATGTAAAAATAGGCTATAGAATAGGCGAGAAAATGGAAGATTGGCTTATAGAGTCTTCGAAAAAATTTGAGTCTGCTAGGTATTTAAGCAAGGAAGAAAAAATAGTCCTCAAATATTTTTTAGAAAATGTTTCTGTTGGAGATTTAAGAGCTATAGCGGATTTATCAAAAAAAGGAATCGAAAATCCTGAAAATGTAATTGAGTCATTAATAGAAAAGGGTTTTTTAGAAAGAGGTAACGATTGTTTTAACCTATCATATTATTTAAGAATCTTTGTTTCGAGAAGAGGAATGCCAAATTTTGATTAAATAAAAGAAAAACATTAAAATATGGATAAAATTAAATAAAAAGGGGTTAAGTATGGTAAATACGGTTCATATATTGGCAAATAAAGTTCCTAAAAAAATGTTGATAACAGGTGATCCCGATAGAATTAAGTTGATAGCAAAGTTGTTAAATGATTTAACTTTGATAAATAGCAACAGGGGTTTCTATACTTATGCAGGAACTTATAATAAAGAAGAAATTGGATTAGCCTCTCATGGAATTGGAGGCCCAAGTGTTGCAATTGTTTTGGAAGAGCTTATATCATTGGGAGCAGAGTACATTATTAGATTAGGTACCATAGGTAGCTTATTTGATGAAATAAATGTTGGAGACGTTATTATACCTAATGGCGTAGCATATTTAGGAAACGCGTCTGCTCTAGGGCTGTATTTTAGTAATATATGCTATCCATCATCCCCAGATGCAAATTTATCTCAAAATTTATTAAAAAATGCTGTAAACAATGGATTTAAAGTTCATAGAGGTATTATTTTTTCAAGCGATTCATTTTATGCAGAAGTTGAAATTTTAGAAAAATTAAAGAAACTAAATATTATTGGAGTTGAGATGGAATGTGCTACATTATTAGCCTTGTCAAATTTAAGGGGAATAAAGTCATCTTGTTTTTTAATAGTATCTAATAAAGCTTATGATAAATTTAAAAAAGAATTTTACATACAGGAAGAAGCTATATTAAATGCTGCTAGAACAATACTAGATGTATTAAGTAAAAATTAATATGTTTGCAATATATAGATAAGTATTTTAAATCTAGCAATAAATTTAATTTAAGGAGGTAATAGATATGAGCGCAAGATCAAGAGCATTAATATTTACGTCTATAGGACACTTCCTTAATGATAGCTTTCTGGTTACGTTTTCAATTCTAATAACATATTATCTAGACATGAAAATCTCACCATTATTTTTAGGAACTATGGGATCATTGATTAGTATACTATCAGGTTTAACAAGTATATGGGTTGGTAGAGAGGCAGATAAAGAAGGTAATCATAATAGGTTAATGCTTGCAGGCTTCATTCTTATTGGTCTATCAAGTCTTTTATATGCATCATCATTTTCTTACCATGAATTTACACTAACTTTAATAGCATTGGCATCTATATCATTAGGCATGGGCCTATCATTTTATCACCCTCTAGGTGGTTCTATACTACAACATATATATGATATTAAAGAATCACCAAGAGCCTTAGGTATTAATGGATCCTTTGGTAGTATTGGTAGAGCAATATTTCCTGTAGTTTTAGTCTTTGTAATACATGCTTTGGGAGCTCCTCTCGGACTCTATTTAATTGGTATATATACTTTCATCTTATCTATAATAATTTATAGCGGATTAAAGCCAATTAATATACAAGTTGAAATTAAAAATAATAATAAAGAATCAAACAAGGTTTCTTTATCATCTTTTTACTATGTCTTGATACCTTTAAGCATTGTGGTATTTTTAAGGGCTATGTTTATTTCAGGGGTTCAAACTTATGCACCTACATATTTAGAATTTCTATATAAATCAAAGTTATTAATGAGCATAATATTAACTGTTTCCTATGCTACTGCAATATTTGGACAACCTTATTTCGGCCGTTTAACATCAAACATAGGAGGAAGAAGTGTTGTATTTATAACTACAATATTTTCCACTCTCTTTTATATATTATTTTTATTTATTAAAAATGAAACATTATCTATAATAATGTTTGCAGTCTTTTCGTTTTTCGCTTTTAGTGGTTTCCCAAATTTGTTAGGTTATGTAGGTCAAATTGTTGATAAAAGTGTTTTTGCCCAAGCCAACTCATTGATTTGGGGGGTAAGTAATACTATAGGAGGGGCTATTGGTATATTTTTAGGAGGCTATATTTTACAAATAATAGGATTAGAAAATACTATGATAACTTTCATGATATTAGCGTTAATCTCAACTGCGCTATTACCAATAATTCCAAAAAAAAGGAAGAAATAAAAATAAATAAATTATGGCACAACTAATACATCTGCGCTCATTGACTTCCCTGCTACCTTGTTTGTAACGCTTCCCAATATTAGCCTTTCGAATCTTGACAATCTTCTTCTACCCAAGACTATCAAATCGCATCCATTTGATTCAGCATAATTTACTATAGTATCACCGGGGTCTCCTGATAAAACATCAAACCTTATCTTATATCCTTGGGATTCCAATTTGCTGGCAATTTCTGAAAGCTTTTTTCTCGATGATTCCATTATTGCCGCTGTATTAATCACATCGGGGCTTACTATTTCTCCTACTATAACAGAGGCAGGAGGAATAACTGTTACAATACATAATTCTGAATTAGACTCTTTAGATATCTCTAATGCCCTACTTAAAGCCCTTTCTCCACCCTCAGATCCATCATATCCCACTAAAATCTTCTTATACAAAATTTTCACACCAATACTATAATAGAAATTCATATATATAAATTTTCACACCAACAGTATAATTGCCCAATGAGGACCGCTGCAGGTGCGAATTGATGAGCTTGGCCTGTGTTACTGAGGGCTATTTAATAATTAAGCAGCTGTGATGACGTCGATATCGTCTGAAATAAATGTAGAAAATATCCCCGTCTGAGCTTTTATCCTAATTTTTCCACGACTATAGTTAAATAACTGCTTTTTTTCCCTTTAACTTTTATAGAACCAATATCTGAAGAAACGATCTTTAATGATTCCCCTAGTCTGGCTTTCATTGCTTGGTAAACTTCGGCAACTTTGCAAATGTAATCACCAGAACCTGTTAATTCTATTTGTTTAGCTCCTTTATTAAGCTCTAAAATTGCTTGAAGTGCATAATCCTCAACAGGCTCTTTGCTGACTATAATTCTGGATCTTTCTTCCACAAACTTCACCTATAATGTTATAATAATAAATAGCTTATTAAACATTGCTATTTAATTAAGAACTCAAACAGCTATTTGTATTTCCTTTAAGTCTTTCAATAAAAATTTCATTATAAATCTTATTTATAAATTCTATAGGATTTAATCTATTGTTTTCAATTAAGTCAAGTTGCTCCTCTAATAATCTGCTACTCTCTTCTGTTAAAAGATCTTTAAATATTGAGCTCATGAGATCATTGTATATTTCTATGCCAGTTTTTGTTGGTATAATATATTTTTTCTTCTGGCTTTCTATTACATATCCATGTCTTATATTAGATTCTATAACTTTTGCATAAGTGCTTGGCCTTCCTATATTTTTCTTTTTCATAAGCATTACTAAATCTCCATTTTTATACAATTCAATTGAACTACTTTTGTAATACAATACATTTTCTAAATCTATCTCATATTCATTATTTAATTCCTTTTTAATCCAGTTTTCAATCTGAGGTTTAGTTATTAGTGAAAATCCTTCCTTTATTATATTTGTAATAAAATTTAATGACTGTTCAAGTTTTCCTATCTTAATGTTTACTTCTGCTTTTTCATATACTGAGGGTAACATTTGGCTTGCTATGAACCTTTCAAAGATCAATTGATATAATCTATAATGAAATTGAGATAATTCAACTGGAACCTTTATGGATCTATCTAGTATAGCCTTTTCTAGATCTTGAGCTGACAATGGTCTAGTCGGCCTAATAGCTTCGTGAGCCCCCTCATCCCCCCAAGATCTAGGTTTAAAATATTGAGACAAACCTATATTATCTAAATACATCTTGGCTATTTGTATGCCAATTTGAGAAATTCTAGTTGAATCTGTTCTATGATAAGTTATTAAGCCCGAATAAAACAAATCTTGTGCGAGTTTCATGGTAAACTGGGCTGTAAATCCAAATTTTAAACTTGCATCATATATAAGAGAATCAGTTGTATATGGAGGTAAAGGATTGACTTCTTCGTTCCATATCTTGGTTGTTTTTATAATAGCTTTCTTTTCTTTAGATGCATTATCTGCTATCTCTTTATCTTTTGTAAAATAATATATATAGCTACCGCTTGGTAATCTAACCTTTAATTTATAGCCCATGCCATTTTTGTATTGGTTGTATCTATCTATAACCCAGCCTAAAACTGGGGTTTGTACTCTACCTGCACCCAACCACAACTTGCTATATTTTGATTGTAAGTATTTGCTAGTAGAAAAACCTATCCACCTATCATCTATTCTCCTAGAAATTTGGGCATCAACTAACCCTTTTTGTATATTTCCAGGATTTCTTAGTGCTTCCATAACAGCATTTAAAGTAACTTCATGAAATGCACTTCTAGAAATATTTTTGTTGTATGGCTTTAAAGCCAAAAATAGATCCCATGAAATCTTTTCACCTTCCCTGTCTGGATCTGTCATTATTAATATTTTGTCAACTTCAGTTGCCAATTTTTTTATGGTTTGCAATATTGATTCTGAGGTTACTATAGCATTAGACCCGCACCTAGGGCACTTATCTGTATCTTGGGTAAATTGATATCCACATTTTAAGCATCTTTTTATTGAAGTATAAATTGGACTTATAGATGAATCAAACATTTTTATCCCATAACATGAGTTATTGTCGTCTACGGCCAGTTCATATACATGGCCCTTTGATGCAGTTATTGTTAAAAGAAAAACGGTATTTGTTTGGGGATCTACGGTTGTTGTTTCATATATGTTCAAATTACCCTCCCTTCTTCTCGCAGGTCTACCCCAAAAATTTGCTATTGTTCTTGCCTTTGTCGGGCTCTCAACAATTATCAATTCGCTTACAATATTTACCATGTTTCCTCCTTCAATTCTCCTAGTTTCTTCTATTTCTTTTATTACATTGTTTAAATCTAAATCTTTAAAATCTGTAAAATTGCTCATGCTTATCCATTTTAATCTATCTTTGATACCTTCCACTAGCTCTGGAATATTATCAATTATAACGGACAATCCTTTTGTCATATGACTATAATATAATCTACTCGTCCTCCCGCTTGCTTGCAAATATGTAGGGGCATCTGGGGAATAAAGATATAGATTTCCGTTTTCATTGCTTATTACAACTGTTCCAATTTTCAGTCTATCTCCATTATTAGGTATCAAATTTAGAACAGCATTATAGACTCTGTCAATAGAAGAATCGATTAACTCTTTGAGCGTTTTTAATATACCCTTTGCTTCCATCTCTCCTTTTAATACTGCTACAACTATGGGGGATTGCTCGCTGTACTTAGATACAAAGCTTTCAAGACTTTTTCTTAAGCTATTAAAGCTCTTATCTTTTTCTTCTAAAAACATAACAATTCTGAGTAATCTTTGGGGTGAAAGCATTGCTGTCTTTAACTCTAGCTTTCTAGATGGCGTACCAATAAATATTGCATATCTTATTATTTCCGGTAGATCAATTCCCCTAACTATAGTCCCATATCTGCTAGCAAGACCAATTACTATATCTGCCTGTCCTTTTTCAAGTTTTTCTATAGCTTTTCTAGAATTTGTTATAGCCTGAACTACTTTAATTCCTTTATTATTTAATCTTTCTACCAAAGGCTTTGCTAATTTTTTTCCATAGCTCTGGGAAATAAATATTAATCCTCCCTTACCCAATCTTTCTATTAAATTTATTGTTTCTTCAATTACATTATTAGTAATCAGATAAGAATCTACTACATTTCGTAAATAATCTGTACCACCGCCTATTTCAAACCCTAGAAGTTCCCTGAATACCAGGTGTTTTATTCCCTTTGGTCTACCAGTTGCTGATGCTATAACTAGTTGACCCCTTTCTGCTTCTTCATTTGTAGAAGTTATTAAATTAACCTGCAAATTTGCTATTTCTTCTTCTAATTGCTTTCTTTTTTCTTCTCTTTTATTTGATAATGCTATAGTATAGTCAATTTTTTTCGTAACTAATTTATATGCAGTTTCAACAGAACCTTCATTAAATCCTAATAAAATTAATACTCTATCAATGTTTTTGCTATTCCTTAAAAGGCTATCAACATCATCAACTATTATTAATTCATATGGAGAATATCTTTTTAATAGATCAAACTTTTTTATTAAATATCCTGGAGTTATTATTAATATTTTATAATCGCCTTCATTAATTCTAGATGTCATAAATTCCTTATCACTTTTTTGCATTGAGGAATAATAATAAGCAACTCCATCGTTTAAAAAGCTAGAAAACTTTCTAGCAGTTTGTACAACAAGATTCTCTGTTGGAGTTAAATACAAAATCTTTCCTTTGCTATTAATGGCCCTATAGGCGGCGTATGATATGAGGAGAGTTGTTTTTCCAACTCCTGTTGGAGCTACTATGGAAAAGCTTTCTGGATATAATAATCTCCTAGCCCAGCTTTTTTGCGCACTTGAAAGATTAAAACTAGTTTTATCTTCAAAAAATTTACTGAAATCTTTATATGATAATTCTAAATAATAAAGCCATGCATATCCGCTTAACTTATTGTTTTTCTTTAAAATATCACCAATTATAATTGGATCGTTTTCATCCACTTCTTTTTCTAGGCAAGTATTGCATGGCAAACCTTTCTCTAATCTATTTGAACTTATTTCTCTGCCGCAATTGGGACACAGATGCCTAAATATTGGATTAAGAGACACTAGCAACCGCCTGAGGGCCATCCTCGGTTTAAACGCTTTTAAGCATCTAAAGTTATTAAGCATTAAAGCTTAAATATGATCATTATCTTAAATAATAAAATTAGAATAAGAATTTAAAAATAAAAAATTATTAAGATAGATTTTATGGTTTTTCCCACCACCAAAACTCTGATTCTAAACCATTAGTGAACGATGGATTTGATTGCCAAGTCATGCTATTCTGGAACGAATTCATGTATGATCCTAATATCCATGCTTTGCTTGGAACAACAACATACACCATTATGTAAAGGTCTATAGCCTGTTGTTGTGTTTCGCGTATTATACTAGTGGCATTTGCCCATCCTTGTTCATCAGCTAAATCAGCTTCATTTATCATATCATTTAGTTGCTTGAATTGTTGGGATTCTTGCCAAATTAAAGCACCAACATATTTATTGCCAGTTGAATTAAATTGTGATGAGAGTTGCTCTAAATAGGTAACATTCCATCCATCGGGTCCTCCATAAACTCCTCCTTCTTGATACATAAATGGTAGCCAATACCATGCTAATGGTATCCCATTCCAATCAAGATAATAAACTGGCATGGGATTAGCTCCAGGAACCATATAGCTTATTATTGTTGAAAACGGCATGTATAATGGAATTGCAGTTATATATGGATCCATTTCATGTAAGTTCTGTGCCCACATTTCTGCTGCTGTGAAATCAACAGTATCACCGCTTGATACAATTATTGGGAAGTTAACGCTTATATTATAGAAGCCTGATTCTTCCATTAATTGTTTAGCATATGTCAAGTTAAATGTTGGGCAATTATTTAATTCTGATGGCGGAACAGGATAATCCATACCTTGCAATAATATACCGCACCATGGTTGACCTAAATTCATATGATATTTCGCATTTCCTAGTATATCATTTATATATTCTGTATAGTTAAATGCATATGCAAATGCCTCTCTAACTAATGGATTTGCAAAATAATAGCTTGGTATATTATAGCTTGGATTTATCTCTTTCAATAATGTTTCGCTTATATTTAAATTAAATGAAAACCACCATTCATTTAATGACGGTTCACTATATATTTTTATTTTTCCTTGGCTTTCTAATTGCTGTAATGTTGGTATATATGGTGAAAATGAGCTTTTTGGAAAAGTAACTATGTCTGCTTCACCGCTTGCAAGCATATTTAATGCTGTTGTTGGATCTTTAACCCAATCAACAATAACAGTATCGTTAGGTCTTGGGAAATAAGTTATATTATTAGGCCAGTATGGATTTGGTTTCAATACGACGCTTTGTCCAGGAGTATATGATGCTATGAAATAAGGACCAGTAAATCCTGCATTTGAAGAAGGCCATTGAACTTGAGTATTATAGTTTCCAACAATACATGTTTGCTGATATTGATAAAATGATTGAGCTAGTTGAGTATAGTTGCCATCATACAACCCGGTTAGGTTTAATCCATCATTAACCTGATTTAACCATTTGGCATCCATTACGTAATCAAAAGTGGTCATCATGTTAAAGAAAAACTCTGGACTTACAGATTGTATTAAGTTGAAAGTAATTGTGTTTGTCTGGTTATTATATGATACTGAATTGATTATTTCTTTAGCTCCTAATGAATCATTTGGTGATGTGACAATAAATGAAAACATTGTATAATTAGGTACAGTAAATGGAGCCAAGTTGGTTCCACTGCCAGAAGGTACGCCACCAGCACATACTAACATTCTTATCATTGTATACCATACATCATAAGCTGTTATAGGGTCCCCATTTGATGCTTTTAATCCTGGTCTTATCTTAAATATGTAAATCGTGTAATTTGGTGATATAGCTCCATATTTGTACCTATTAGTAACATTGCTCCAATTTCCAACTGTTGGTATGTATTCTGCAAGCATAGGTATAAATTGTGTTGTGCTTGATTGATAATACCAAACCAAAGAGCCATATATATTGTTTATAATTTCATTACTGACTGTATCTGGGAATAGAGATGGGTCAAATGTAAATGGTCCTCCAGGAACAACTTCAGCATCAACTATTACTCCAGGATTAGGTATGCTGGATTGTATAGAATATAAATTAAATTGCATGTTTTCTGATGAAACTGCTACTGTATGGTAGACTGTGTAATTATAAGTTTTACCAGATGAAATGTTTTCTGTAACAATTGTTAAGCTTATTGGATATAATCCTGGTGTGTTAAATGAAACTGTTATTGGATTTTTAACAGGTTCTATATAGCTAATGTTTCCGGATCTAGTTAAGAAAACCTGCTCAGCATAGCCAGTTGAATTTCTTGCAGGTAAAGTGATTTTTGTGCCATTACCAAATGATATTATGTACTCCTTTATTGTTATGTTATTTCCAGAAGGAGGTTGGAGGAAGCCCAAAGACAAATTAAATGGCTGATTAATTGCAATTACAGGACCTTTATTAATTGCAATTACAGGAACAGTTATATAATTGGATTCATTGAAGCTTATATATGGTGTTACTACAATTTCTATTAGGTTATTAGATGAAGAACCAATCAAGTTTCCTTGACTATATATGTTATAATAGACCAAGTATGAGCCAGGATAATTAAATGTTAAATTAAAATATTGATTTGTTACATTAATTATTTTACCTGATCCATCATATACCAAGGCGTAATATCCCGGTTTAAAGTTAGGTATTGATACCTCTAATGGTTGACCAGCTAATGCTGAATAACTTTCAGGTATTAGGGGTTGCAAAGATTGCAAGGTTGTTGTAGAAGTAGTTGTAAATGTAGAAGTAGAAGTAGTTGTAAATGTAGAAGTAGAAGTAGTTGTAGATATACTTTGAGTGCTTGTAGTTGTAGAAGTAGAAGTTTGCGGCTTCTTTGAATTATAATAGACTAATGAAGCACCTGCAATTACAACTATAACAACAACTATTACAGCCAATACAGATTTAGATAAATTTCTATTTCTAAAAATTATTCTATCCATTTTCCCACCATAGGTCTAACAAAAAATAGAATATTTAGTGGTATTTATACTTTTCCTTTTAAATACATATAATTATTAAAATAGTTTTTTTGGTAGGATTAAAATTATTCATTTAATATTGTATACTATAGTTTATTCTTATATATTTCCCCTTCTTTAATCACTAATTTAACATTTTCAGTATTTGTTAAAAGATTTATATTGCTTAAAGGATCACCATCTATAACTATTATATCGGCAAAACTTCCCTTCTTTATTTCTCCCACCTTACCTTTTAATCCTGCAGCTTCAGCAGCATTTACTGTTGCAGCTTTTATCACCTCTAATGGAGACATATTAACTTTTTCATACAATAATTTAAGTTCCATAGAGTTTGTTCCCATTTTTCCCACACCACCATCAAAATCCGTTCCAGTTGCTATTTTCGCCCCTTGTTTATGAATTGTTTTAACAGCTTCTATGTGTTGATTATAAACTTCAGCTGTTTTCTTTAATCCCCATTCTGGAACTCCCAATTTTTCTCCTTCATCAATTAGCTTTTGAACTATTGAAAGGGTTGGTACAACAACCGCATCTTTTTCTTTTGCAAGCTCTGTGGCTTCTTCATCCATATATATTGCATGTGCTATTACCTTAACCCCAGCATTTAAGGAATTCATAATACCCACCTTACCTTGGGCATGTGCATGAACCCATCTACCAGTTGCATTTGCTTCATCAACTATCGCTTTCAATTCTTCTAATGTAAATTGCCTATGTTCTGGCCTATCTTTTTGAGATAAAACACCTCCAGTTGCCATTACTTTTATAAAATCTGCACCTTCTCTCATAGCATATCTTGCTGCCTTTCTGCACTCATCTTCTCCATCGCATATAAGAGACATAAATGGAGACAATTTTTTAGAAGTTCTGAAGTCAACGTATTCAACTGGCATATAATGAGTATCTGCATGACCAAAGGTTTGGCTTAAAGGTAGACCAGATGCAACAATCCTTGGTCCAGGAATTGTTTTTTCTTTAACTGCATCTCTTAAATGTAAGGCTATATAGCTTCCAGCATCTACAACTGTAGTAAATCCTGCATCTATTAGGGATTCAAGATCTTTTACTGCACGGGCAAAGAAAACACCTATGGGTGTGATAAGTCCTTCTTCTATTTTTCCAGATCTTTGCCCTGTAATATGTAAGTGGGCATCTATTAGCCCAGGCATAGCGGTTTTACCATTACATTCAATTATTTTGGCAGAATTCGGTATCTCTACATATCCTCTGGAACCATAATCTTTAATTAATCCATCTTGTATTAATATTACGCCTTTCTCAGAAACAACACCATTTTGAGGATCTAGGATCCTTACGTTACTAAGGGCAAACAAATTTGTTTCGCTCATATTGGGTCACAAAAAGAAAAGTAATTAATCCTACTTTTAAATTTTTCCTTTTTTTCCCACATCAATACTAGTATTTACTTATGTATGCAATATTAATTAATTTGAATAACTAATATAAACTAATAGGATATTTTATTTTTAAATTAATCAAAAACTAAGCTTTATTTTCTTAAAAAAGTCATATTATTTCCTTGCTATAGTCTTTCCATATAATGTTTAGCCTATCATAGACCTCTCTGGACTCAAGTTCTTCTTGTTGTAAAACACCTATTATACCTTCAGGATTTTTCATAACAATAATATAGGCCTTTCTGGAAGAAATTAGATCAAAAAATATTGGTTTATATAACTTCATTTTAATTCCTAAATCATTATTTTCTTTTCTCATATCTTTGTTGAATTCATTTAATTCTTCCATAATTATTCTTAAATCATTGGTTAAGGGCAAAATAGACTTTACTATAGGTTTTAAAATTTCATTCCAATTTGATAATATTCTGCCAATAGTAATGTAAATCACATCGCTTTCTTTCATTGTTTCTGCAATTAAAGAAATCAGGTTATAATAACCCTTTACAAATAAAATATTTTTTCCTTTTTCTATCATTGCTATGTTTTCTAAATTATCTGATATATCTAATATCTCCTTGACTTTCTTTTTTGATTCTTCCTCTAGCCTAGCAATCGCTGAAACAGCAACAGCCCTTGGATGAACAGCTCTATACCAACCCTTAGGATCTGAAACAGCCATTCCTTTCATTTCCAAAACTTTTATTATATCATAAATTCTTGGCAGAGGGACCCCACTTTTTGCACTTGCTTCTTTAGGATCCTTAGCACCTTCTAATAAAGCTAAATATAGTTTTGCTTCGTATAAAGTTAGATCTAAACTTTTTCTTAGCTTCTCAACAAATTCTTCTTTTTTTTCTTCGGACAAACTTTCTCCCATAATTATATATAAAAATTAAAAAGAATAAATTTTTTTAATTTTATTAGATTAAAAAAAGTTTTACTTGCCAGCTCCTGCAGTTGCAGAGCTAGCATTGTTAACTGAAGATGGTATACTCTCTGCTGTAGGTATTTCTGGAAATTCTTGTTTCATCTTTTGTTCTGCTACTAAGCTTGCATCTTTTAATATCTTCTGTGCCTCTTCCGTTACAAACTCGTTTTCTAGCATTGGTACACTGCCTGAGCTGTATTGCATCATTGCCATTTGTAATTCCTCGTCTACTCCCATCAATTCTGTAAACACGTCTGGCATCATGCCTTTCAAATATCCAGCTACATTCTTTAAGGCTACAATTGCTGGAGCTAGGTCGGCATTTACATCTCCAAATATTAATGTGGTGTCTAATCTTAACTTTACTCTTTCCAATGCAAATCTAACTGTCATTAATACCTTTGCCATCTTTCTTACTTCAGCTACTTCATTTGCGTACATGCCAGCCTTACTCTTGTCGCCTTCTACCAATGCATTAACTGTTTTTTCAAACAGTTGTTTATCATAAGCCTCTAATTTGCTTAGATTATAGTCTAATTTGTTTATTTGTGTTGCAATTTTATATGTTGCAGATATTATTTGCCCCTTTAATGGGGGAGGTGGTCTTACTGCAGTTTTAATCTTTTGACCAATAGTTTCCTTCTTTTGTTCATACCATCTCTTATTCCAATCTTCTAAGCTGCTCAAGCATCTTTCACCAACTAGTATAGTTTTAAAAAATAGCTAATAAGGAGAAAAACTTAATAAATAGGGGTTTCACATTATATATCCTTCTAGTTAATTAAAGATTTGGTGTCTTAAGTGGTGATCCTAAGAATCGATGAGGTATCAAGATTTACTGGCGATGACATATATGATGAATATGGAAGAAATTTGGGAACAGTAATAAGTATATCAAGCTCAGTTGATGGTAAGGTAGAAAACATTTCAATAAAAATTGCTGATAGAAACATTGAATCAATAGATGGAGAAAGATTAAAGCTTCAAGATGGTAAAATAGTTGTTGTTCCAACCTGGAAGTTTGAGGCCAGTAAACTAATAGAAAATCTCGATAGAGCATATAAAAGAAGGAAAGCGTTAGATACTATATCTGGTCAAAATGACCTGCCGAGCAGTGTAGTAGACCCAATGAAAAGAAGACTTGATGAAGAAATAAAGGCTTTAAGAATTAAGGCCGATGAGGTTAAAAAAATTATAAACGGAAGAGTAAATGAGATCGAAGATGAGGAATTAAAAGTTTCTAGAGCTATAGCAAATATTGAGATATCATATTTTAGTGGAGAAATCAGTGAAAAAGGCTACACACAAAGCATGAACCATCTAAGAAAACTAAAAGACACAAACTCAGAGGAAAAGAGATCTGCTAAAGAATATTTGGAAAAGCTCGATAAAACTGTTCAATTAGCTTTTACAGAAAATAAAGAGGTTGTAAAGCCTAAAGAAATAACTGAACAAAGTAAACAAGTACAAGCTGTACAAGCACAACAGAATTCGTTGCTTGTTAAAATAGAAAGCTAGCTATAAAATTAATAGGATTTTTGTGATAAATTTAATGATTTTATTATATGAAATTAACTATAAAATTCTATTTGGTTATATAATTAAAAATTTTGCTAATCATATTAAATAAAAAGGATAGAAAATATAATCCCTTTTTATCAAACTAAAATAATGAGCAGGGGTGCCCGAGCTTGGTCTAAAGGGGACGGGCTCAAGACCCGTTGGCGTAGGCCTGCGTGGGTTCAAATCCCACCCCCTGCATTTTTTAATTTAATGGTAATTGATTTATTAAATATAAATGCAAAATAAACAAAAATTTTTAACTACTATCATACCTTACTATTTTTGGTGTTTGCAATGAAAAATCTTAGTAAAGGTATAGTTGCAGGTGTATTAATAATTGTTATAGTATTAGCTATTGGTCTATATTATTATGAATCCTATGGATATGCAAGATTTTATATTTCTGATCCTGGAAACAATAGTTATGCTCAAATATACTTAACGATCTCATCTATAATGATACATTCAACCAACAAAGGGTGGATAACAGTTTCAAATAAAACTCAGACAATAGCGTTATCAAGCACTCCCCAACTTTTGACTTCAACTACGATACCTAGTGGAAATTATACTGAAGTAAGATTTGTAGTTGAATCTGTCACAATACAGCTATTAAACAACATTAATGTTTCTGCAAATTTACCAAGTAATGTATTTAAAATAGCAATTCCAGGAGGTCTTTTAATATCTCCAGGAAGAACTACATATGTAACTATTAGCTTGGGATCTCATATAACTGAAACTGGAAATGGAGAATACATTTTAAGGCCTCTAATTGCTGTTACTACTTCAAATTCTCCCCCTAGCTAATTAAAAATTATTTATTTTGTTCTTGAGCTCCTTGCTGTGTTTGCTTAGCTTGTGTTTGCATTATTTCTTGCATTTTTTGTATTCCAAACAAGTTAATTGGAGAGCCGGTTAAAGGACCTGCAGCAGGTAGATTAACAGGTATTAACATTAATGTATTCCTTCCCTCCATACCTAACTCATAAATCATGTTCATCCATCTAAGCATAAATGCTTCATCATGATCTTTATAGAGGCCTGCTGCCTCAACCATTTTTTGAGCGGCCTCAAATTCTGCCTCTGCCAAAGTAACTCTAGCCCTTCTTTCTCTTTCTGCTTGAGCTTGTCTTGACATAGCTTCTACTAAGTCATGAGGAATTTCGACATTTCTTATCTCAACAGCTGTTACTTTAACACCCCATGCTTCAGTTTTACTATCAATTATATTTCTTGCCAACGCCGCAACTTTATCTCTTTCCGCTAAAACTTCATCTAGAACAGTTTGACCAATAACTTCTCTTAAAGTTGTTTCAGCAGCTAACTGTGTAGCTATATTAAAATTTTCTACTGACAAAACAACTTTTTCTAAGTTTACTGGTTGATAATACATTACTGCATCTACCACAACAGGTACATTATCTTTTGTCAATGATTGTTCAGTTCTAAATGCTAAGGCCTGCAGCCTTGTAGAGATCCTAAAAGGTATTCTACTTATTATTGGTATCACGTAAACTATACCTGGTCCTTTTAAGCCTCTAAATCTGCCCAGCACCAATACAGGTAATCTTTCCCATTCGTTAACTATCTTTATACCACTTAATAATATGGCCAACACTATTAATAATATAAAAACTTCGATAGCTAATAGTGCAATATTAATCAAATTTTATCCCTCTGTTAGTATTAAATTACAGGCTTAAAAATCTATGTTTTTAAATGAAAATTCTTTTAATTAAGAGATGCTGAATTCAGAGGCTGTTTTTCTCTTTGTAATAAAGGCGAATCCCCCTTATATTGGAAAAGATTAAAAAATATTAATCTAATTTTTATATCATCGAATAAAATATGAAAATAGATACACAGGTTTAATAATATAAAACCTAATTAATGTTAAGAAGGATGACCAAAAATAAATTAAGATTTTTTAAATAATAGTGAATTCATCATTTAGGGTAGATATGTAGCTAAATCTATGTTTTTTATAAGATCTCACCTTCATGACAGAGAGGGCAGATTATTACGGTAAAGTGGTTTAAATATCTCATCCCTTGAGTTTACATAAAAATTAGGTATTAACGAACTCATAATAAAGGATGCATATAAAATGAAAAAGTCTGAAATAATTTCTTAATTTCTCATTAATAGAAGTTGTATCTCACTTATTATTTGCTTTAACTATTAGTTTTAATCCTTCTATCCTTATAACTTCTACTTGATCTCCTACATTAGCGCTGCAAGACTCGCATTTGGCTTTCCATATAATGCCTTCTATCCTTATCTCCCCTTCAGGATTTAAAGGAGATACAACAATTCCTCTCTTACCTATTAATGATTCAGGGCCTGCTAGCTTATTTTTCTTTCTCAAAGGACCTGCCACCCATCTTATGTACAAACCTGCTACTACTCCAACAGCTCCAACACCAGTAATTTCTAGCTGAGATATATAACTATTAGGAACTCCGCTTGATATCATTGGTATACCTTCTGCCATTAAATAAATACCAACTGCAGCAATTATCATACCTGCCATAAGAGCAAATCCATGGCCAAGCTTTAATTCTACAAGCATTACTGCTGCCCCTATAGCAATTAAAGAAATTCCTAAAACAGATGCACTAATTATTTCAGCTCCAACCAAACCCGCAATTATTGCTACTATTCCTATTATAGTTAATATTATAGTTGGATGATATAGATCTAAAAGTATTGCTAAAACACCTAAAGTCATAAGAATGCCATCTAATGTCGAGTTGCTTAAAGCACTTAAAAATTGTTCATAATAATTTTCGCTAACATTTATTTTAGGGTTGTCAGATAGGTTCCATATTTCCAATGCCTGACTAAAAGAATTCGATATACCGTTTATTAGATGATACTGGTATGCTTGTTGTGAAGTAAAGGCTATATCATATAATACCATATCCTGAGCAGCAGTAACATTTCTTCCCCATTTTTGGGCTAAACTTTCCATAAAACTAATCATGGCATCTTCTGTGTGATTTTGCTCTAAAGCAGTTCCACCAACTACTATTGGGGTTGACGGACCTATTTCTGACCCATCTCCCATAATAATTTGGTTTGTAGCCATAGCAATATAGCTTCCTGCTGAAGCAGCCAAACTATTTGGTGGAACATATGTGTAAGTTGGTATTCCTGATTTATTTGCTTCTTCTATTGTATTAACTATATTAACCATATCGCTAAGATATCCCCCAGGCGTATTCATTACTATCACTATTGCGCTTGCATTGTATGATTGTGCAATAGTTAAAGCTCTGTTTAACATATCTGAAGATCCTATATCAACTGTAGTATCAAAGTTTACTATTACTATTGGCTTTTTATTATTGTTCACATTTATTGAGTATGCTCTAATAGATAGGGCTAGAATTAAAATCAATAATATTACTATTACTATTGATTTTTTTATGTTCATTCTTATTCCCCGTTATCTGATAACACTTAAAAGCTATAAACTATATTACTAGTATTTGTTTAATAATAATAATTTGTGGCGATTACTAAATAAAGGGTGATATAATGCAGTATAATGATAATGTGGGATTTTTTTCCAGAATAAGGTGGGGGCCTGGAAGCTTAACATTGATCTCGATACTAATAATTCTTTTTATCATATCAATATTTTTATACTTAAAAACAAAGTCCATATATTATTTGTTTATTTTAATTGTTTTAGCCATAGCCATTATTTTAATTGTTTTAGCCAAATCATTTGAGATAATAACACCAATAAATGTTAATCAATCAACTTTAATAGGATCAAAAGGTGTTGTAATAAAAGCCATAACACCAATAAAGCCTGGAGTTATTAAAATTAATAATCAGCTTTGGTCTGCAAAGAGCAATGAGAATATAAATAAAGGAGAAAAGATAATAGTAACAAATATAGATGGAATATACCTAGTTGTTAAAAAAGAATGATTTCAAAGGAAATCATTAATAATTATTATAGTCATGCTTCTTTAAAGCAAAGTTATGTAATAAATATTAATTTAAAATATTTTTAATTTGAGTTCTCAAGTTATATGATTTGCAATTAAACTGATCTCATTATATAATGAGATCAGTTATTTATTTTTTTGTTTTATTGACTCCAAAATACGATTGTATTTGTTAATCAATTTAGTTAATTCGTTGTATAGTAATTTTTCACCTACATTTCCTTCAATAACCTTTATTATTTTATTATTGTAACAATTCATAATTAATAAAGTTACTGGAGAAACATTAATGCTGTATTTTTTAAACGCATTTAATGCACACTCAGACTTACAATCATATATAAACCAGTTGCATGATACTACAAAAAAATAAATGAAGTCGATATTCTTGTTTGTTCTTACGAACTTATCTACAAACGGATACCATAATAAATTAAAGAGTTTGCATGCAGCGCAATATCTATTACTAAAATATATAACATTTATTCCATTTTCTTTCCTAAATTCGTCACAATTAATTTTCTTCCAGTTAAAAGAAGATTTATCAAAAAAAATAAATCCCATTTTCAATTAAATTATCAGTAAACATTATTGATCATCAGCCATACCCATGGTGTGTATTTCATCCATCCAGCTGTGTGCTCAAATATTGCTTCTAATCCTATATAATATGATAATATTCCTGATAAGACAAATGATATCAATGCTGTAAAGCTCCAATATCTTTTTGCCTTTGTTTGTAATAATTGGCTTAAAATTCCATAGATTCCTATCAATATATACAATGCAGCAGCTGCTGTTGGCGAACTTGTTAAACTAAAATGTAATATAACGTCTCCATAAACTATTATTGGTATTGAAATAAATGCTATACCAAGTAATATGCCAAACAAAGGTGCTTTATTTAAACTAGCAAAACCTAATGCAAGCAGTACTATACCATGCAATACATTAGGGTCTACCAAAATTAAATTATAGGAGCTTGGCAATGGCCAGGCAAACATTCCCAAAAATCCAAATATTAAAGCAAAGATTCCTAAAAATACAAGAAAATATCCATAGTCCATGTTTATTTCTGAGAGTTTTTGTTTATCATAGCTAATTGAGAAGTTTAGGAAAACCCAACTTGCTAAAAGTAATAGACCAGCACCTAACAAATCTAATTGTATATCAAGTATATCTATAAAATAAGCCAATTTATCACCCTATAATAATCTCTAAATATAGAATTAAATTGTTTTAATACTGAAAAGTATTTATTCTCTATATAGATAAATTTAAATATATGCTATTTTTCATTATGTAATTCCTTTATTGCATTAACTATATAAGATAATGAATCTTTGCTATAGCCTTCTATTTGGTCTTGCAATAATGGAAGCTCTATTGAGTAAATATAGTTAGTTAAAGGAATAACTTCTTGTGTTTTAACAGTCCACGGTTTTCCATTTGTTAGTATTAATTCTATAGCTTTCCTGAATCTTTTACCATCAATAACTATAGCCGATCCAGGAGTAACTGCTATAACTAAATCGCTGTTAATTGAATTGATAGTTGGAGACGCGACATTTGAATTAGATTCTATAACTATTGCTTCATGCCTATTTTCTAGATAATTTAAACATTTATCAATCTCATTTATTGCACCGCCACTTATTAAGTTAAATAAATAATTATCGTCTACTTTTACTAGGTTATCAAGAATAGATACTAGATCTAATATTTCATATCCAATATTTTTAGTGCTTTTATTTATTGCACCCTCATTTATAAAATGTATATTTTTCATCTTATTATTGCATGAGGTCAGCCTAGAAATTCCCATCCTCATGTTAGGCGAATATAATGTTGCATTAAAAGAATTTAATGAATTAAATTTTTCAGGCAAAACAGGTAATAGCAGACCTCCAAACGGATTTAATAGGTTTATTGGTTCTTTTTCTTTCGATGATTTATATAATATGATTGAATCCTTAGTTATTACCATTTTTTGCCTTCTGGATTCTTCCAAGACTTCCGGGTGTTCCCAAAGCTCAGTATTACCTAATGGTTTAAAGCCTACAGAATCGAATCCTTCACTTATTAATGCAGATATCAAGCTAGATGCAAAGGTTGTTTTTCCTGAGTTTTCCTCTAGCAATCCTATTATTAATATTTTCATTTTATACACCGTTTTCCTCTACAAATTCTTTTTAATTTTTAATAAGAGTTATTATTCTTGTGTCTAATTATGATTATAGGCGATGAAGAGAGTTGTGCCCGGAAGGAGTAAAAAGCGATGACGATCTCTGGGGTATCGGAGCCTTTTCTTTACAGAATAGCTTGCCAAATGATAAAGGTCTTTATATAATAGGCTTTCAAATAGTAAACAGAATTAAGTTTAACATAAATAAGAAGTTATATAAATTAGACAATGGATTTGTAATATATGTTGGATCTGCAGGCAATGGATTAAGGGATAGATTAAAAAGACACCTATTAAAAAATAAAAGAATTAAATGGCACATAGATTACCTTTCATCTAGTATTGATTCACTACCAATATTTATTTTTTATGTTAAAGGAAACTATGGAGTTATTAAAGAAGACAATTTAGCAAGCTTATTAAAGAAGAGCTTTACAAATATTGGTATGTTAGGATCAACAGATTCTAAAGAGCCACATCTGTTTTATTCTGATAATGAACAAAAAATATTAGAATTTTTATTAAAGACAATGGAAAATACGGAAGGGAGTGAAATGTTTATAATGCCTACGTTTTATAATAAAAAATTGAGTATATCGTTTATATAGAAGTGTGGTGGTAAAAAATGAACAATATAAAATTAGTAGTTTTTGATGTTGATGGTGTATTGACAAATGTAAAAAGTAGCTGGGAGTTTTTACACGAGTATTTTGATGTTGCTGACAAGGCAAAAGAATATTATAAAAAATTTGAAAAAGGCGAAATTGATTATATGGAATGGATGAGATTAGATACTTCACTATGGATTGATAAAAATAATGGTAAATTAAAAATAGAAGAATTGGTAAAAATTTTATCAAAAATACCTGTAAGAGATGAAATAAAAGATGTTTCAATATGTTTGCATAAAAATAAAAAAACTATAGCTTTACTCAGCGGTGGTATAGACATATTGGTTAATAGAATAGCCGATATTATAGGAGCAGAAATTTGGATGGCAAATGAATTGGAATTCAATAAATTTGGTTACTTAGTTCCAGGAGGTTTACCTATGGTTGGAACTAATAAAGAAAAGGCGCTTATGAGAATTTTACAATATTTAAATGTAGAGCCACAAGAAACAATGTATGTTGGAGATTCTAAGTGGGACTATAATGCTATGATCAAAGTTGGTTATCCAGTTTTATTTGGTAATGATGAAAGTCTATTAAATATTTCTAAATATAAAATTAGCAATTTAAATCAAATATGTGATATTATAAAAAAGATTGAAGGAAAATAAATTGAAGAAAAATAATAAGGTGTTTATGCTTGTTTTATATAATCCACCAGTACATCAGTATATTCACTTGTTGATATAGGTGTAACACCAGGCATTTCTCTTGCTAGGTCATAAGTGACGTGTTTATTCTTTATTGCTTTAACAATGGCATCTTCAATATATAGTTTAACTTCTCTCCATCCAACGTAATCTCCTATCAATACGGCAGCGCTTAATATTTCTGCTGTTGGGTTTGTAACATTTTTGCCAGTATATTTTGGAGCACTTCCATGGACTGGTTCTGCGACTGCAACACCATCTCCCATATCTAATCCAGCAGCCATTCCAATACCTCCTACCAACGCATTTGCCTCATCACTGATGTAATCTCCATTTAAGTTTGGAGATACTATGATATTGTATTCTCCTGGTCTTGTTATTATTTGTTGTAGCATGTTGTCTGCAATTCTATCATTTACTACTATCTTGTTTTCTGGCGTCTTTCCAGCATACTTTGTATTAACTTCGTCCTCTGTAACTATATAATCCCTAAATTCGTTTAATGCTACCTCATATGCCCATTCTCTAAAAGCCCCTTCAGTGTATTTCTGTATGTTTCCTTTATGCTGTATTGTGACACGTTTAATATTATTTCTAACTGCCCATTCCAATGCCCTTCTCATAAGCCTTTGTGTACCAAATTTTGATATTGGTTTGATTCCAATTCCAGCATCAGGCCTTAGTTCTATCTTTAATTCCTTTTTGAAGAAATCTCTAATTTTATTGGCTTCTGAGGAATTCCATGGAAATTCTATACCCATATAAACGTCTTCAGTATTTTCTCTAAATATAACCCAATTTATTCTGTCTGGATGACAATGAGGAGAGGGTTGACCATACCATTTAACTGGTCTTATGTTTGCATATAAATCTAAAATAATTCTTAATGAGACATTTAAGCTTCTAAATCCACTACCAACAGGTGTTGTTAGCGGTCCCTTGAGATTTATTCTTGATCTCTTAAATGCCTCTAGAGTTGCTTCAGGCAAAAGATTTCCGCACTCTTTTTGTGCCTCTTCACCAGCTGCTACTTGCCACCAAAAGATTTTTCTATTTGAGCCATAAGCTTTTTGAACTGCTGCATCAACAACTTTGATTGCACTATTTACAATTTCAGGACCAATACCATCCCCTTTAAAGTAAGCTACTATTGGAGTATCAGGTACAATCAATTTACCATTTTCATACTTTGCAAATTTTCCCTCTGATGGAGGTTTTAATTCATCAATTGAACACGGAATTTTTCCCAACTACTCTCACCTATATAAATTTGCATATGTATAGGGTATAAATTCATTATCATTTAGTAAATTATAAAGATGTTATAAATAAATTATAATAAAATATTTTTAATTTGAATTTAAAAACTGATTGATAAAAAATAACAAATCTTATTTAGTGTGGAGATATTGAAAGAAATGACTTGAAGTTATTTAGATATGGTTTCTTAACAATGCCTTTTTCTGTCATGATCCCCTCTATTAGTTCTGGCGGAGTTATATCGAATGCAGGATTATATGCTTCAGTTCCTTCAGCTGCTATTCTTAATTGACCCATAATATTAGTTACTTCATCATCTGATCTCTCTTCTATAATAATTTCTTCTGGATTTTCTATCGGCTGAACAGTGCTTAATGGAGCTGCAACATAGAATGGTTTATTGCTATAGTTTGCTGCCAAAGCTAAGTTAAAAGTACCAATTTTATTTGCAACATATCCAGTTAATGTTATCCTATCTGCTCCAACTATTGCCATATTTGCCATGTTTTTCTTAAATAATAGACCTGAGGCACCGTCTACTATTAGAGTTGAAGGAATGCCCTCTTTTTTAAGTTCCCAAATGGTTAATCTGGCTCCTTGTAGCAATGGTCTTGTCTCATCTGCATAAACGTGCACACTTTTACCTTCATAATAAGCATATCTTATTACTCCCAATGCAGTTCCAAAACCAGCTGTTGC
The DNA here is from genome assembly GCA_049971805.1 of Caldisphaera sp. GTDB lineage: Archaea > Thermoproteota > Thermoprotei_A > Sulfolobales > Acidilobaceae > Caldisphaera. The sequence goes on from JBMFKU010000001.1 coordinate 81,003, forward strand.
CAAAGCACCAGTATTGCAATGAGTAATTATCTTAGAATTATTATCTATTACTTTGGATCCCAATCTTCCCATCTCTACGTTATTTTTAACATCTTCAATATAAATTTTGTGTGCCTCACTCAAAACTGCATTTTTAATCTCTTCTGTGTCATTTTTTTCACTTTCTTTTAATATTACATTCCAAATTCTATTTAAAGCCCAAAATAAATTATATGCTGTTGGTCTTGTGGAAGAGAGCACATTGTATGCTTCCTTAGAATTTTTTATCAATTCGCTTATATTATTTGATTTGTCATATAAAACAGATAATGCCAATCCATAAGCTGCTGAAACTCCTATGGCTGGGGCTCCTCTTATTTCCATTTCTTTGATTGCTATCGCAACTCTTCTATAATCTTTCGTATTTCTATAAATTTCTTTCCATGGTATTAATCTAGTGTCTATCCAATAAAATTCATTTTTATCAAAGTCCCAATAAAGGGGTTTAATTTTTAGATATGGTTTAAGCCTGTCTAACTCCTTTCTTATATCATTCAATGTATTCACCAAATTCTTAGTTTGGGGATAAAGTAAAATGTGTTTATCTTAGAATTATATTAAGCGAAAAGAGGAAAAATATTTTAATAAAAAACTGTATTTCTTAATTGGTGCTTAAATTGGGAATAAAAGATGACATAATAAAATGGCTGAAGGAAGAAGATTTAGATATATCAGAAATTCCAATACCAAAGGAAGCTCCAATAGAATGGGCTATTAATGCTATGAGTAAGATTCCAATGAAGGTTTCGATATCCGTTCAAAAACCAAAGGGGAGAACAGAAAAATATGCATGTACAATGGGAGTTAAGGTAGCCGATGAACACAAGGAAAAATTATCTCATTTGTCTGAGCAGGATAAGGCTAATATGATAGGCGAGCTATTAAGGAGCCTATATTATATGTGCTCTTCATGTATTATAATATTTCAGCCTGATTTGTCTATGCCAGATAATATAATTGTTACTAAAGTTATTTATGGAGAAAAATTGTCTCAAAGTGAATTAACGGATTCCATAAGATTATTAACAAATACGTATACTTTGATAGCAACATATTTTAATATTAAGCTAGGCGGATCGTTTAAACAAGGTGGGCAGACTGTAATGCATATGTGAGGTTATAAGGTTGGTTGATTTATATCCTGTGGGAATATTAGCGAAATCTAAGTGTTTTTATATAGCTGGACCAATTATTAATGCTCCTTGGCCACCAGATAATGATGTTAAGTATGTAATAAATGATATAACTGATAGCATGAAAGAATGGAATCCATCAAATTACAACTTAGATATTATTAAAAAAGTTATTTGGTATTCTACAGTTTATGGAGGTCTAATATTGATGTATTCTTGCGAACCATTAATTCCGATGAGTAGGGTTATAATAAATATCGGTTTAGATATAGAAAAGTATGATAAGAAAGAAATTAAGGAATTTGATGATAATATTGTGTTAAAAGCGTGGGCTTTAATATTAAATGGAAATGAAAAAGAAGGCCTGGAATTAATAAGTGGAAAGATGTTTTTCCCCAATGATTTTGTATGGAAACCTGGAAATAACTATAGCATAGCAGTTAGAGGTATTAAGTATTTATAAAAAATTATCTTATCATATTAATAAAAAATATAGCTTGATAATTTATAGTATTAATAAATGTTATTAGTTTTTTCTTAATTTCTTATTTTTATGAGATTAGAAAAACTTATTTTCTTTTCATTTTTTTATTTAATGGGGATAAGTTTTGGTGTATGAAAGAGACTTTATAGGTTATTCAAATAATTACCCAGACTTTAAATGGCCCAATGGAAAGAGACTAGCGGTTAATCTAGTTTTTAATTATGAATGTGGTTCTGAGCATTCATACAATGTTGATGGAATAGTTGAATTAATAGGTGAATTTCCGCCAACTGATATTAAGGGTAGAGATATTGGCTTGGAAAGTGTTTATGAATACGGAACTAGGGCTGCTATTTGGAGAATATTAAAAGTTTTAAAGGATAATGATGTAAAGGCCTCATTCTTCTCGGTAGCCCATACACTAGAATTAAATCCATTAGCAGCTAAAGCGATTGTTGACCAAGGTCATGAAATAGTTGATCATGGCTTAAGATGGTTTGAAAATTATAGGTTAAGCTATGATGAAGAAAAAAGGCAAATAGAAAAATCTATTGAAATAATTAAAAATTTAACTGGTGTGAAGCCTTTAGGTTTCTATGCTAGAGAACCAAGTGAAAATACAATTGATATAATAAAGGAATTAGGATTTTTATATGATTCAGATGCATATAATGATGATTTGCCATACTATTATAAAAATGGACTTCTAATAATACCGTATACTCCAGATATAAATGACTTTCATTTTTTGTTTCCCATGAATAGATTTTCTACGGCTGAAGAATTCTTTTCTTATGTGAAGGATTCTTTTGATCAACTATATGAGGAATCAAAATATGAAACTAAAATGATGAGTGTTGGTATGCATGTAAGAATTACTGGTAGACCTGGCAGAATTAAGGCACTGCAAGAATTTATAAGATATTTGAAATCTCATGATGTATGGATAGCTAAAAGAGAAGAGATAGCCAAATTCTGGATAGAGAACTTTAAGAAAAGTCCATAATTTTAAATTAAGTGGTTTTTAGTATATTCTTTTAATTTATTAAAAAATTCTTCTAATGGCATGCTTGTTTTCATTAAAATCTCTTTACCATCGCATAAACTAATAAATAGACTTCCCTTGTTTATGTTCAAACTTATGTATAACCCTCCTCTTGGTTTTCGTGACAATTCAACACCCATATCTAGTTCATACATATAATTTTTTAATAAGCTCCACGTGTGGTTATCAATAAATATTGGGATATCTTCATTTTCTTTAAACATTATATTTAAAATATTATCATAATCAATCTGTTGAGAATATAAACTTTTATATATTTGATCTATCTCATCCATCATTTATTCACTTCTTTTATTTTAAACTTTTCCTCCTAAATTTTGTTTAACTTAGTATTACTATGCTTACTAATGTTAAACTAATATAAAAGCTTTTAATTAACATTTAAACAATATGCATAATATGTTAATTAAATTGCAAAAAAGCATAAAATTTCTTAAATAATATTTATATTTTGTTTATGATTTAAAGTTATACAAATCTATAAGGTCGGAAATACAAATTATACAAGGTGTAAGATATGCCTTGTTCAATTGACGTTGATGATATAAGTGACTTAGATGAAATTTCAAATGAAATATTAGACCTAGAGGATGATTTAGATACTATAACAGATACGCTGGGTGAATATAAGGAAGATTCTTTAGAAAAATTCATTGATGCATTGATGTCAGAAGGTATAAACATAGAATGTCTTTCAAATGACGATAATGAGGAAAGAACTTGCAAATATAAGTTTAATAGTGAATTAATAGATGCAGATGTATTAATAACAATTATTATTGAGGAAAATAGGATAAAAAGTTATGAAATAGAAAAAATTAAGATAACCCCTAAGTAATTTTTTATATATGCTTAGGTTCCCAAAATCTGTATCTTTATAACTTCTATTTGATACAAAGGAAATGGTGTAAGCATAGGTGAATCAATTGAGTTCAAAACGAGATCCCAGATCTTTTGCGTTATTATTGGTTGAGGCCAGCAGTTTATTAACGCAAGCAGCAAACTATTTAAACGGAATGATAGATAAAGATAACTCCGATAATTTGGTAGTTATTAGGGCATCACTAAAAGGTCTATCATTACAAATAAGCAATTTGAGTAAAAGTGGATGTAATATGATAGAGCTGCAAAAAATAATAAATAGGGCTGATAAGTTAATGAATCAGATACCACCTATTCCAAGGGTGATGCAAAATGCAATTTTGGCTAAGGAAAACTTGATAAAAGCTATGGCATATTGTTAGTATTTAATAAAAATGATAAAATATATTATATATCTTTAATATAATTTATTATTCTAATATATAGTATGTTTATCAGATAAAATATTTATAACTTAGCTTATCAATATGCATTGGGGAACGTTAATGTTAATAGAGAAAGTTATACAAAACATGTTTAATAATTATAATTGGAAATTAAAAGAGGTAGACAGTTTTAATCCTCCTTATTATGATAGGAAATTAGCATTATATATACACGTTCCATTTTGTACGTCTCTTTGTCCGTTCTGTATATTTCATAGCATCTTATACAAACCGAGTCTAAAAAAAGGTTATTTTGATGCGCTCAAAAAAGAATTAGAGAAATATATATCAATGGGCTTTAATTTTTCTACTATATATATTGGTGGAGGTACGCCAACATTAGCTACAGAAGAAGTGTGCGATTTATTGGATTACATAAAGGAGTACAATAAAATTGATGATATTTCTATCGAGGCTTCACCTTATGATATTAATGATGAAAAAGTTTCGGAGCTTGAAAAAACAGGCATAACAAGGTTATCATTAGGTGTTGAATCTTTTGTACCTGTTATACAAAGAAAAATAGGAAGACAACAAGTTAACACTGAGGAATTATTGGAAAAGATAGATATAGCTTCAAAGATACCAACGTTAAATGTTGATATTCTTTTCAATATACCAGGTCAAAAAAAAGAAGATTTAGTTAATGAAATTGATATTGTTAAAAAAAGCAAGGCTAATCAAATAACCTTTTATCCAATTATGCCATCAATAAGACAAGCTCCTAAGGAATTTATGTATCCTGATGAAAAAAATGAAAAAATGTTATATAATGTGTTAACTAATCAATTTTCAGATAGCGATTATTATCAATCTACAGCGTGGACCTTTTCTAAAAATCAAGGCTCAATAGTTGATGAATATATAATAGATAACGATGATTTCATAGGAGTTGGCACTGGCGCTATGAGCCATCTATCGCAATACTATTATGCAAATTCATTTAGTTTAGAAAAATATGAAAAAATGATTAATAATGGTAAATTTTCCATTTCATTATTAAGAGAATTAAATCTTAAAGATCAAATTTATATATATTTAATTTATAGGTTGTATTCTTTAAAAATTAATAAAAAAGAATTTGAAACTAAGTTTAACCATGATATATATCATTATCTTAGAAGTGAAATTAATCTATTAAGCTTCTTAGGTATAATAAAAGATGATGGTAATTACTTTAAGGTTACAAATAATGGAAAGTACTATTCTAATTTGTTTATGAAATATTTATATATTAATATTTCAAATATAAGAAAGTATGCAATTCAAAATAAGATATGACATTAAATTTAATTACATTATGTAAATAAAAATTAAAAATTTAACATTTTAGTTAAAATATAAAAATTTATGTAGATGTTTTAGACTAGGTAAAAAGAAATATTTAAAAGGCAGAAACAATAAAAAAATATTAGTAATTTAGGTGGGGTAGATGCAAAGCCAAATTTAAATTTAGTTGGTCATAATTTTATCACTCATTTAGTTGGTCATAATTTTATCACTCATTTAGTTGGTCATAATTTTATCACTCATTTAGTTGGGGTGATTTCATTATGACAAATGGATCATCATTGGTTGTTCAATCATTAAAAAAAGAAGGAGTAAAAACAATATTTGGAATACCAGGACTGTCAAATATGCCAATATATGATGCGCTCTATGATTATGTTAATTCTGGCGAAATAAGGCAAATATTAATGAAACATGAGCAGGCAGCAGCACATGCAGCCGATGGTTTTTCAAGAGCATCTGGATTTCCAGGCGTTTGTACTGCTACATCAGGTCCAGGCGCAATAAATTTAGCAACAGGACTAATAACTGCATACTGGGATAGCTCTCCTCTAATAGCAATTACTGGGCAGGTCCCTAGAAACTCTATGGGAAAAATGGCGTTTCAAGAGGCAGATGTTATGGGTGTTATGGAAAATATAACTAAATATATAGTAAAAATCAAAAATATAAAAGAAATACCGATTTGGATTAAAAATTCATTTTATATATCAATGACTGGAAGAAAAGGGCCTGTTGTAATAGATATTCCAAGGGATATATTGCAAGAAAGTATTGATGATATAGAATGGCCAGAAAAACCAAGTGTCAAAGGTTATAAAGAATTTATAACAGAAGTTGATTTAGAAAAAATCAAGAAAGTAGCGAAGATGTTGCTTGAGGCTGAAAGACCAATAATTGTTGTAGGTACTGGGGTTATGTATTCAAACGCCTATAATCAAGTATTAAACTTATCAGAGCAATTACTTGTTCCAATAGTTTCAACTCTTCCTGGAAAAGCCTCAATACCTAATGATTTTCCACTTTACTTTGGTGTAATAGGCTATTATGGCAGGGCTGAAGCCAATAGGGCTCTGCTCGAGTCAGACTTTATGTTAATATTAGGCTCCAGAATTAGCGATAGATCATTTACATCACTTGACGAAATTACAGAAACCAAAAAGAAGATAGTTATGGTAAACTTAGATCCTGTAGATAATGAAAAATATAACATAGCAAGCTTAACATTAAATGGTGATATAAAAATAATTTTAAATCAAATAATCGATGCCATTAGTAAAATCAAATTAGAAAAGAAAGATAAGAATTTATGGATTAAAAATATAACTGAATGGAAAGATGAATATTCTAAGTATTATTATATAGAAGATAAGAATTACATGAAACCATGGAAGATATTAAAAACTATAAGAGAAGTCTTGCCTAGGGATGCAATTGTTACAACAGGTGTTGGAGAGCATCAAATGTTTGCAGAAGTCTTTTGGGATGTACTTGAACCAAGGACATTCTTTACTTCGTCAGGTATGGGTACAATGGGTTTTGGATTTCCAGCAGCTATGGGAGCTAAAGTAGCGAGACCTGATAAGATAGTCGTCAATCTAGACGGTGATGGCTCTTTTTTAATGACAGGCAATAATTTGGCAACTGCGGTTGATGAAAATATACCTGTTATCTCAGTAATATTTGATAATAGAACTCTAGGTTTGGTAAGACAAGTTCAAGATCTATTTTTTGGAAAAAGAATAGTAGGGGTTGATTTCGGTATGTCTCCGGATTTTGTTAAATATGCAGAGTCTTTTGGGGCTATTGGATATAATGCAGAATCATATGAAGGTTTAGAAAAATCATTAAAAGATGCAATCAAAAGCAATATGCCTTCAGTAATAAGAGTACCGATTAATAGGGAAGAATTAGCTTTACCAACGTTACCTCCTGGAGGTAAATTAAAGCAGGTGATATTAAGTGACCCAAGGTAAATTAATAAGAGTTTTAGGTTATTATAGAGATGCAGGGCTATTAGAAAGAGTTTTATCCAATTTTAGAAAGCTACTAATAGACATTGATTGGGTTAATGCAAGAAAATTAAATAATGATGTATATGAAATTTATTTATATGTCAATGAAAGTCCTAATTTAAAGCTAGCTTTGTTAAACTTAAGCAAAACAGTTGATATAGAATTCGTAGAACTTTATGAGTATTCTTCTTTGACACCTTACGTATATAAAAACAATGAGATAAGAGAATACTCTAATGAAGATTTAGGAGATGATTATTTTATGTTTTTTATTCCTATAGGTTTACGTAAATCTAAGTTGTTAAGTTGGGGTGAGTTTTATGGTTAATATATATACGGAAAAAGATAGTTCTCTCGATTATCTTCTTGGAAGAAATATAGTTGTATTGGGGTATGGAAACCAAGGAAGAGCTTGGGCATTTAATATGAGAGATTCAGGCTTGAAAGTTACTATAGGCCTAGAAAGAAAAGGAAATTCATGGAGCCTAGCTGAAAATGATGGATTCAAACCATTGTATACTGAAGAAGCTGTTAAAAATTCTGATATTTTAATATTTCTCTTGCCTGATATGGTTCAAAGAAAGGTATGGCTAGAAAAAATAAAACCTAATATAAGTAAAAATGTTGATTTAGTTTTTGCCCATGGATTTAATGTGCATTATAGACTAATAGATCCCCCAAAGGAATCAGATGTTTATATGATTGCTCCTAAAGGTCCTGGTCAAACGGTTAGAGATTATTTTTCAAGAGGTGGAGGTGTACCGGCGTTAGTTGCTATATATCAAGATAATAGTAAGTTAGCAATGAAGAAGGCATTGGGAATAGCAAAGGCAATAGGAGCAACACGAGCTGGAGTTATAGAGACTACATTTAAGGAAGAAACAGAAACAGATCTGTTTGGAGAGCAAGTAATTTTGGTTGGAGGTATAATGGAAATGATGAAAAATGCATTTGGCGTTTTGGTATCCAAGGGTTATCAACCAGAAGTAGCGTATTTTGAAACAATAAATGAGATGAAGATGATTGTTGATTTAATTTATGAAAAAGGTCTAAAAGGAATGATCAATGCTGTATCAGACACAGCTAAATATGGCGGAATGACTGTAGGAAAAGAGGTAATTGATGAAGATGTAAGAAAAAGAATGGAGAATGCATTAGCAAAAATACAGAGTGGGGAATTTGCAAACAATTGGATTGAGGAATACGATAATGGGATGAAGGTTTTGAAATCAGGTATGAATGAATTGAATAATAGCTTAGAAGAGAAAGTAGGGAACGATCTGAGAGAACTAATCTTAAAAGGAAGACCTAGATAAATCCAAAAAGGCAAAATTTTTTAAGTCAAATATAATTTATATCTTGGTGTTTAGCATGGTAATAGAAAAGAGAAAATTTTCTGTTGATGATATCATTAATATGTCTACTATAAATGATGTTAGAATATCAAATAATAATGATATAGCCTTTTCATTTACAAAAGCTGATTTAAACAAAAATAAAAATGTAAGCGAAATACAGGTAATTTTATCCTCTAATAAAATTTATTTCTTGACTGAAAACGATAGCACTCCAAGGTGGTCCCCTTCAGGAGATAAATTAGCTTTCATAAGTAGGAGAGGAGAAGATGAAAAGACAAGAGGTCAAGCTCTATATATTTATGTAATCGGAGGGGAGGTAAAAAGACTTTCTTGGTTCAAATTTGGCGTGCTATACATGGATTGGTTCAATGAAGATAAAATAATAGTGTTAAGTCCAAAACCTGTAGAGGCTTTTTATGATGAAGACAATGATTACGTTTCAACAGATAGATTGCCTCTTTGGATGGATGAAAGCGACTTTATTGGTAATTTTAACTATGCCATATATTTGGTTGATATAAATTCCGGTTATATTAAGGAAATTGCTAACGAACCTAACTATATTAATAGCATTGTATTTTGTAAAAACTATCTATATTATTCAACTATAATTGATTATAAAAATCCCCTTTTATATAAAGTTATTAAGGTAGATATTAATGATATGAAATATGATGAGATTCTTAGCAATTATACAATAGAATCTCTAAGGTGCTTTAATGATAAGTTATACCTATTGATGCACAAAGGGGAAATAGGTCTAGCGAGTCATTTTAAACTTTATGAAATAGGCTCTGATAATAAAATAAATTGTCTGACATGTAAGTTATTGGATAGAAATATAGTAAACATCATAGGAAGCTTTAATGATGGTTTAGCATTAATTATTAATGATTCTGGCTCATCAAAAGTTATTTTGTATAAAGAAAATTCAATTAAAGATTTATTTGGTGAAAAAGGCTATGTTTATTTAGGTGACGCAAATGGTAAATTATTAGTATATGCTTATGCCGATCCAATAAAACCTATGGAACTATATTTATATGATGGAAACAAGATTAATAAGTTAACAAAATTAAATGAATTCATATTAAATGAAACAAATTTAATAAATCCAATTCATGAGACTTTTATGTATAATGGAAGAATACTTGATGGATGGGTGATGTTGCCTAATACTAACAATAAAGTTCCATTAATATTATATATTCATGGTGGACCAAAAAGTATGTATGGGTATAACTTTTATCCAGAAATGCAACTGATGGTATCAAATAATTTTGCTGTTGCATTTACTAATCCATTAGGAAGCGATGGCTATGAAGAAAAATTTGCTGAAATAAGAGGAAAATATGGAGAAGATGATTTTAATCAAATAATAGCATTTCTAGATTATATATTAAATAAATACAGTAATATAGATAGAGATAGATTGGGTGTTACGGGCATTAGTTATGGAGGATTTATGACAAATGTTATGATTACAAAAACTAATAGATTTAAAGCAGCAATAAGTGAAAACGGAATAGCAGATTGGATAGCAGATTATTATGCATCAGATATAGGTTATTGGTTTAATCCGGATCAAATTGGTGATACTCCTCAAGAGAACTTGGATGAATATATTAAGAAAAGTCCTGCATATTTTATCGATAATGTTAAAACACCTGTTTTGTTTATACATAGTATGCAAGATTATAGGTGCTTTGTTGATCAGTCGTTGGCAATGCACACATCATTAGTTTCCAGAGGTAAGGATTCTAGGATAATAATATTCAATAAAGGTAGCCATGGTCATAGCACAAAAGCTGAGCCGAGACACAGAAAAAAGAGATATGAAATAAAGTTGAAATATTTTAATGAAAAACTAAAAATATAAGATTTTAGTTTTTATAGAACTTTACTAAAAAACAGAATTTATTAGTCATTCAAAAGCTAAAATTTTTTATTTTTGGTTTTAGATTATTGATTGTGGGGTAATATGTTAAGAATAAACCTTCCTAAAAAAGAAATAAACACATTTTATGCATTTTCAGAAGAAGTTCCATCTGAAGAATATTGTAGAGGATTAGCATGCTATGTAGCTAGAAACCTAAAACCTGAAATATGGAAAAAAGCAGTTTCTCAAAACACTAGGACTTATTGCTTAGGTAAATGCTATTCTTCACCTTCTTCATCGAGTTATGATGAAAAACCAATTATTCAAAATAAATCAAGAGAATCGATTTTATTGAAATATATGATTAAAGAAAATTCTAATATAAAAGATTATTTAGCTCTCGGAGGATTCAAATCAATGGAATACGCTCTAACTTCAATGTCTCAAAAAGAAATTATTGATGAAGTTGATAAATCTTTTTTAAGAGGAAGAGGAGGAGCCGGATTTCCAACTGGAAAAAAATGGCTATCTGTTTTTAACCAAAAAGAAAAAGAAAGATATCTAATAGTTAATGCAGACGAAGGGGATCCTGGGGCATTCAGTGATAGGTTCTTAATGGAATATTCACCTCACTTAGTTATAGAAGGTTCAATCATATCAGCATATGCTATAGGTGCAAAGAAGATTTACTTTTATATAAGAAGAGAATATCCAAAGTCAATATTTAGGATAAAAAATGCTATATTAGAAATAAAGCATTATTTTGAAGGTAAATTGAAATTACCTGATATCTTAGTTGAAGTTGGGAAAGGAAGTTATGTATCTGGAGAGGAAACTGCAATGATAAATGCAATAATGGGTAGGAGACCAGAACCCATGCAAAGGCCTCCTTTTCCAACTGAAAGAGGACTTTTTGGGAAGCCAACAGTTGTAAATAATGTTGAAACCATATCAAACATACCATACATAGTTGAAAATGGTGGTAAGAAATACTATGAACTAGGATTTTCTAAGAGCAGGGGAACCAAATTAATTTCTTTAAATTCATTATTTAATGAACCAGGATTGTATGAGGTGGAATTCGGTATAACACTTGATGATATAGTTTATAAAATAGGAGGAGGATTAAAAAAAGGTAAGTTAACTGGTGTCTTAATTGGAGCACCTTTTTCAGGAGTTGTTAAACCAGATGAATTAAATACAAGGCTTGGATACGAAGAATTAAAGGAGATCAATGCTTCATTGGGTCATGGAAATATAATAGCATTTAATGACGAAACTAAAATTGGTGATCTATTGCATGAAATTCTCCTTTTCTCTTCTTATGAATCTTGTGGAAAATGTACACCTTGTAGAGTTGGAACAAAGAGACTAGAAGAAATATTTTCTAAAGGATATGTATCATTAAATGAATTAGATGAGGTTAACGATATAGTTTATGCGTTAAGAAAATCAAGTTTATGTGGATTAGGTACAGGCACAGGGGAAACAGTAAACACCTTTTTATTAAAATATAGAGATGAGGTGATAAAATAATGAAGGTTAAAATCGATGGTAAAGAATTAAATTTTAATAAGAAAATAACGATATTAAATGCAGCGAGAAGCATAGGTATAGATATACCGAGTTTGTGTTATGATGATCGCTTGTCTCCGTATGGTTCTTGCAGGTTATGCCTAGTTAACATAAAAAGTAAAGGTATTGTAACTTCTTGTAACACGTATATAGATGATGGTATGGAAATAGAAACAGAAAATGAAGAAATAAATAAATTAAGGGTAGAAAATTTAAAATTATTGTTACACAAATATCCAAAAGGTTATGATAAAAAATATGCAGATAAGAGATTTCATGAATTAATTAAAAAATATAGGTTAGAGGCAAAGATAGAAAGTGAAGATACAAAATTGATTGATTCTACTCATCCATTAATTTATGTTAATATGAATAGATGTATTAATTGCTACAATTGTGTTAGAGCATGCGAAGATATAGTAGGAAAGCTTGTCTGGAGATCTGTTAATAGAGGTTATAATACGTTAGTAATAGCAGAAGGTAATAAATTAGGTAATAGCTCTTGTATAAGTTGTAGAACGTGCATTGACGTATGTCCGAGCGGAGCTATCGAGGATTCGATTTTAATTAAAAACGTGTATCCTCAAAGATGGATAGACTCTACATGCTCTACATGCTCTATTGCATGCCCAGTTAAAATTGGCCTATCTAACAATGATCCTTCTTTAGTTAAGTTAGATGATAAAAAACTTAAATATGCAACTGATTGCTTGCTTGGAGAATATCATTGGGAAGATACATACTACAGCATAGAAAGAATATATTATCCTTTAATCAGAGCAGAAAATAACTTTTTAAAAACAAATTATGATCATGCTATAAATTACTTAGCGAGTAACATAAAAGACATAATCTCTAAATATGGGCCAGATAAAATAGGTTTTTTAGTTGCAAATAGATTAACTATGGAAGAGTATTATGTGTTGCAAAAACTTGGCAGAGATGTAATAAAGACAAATAATATAGGTTCTAACTTAGATATTTGTTTTAAAGATGACTTAAATAATTTATTAAATTCTATAGGTTTTGTTCATTCTTCTATAGCTTTAGATAAATTAGATGAATCAAAGGTAGTATTTGTAGTAGGAGAGATTGATAGGTATCATCCTGCATTATCTTCTATTATTAGAAAAATATCCTTGCAAGGGAAGACAAGTTTGATTGTAATAGACTCATTAAATAGCAACAAACCTATACATAATGCATCCGATATTTATATAAATGTTGATGAAAGCACTATGGCTAGAATTTTCAAATATATAAATTATTTGCTAATAAAAGAAAATAGATATGATAGAGAATACATAAATAATATAGAAAATTTGAATTCATATTATAAAAAAATTGAGAATGAAATTAAGAATAAAGAAGACCTAATTCCACTATATGAAAAACTAGATGCAATATTTAGGCTCATAAGTGAAAATAAACCTATAACTTTTATAGTCGAGTTAAACAATGATAATGAATTAAGTAAGGAAATAATAAACACGTATTTGCTTTCTAACAATAGCAAATTAAACAATAAAATTATACCTTTGTTTGGTAGCTGCGATTTAATAGATTCTCTTTATATGGGCGTTTCAAATAAATTTGAACCGGGATTAAAGCCAAGCAATAAAACCGGTTTGGATGGACTATCAATAATAGAAAAAGCAGAGAAGGGGGAAATAAAGGGTTTAATTGTTATTGGTAATTCACTATTAAATTCAAATTTGTATAGGGAAAAAATACTAAAAGCATTAAAAAGAGTGGACTTTATAGCGCAAATAACTCCAAAATTTGATATTGTTGCTAAATATTATGCCAAATTAATTATACCATCTCCTACAAGCCTAGAAAAAGATGGCCATTATTTAAGCATCGATATGAAGATAAGGAAATCAAATAAAGCAATAGATAATGGGATAAAACAGGAATTTAATATATTTAATGAGATTTCAAAATCGCTTAATGGCTTTTATTATAAAAGTAATGAAGAAGTCTGGAATGAAATTGGTTCTATTAATGAATACTTAAACAATATCCTAATTAATAAATTTAAGGGAGGATACCTGTTAATATAGTTAAAATAAAACATTTTTAATAGATAAGAAGGTATAATGAGATATAATGAAAAGCTTAATTATTCTTTTATGTATAGATACAAGGGGGGACTTAAGTGGTTAAACTATTAATGGCTATTCCTAATAAGTGCACAGGTTGTGGGAGATGTGAAGAAGCTTGTTCATTTCATCATTTTAATATTATTGATCCTACCCTTTCTGCAATACATGTAGTAAGGATAGAAAATGAGCCTTTAGATGCTCCAGTATTTTGCATACAATGTGGATTGTGTACTCTTCCAGGAGTATGCCCAGAAAATGCTATTTATAGGGATCCAAACACATTTGCAGTTATAATAGATAGAAATAAATGTGATGGCTGTACAAATTGTATTGCAGTTTGCCCATATGGTGTTATAACATTAGATCATATTGAGAAGAAAGCTATAAAATGTGATTTATGTGGAGGAGATCCTCAATGTGTAAAGGCATGTCCTGAAGGTGCTTTGCAATATCTGGAAGCTGACGATTCGGCATATTATAAAAGATATTTCTTTGCTCAAATGCAAAAGAAAGGGCTTATACCAATAGTACCATATCCATCCCCAGGTACAAGGGAGGCTGTTTAAGATGAAGGAATGGTATGGTTATACAGGTAGAATTTTAAGAGTAGATTTAAGCAAAGGTAAAGTAGTTGTTGATGAGTTAAAAGATGATTGGCCAAAGCTTTATGTCGGTGGTTTGGGATTTGCTGCAAGGATAATGTGGGATGAGTTTACTCCATTAACTGATCCATTATCTCCAGAAAGCATATTAATTGGAACCGCAGGTCCTATGACTGGTACCTTAGCACCAGGTAGTGGAAACATATTTTGGGCATTTAAGTCACCCTTAACTAATTTCTGGGGGGAAACTAGATCTGGAGGTAAATTTGGGGCATTTTTGAAGTTTAGTGGGTTTGATGTAATAATTATAAAGGGGAAGTCACAAGAACCTGTTTACTTGTATTTAGAAGGAGGAAAAGCCGAGATAAGGAAGGCAGACCATCTATGGGAAATGACTGTGCATCAAGCTACAGATACTATTAAAGAAGAAGTCGGGGCAAAAGATATTTCAGTTACAACAATTGGTCCAGCTGGAGAAAATCTGGTTAGATACGCATCTATAATAAATGACTATGATAGAGCGGCTGGTAGAACTGGTGGAGGTGCAGTAATGGGATCTAAGAAGTTAAAGGCTATTGTTGCAGCTGGAGGATATGGAGTAAGGGTGTATGATCCAGAAAGATTTCTATCTCTTTCATATGAAGCTGAAAAGGCAATAATATCTGATGCTGGAAACAAAGGTATGGGTGCCCACGGAACAATAGGGGGCTTATCATTATTGAATACCGTAGGGGGTTTACCTACTCAGAACTTTAGGACAGGTTATTTCGAGAACGCCGATAAAATATCAGGAGATTATTTGGAAAGAAATTATATGATAAAGAGGAGGGCATGCTATAGTTGTACAATAGGTTGTAGCAGGTATTCTTATGTTGCAGCAGGAAAATACGCTACCCCTCCGAATGAAGGCCCAGAGTATGAAACCGCTGATATGAGTGGAGCAATGTTAATGAATGGAAACATGGAGTCAATAATAAGGTTTAATTACTTAGCCAACAATTATGGTATTGATACCATATCTTTAGGCCATACTATTTCGTGGGCAATTGAGGCATATGAATTAGGTATGTTAACTGATGAAGACACTAATGGAATAAAACTAAGATGGGGGGATCCTGATATTATGCTAAAATTAGTTAATATGATAGCATATAGGCAAGGCATAGGAGATTTATTGGCTGAAGGCAGTTATGCTGCATCTAAAAAGATAGGAAAAGGGTCAGAGGAAATAGTTAATCATGTAAAGGGTTTGGAATTTCCTGCCCATGATCCGAGGGTTGAATCTAAGTTTTTGGCCATCCAATATGCAGTGGGTCCAAGAGGGGCTTGCCACATACATCCAATATATCCATCATATGATATGATGGGAGTTGATAGCGGGCTAAGAGCTGTAGGATTACCTTGGCCATTACCAGATAGATTAGATGAGACAGGAGTTAATAGAGGTAAGGCATATAGAGTAATAGCTTTATATGGTGAAGTATTAAATAGCCTAGGATATTGCAATTTCTACGTACAAAGTAAAGAAGATGGATCTTTATCTCCTAAAAGGCTATCTGCTTTGTATTCATCTTTAACAGGAATTGAACTAACACCAATGCAAATTTTTGAAGCAGGAGAAAGAAGCTGGAATCTGAAGAGGGCATTTAATATAAGAGAAGGGCTTAATAGGAAGCATGATACATTACCTAAAAGGGTTAAAATGCCTGTAATGACAGGACCAGCCAAAGGCTTAAAGGTTGAAAATCCTGATGGAATGGTAGACGAGACCTATGAGGCGTTTGGCTGGGAGAAGCAAAGCGGCTATATAAAGGAAGAAACATTAAGAAGACTTGATCTTGATGATGTAGCTGAGTACTTAAAAAATGTTAAGAAATTAGCATAATATAATCATTTTTTATTTGTAATTTTATTTATTAGTAGAGGTTTTTATGCCAATTTCTTTAGTAAAAATTTGGATTTAACTGATAGGGAGCTGTTAAAAGTTGAAGGTAAGAAAACAAGAAGGTATATTAATAACTGTTATGTCATTAAATGGTATAATTTTTGGATCCTCTCAATTGGTAAATCCATTATATCTTAAAGACTTAGGATTAAATTCTGCGATAATTGGTTTTCTTTTAACAGGTCAAATGCTTATTGGATCTATGCTATCAATAACTCTTTCTATTTTTGGCGATGCCTATGGAAGGAAAAAATTCGCAATATTAAGTAGAGCAATAAGTATAACAGGTTTATTTATTTTATTTTTAGGCATCCCTTTTGGTATTCTAATGTCAACTTTAATGGGTGGAGGAGGATTAATTGGTGCTCTTATGGCAGAAAAATCTAGAGACCTAGATAAAAATTTAAGTATAGCATATTCTTCCAGTACATTCCTATCTATTTTAGGAGCATTATTACCAATTTTTATATCATTAAGGTACATAATTTTAATAAACTTATTTATAGTTACGTTGGCAGCGATCCTTCTCTTATTTGTAAAAGAAGAATATAAAGGAATGGGAAAAATTGATATTAGACTCAAGTCCATAAATAAGGTAGCAAAGCTTTCAGTTGAATCCTTTATAGGCTTGGGAGCAGGTTTAATTTTACCTATAATGTCTCTATGGTTTTATTTGAGGTTTAATGTAAGTGCTCAACAAATGAGTCCAGTATTTGCTATATCAGATGCATCATTAGCAATAACTACTCTTTTCTCTCCTAAGCTCTCAAAAATTTTTGGTAGAGTAAAGGCAATAGTCTATACTCATATTTTGGGAATTATATTGCTAATACTGCTTCCATTAGTAAATTCTTATTATTTGGCCACGTTAATATTTGTTTTGAGAAATACAGCCATGAATATGACTGGTCCCTTGTTTAGCTCATTTATATTAAATCTTATTCCTAAAGAAGAAAGGGCCAGAGGGCAGAGCTTAATAAATTTAATAGATTCAATACCAAGAAGTTTTGGACCATCAATAGGAGGTTATTTATTTTATTTAGGTAGGCTTGACATACCTTTTTTCATAACATCTGGTCTCTATTCTATAGCGACTTTGGGCTTTTATTTATTTTTTAAAGATGTAAGATAATAAACAAAACTGCATTTAGAACAAAAGAAAATCTTAATTTAACAATATATTTAGGTTAGATATCTAAAAAATTCTTGGAGGGAGGATTGAGGTGTATGGATTATTTAGATTCAGAGGTAGGGAAATTAAGAGAAGTAATGATGCATGTTCCTGGGAAAGAGCTGGAACTCGTAAATGATAAAAATTATAATAAATATCTTTTTTCTGCTCCAAATATAGATAAAGAAGAATTCAAAAAGGAAATAATTGATCTTATAGATCTATATAAAAAAGAAGGAGTTAAGGTTAACCTTGTTCAAGGGTTAGAGGATAAACCAAATGCTGTATATTCTAGAGATTCTTTTCTGATGACGCCAAAAGGTGCTATAATTTCAAATTTTAAATATGATGTTAGAAAAGGAGAAGAATTAGAATATGAAAAGGCATTAAGAGAATTAAACTATAATATAATAAAGAAAATGCAAGGTGTTGAAATTTTTGAGGGTGGGAACGCACTAATATTAAACAGCGAAACTGCCTTAGTTGGTATAGGGGAAAGAAATAATAAAAATGGAGTTGAGGCTTTCGTTTCTTTAATGCAATCAATGGGTTTTAAAAATATATTAGAAATTCAAACACCAATGAGCAAGATACACATAGACGAGTATGTATCTCAAGTAAATGAGGATACAATTATTACTATTAGGCAGCTTTTTCCATGGGATATAGCAGATCAACTAAGAAAGCTAGGATTTAATATAATAACTGTAGAATATGGGGATGTATCTAGTGATTTAAAGGCTAGATTATGCCTTAATTCAGTTGCATTGGCGCCAAATAAAATTGTAATTGGAGAAGGATGCAATACTGTAAGAAAAATACTAGAAGATAATGCGGTTGATGTAATTTTAAATAAAATTGATGAGGTAGTGAAGGGTGGGGGAGGGATTCACTGCGTAACAGGCCAATTAAAGAGGGATAGTATAAAAATAGGTTAATGATAATTGTTCAAATTTTTAAATTAATTTTTAAATTAATATTATTATTAATTTGTATTCATTAATGTATTTTATTTTTAGTTATAGATTATAATTTGGTTGTGCTTGGTGAGTGATTATGGGAAGAATAACTGGTGGTGAAGTTATAAAGCGCTTGTTGGTTAATGAAGGTATTGATTACGTTTTTGGAGTTCCTGGAGATCAGTTATATCCATTATTAGATGCTTTTTATGACAAAAAAATAAAATTCATTACTTTTCATCATGAAGCTGCTGCAGCCCATGCAGCTGATGGATATGCAAGAATAACAGGAAAGCCTGGAGTTGTTATAGCAACTGTTGGTCCTGGCGCAGCAAATTTGATAGGAGGAGTTTATCCTGCTTTTGCTGAAGGTATACCAATGGTTATAATAACAGCTCAAAATCAATCATGGAAATCATATCCAGATCATGGATCGATGCAAGCATTAGATCAAATTAATTTGTTAAAGCCTGTAACAAAATGGAACGCCTATGTTAGCCAGTGGAATAGAATACCTGAATTATTTTACTGGGCTTTTAGGAAAGCTCTAACTGGTAGACCAGGACCTGTTCATCTAGATGTTGCAGTAGATGTTTTATATCAAACAGGAGATGAAAACAATGTAACGATATTAAAACCAGAAAATTATAGACCATTAAGTGGTCCTTCAGGAAATCCGAATTTAATAGATGAAGCAGCGAGGCTTTTAACAAAAGCAAAAATGCCTTTAATTCATTTAGGTGGTGGGATTTTAAGATCTAATGCAACAGAAGAAGCTCAAATGCTTGCTGATTATCTGAAAGCCATTGTTACTACATCAATTGGAGGTAGAGGTAGTATACCAGAAGATTATCCATCGATTCTTCTTCCATCATTACCAGGTGCTTTAGAAGCTCAATCAGAGGCTGACGTAATTTTAATTGCCGGTTCAAGATTAGGAGATCTGGACTATTGGGGAAAACAACCAGCTTGGGGTGATTTTAAAGATCAAAAGACAATTCATATAGATATTACTGGAGAAGACATAGGATTAAATAGACCTGTAGAAGTAGGTATAGTTGGAGACTTAAAAATAGTTTTAAGTCAATTATTAGAAGCTGTTAAGAAATATAGTCCGCCTAGAAAAGACTATCCAGAAAAGCTTGAAAAATACAAAGAATCTGAAAGGGAATACCTAAAGTCGATGGAAGATTTATCTTATTCCAATTCTATTCCAATTCATCCCTTAAGAGTTGTCAGAGAAGCCAGAGAGTTTTTCCCAAAGGATTCAATAACCATAATAGATGGAGGAAATACAACAGTTTGGGCTTCATATTTAAACAGAATTTATATGCCTAGAACTTATTTAAGCACTGCTAGCGGAGATTCTGGTCATCTCGGATCAGGAATTTCATTTTCGATAGCAGCAAAGCTAACAAACCCGGATAAATATGTTTATGCAATAACAGGAGATGGTGCCTTTGGATTTCATGTAGCCGAGTTAGAAACAGCTTGCAGAGAGAATTTGCAAATTACTATTTTGGTTTTAAATGATAGCTCATGGGGAATGATCAAAGCTGGCCAAACCCTATATTACAGTAAAAGGCATGTGGGAGTTGATTTCTCCGAAATAAGATATGATTTGATAGCTGAAGCCATGGGATGCCATGGAGAATATGTAACTAAACCAGAAGATATAAAACCTGCATTAAGAAGGTCTATAGATTCTAAGAAGACATCAGTAATTAATGTTATTGTAGATAAAAATGCGATTCCTCCTCATTTCGAAATTTTAGCCGGTATTTGGTTAGAGGGTGTTGAAATGCCTTCTTAAGGTGAGATTATGGTATCGCTAGTATTTCCTAGAAAAATATTTTATGGGGGGAGTTCATTAGAGGAACTTTTAAATATCTCCTCCATGTTTGATTTAAAGAACTTTTTGATTATAACAGATAAAACAATTGAGAAGATAAATGCATTTAAAAATATTCATGAGGGATTAATAAAGAGTAATATAAAAACATATGTCTATTCCGATATTAGTCCTGAACCAAACATAGAAACTGTTGATAAAATAATTGATTTTATTAAGGGGAAAAATATTGATTTGATAGTAGCAATTGGAGGGGGTAGTGTAATTGATGTTTCTAAAATATTGAGGGTTAAATTAATAAGACCTGATATAAATAGTGAAGACATATCACCATTTATTTCTCTAAATATAGAAAATAAAAGACCGTTACTAATTGCGATACCAACAACTGCAGGAACAGGGAGCGATGCAAGCTTTGCATTTGTGTTAAAGATTAGAGAAAATGAAAATGAAATTAAATATGCATCAGGTAACTATGAACTTGTTCCATACGAAAGCATTTTGGATATTAATTTCATAAAGACTCTTCCTAAAAGGCAGCTTATTATAACTGCAATTGACGGTCTTGCAAACGATATAGAGGGTATAGTTTCTATCAATTCCAATCCTTTAACTGAAGGATTGGCAATTCAGTCCGCCAGAATGTTCTTTAAATATCTGCCAAAAGTTGTTGAAAATCAAACTGATGAAGAATCTCTTAACTATCTTCATCTTGCAGCAACACTCTCAGGAATAGCCTTTTCAAATTCTGGAGTTGGATTGGTTCATGCTATAGCTCATCCGCTCGGATCTCTGTTTAATATACCTCATGGCATGGTTGTTGCAGTAACTATGCCTTATGTAATGGATTTTAATTATAAAAATGAAAATGCAAGAAAAATGTATGATGAAATAAAAATTGCTTTAGAAAGACTTGATGGTTTTGATGTCAAAAATAGTTTAACAGATCACCTAATAGATTTATATAATAAAATTGGGCAGCCTTTAAGGCTTAGAGATATTGGAATTAAAGAGGCTGTTTATAAGAATAAGATTGATGAAATAGCAAATTTAGCCTTAAGGGATTCTGATTTAGCTTTTAATCCAGTAACACCAACAATAGATGAAATAAAAGAAATATTAAATAAAATATATTAATAAAAATTATTTTGACGCTTCTTGCGCAGATTTAACAAGCTCTACTGCAGCCGAAGGGAACCTCATTACTGTAGCCATTGATCCTTTTTCTAGTTTTAATTTCCCTTGTAAAATCGCGCTAACTGGGTTTAATTCATTATTTAATATTTTTATCCAATCATTAAAAGATGCAGATAATATGAAGTCTGCGGTTGATTTGCTTACGTCTTCATAAAATTCTACTTCTCTGCACGTGCCTTCATATAGATCTGCTTTAATTCCTATGCTTCCACTTGGATATTTTGAAATTAAGTTTTCTGGTAGTTGAGATACTTTAAACATCAATGGCCATTTCCAACCCTTTGCTGTATTTTTATAATTTTGGTTTTCATTTATTTTTTTACAAAAAATTTCTGCCCATTCTTTGCTAGGAAATTCTACATTTCCCACTTTTATCACCTATTTTATTATTAGTTTCTCTAGAATAAAAACCTAACTTATTTTGCCTTAAAGATTAGGCTAACGTAAATTTAGGTTTTTTAATTTTTTAATAATCGTGATATTCATGCAAAAAGCACCAATGGCACATGGATTAATATCTTCATTAATATTATCGTTGGTATTAGCTCTTGGATTATCATCTAAAATTTCCATAATATCATTAATAGTTATAATTAATGCAATTATTGATATTTACTATTTTAATTATTTAAGGTTAAGAATAAATAAAATGAAAGTAAAGGATATTACTTTGGTTGCAATACTATTAATACCATATATTATTTTAGTTAAATTAACATTATATTTGATTTTATCTGTATCTTTGTTAATTATTTATTTAAGGTCTTCGTTAAGGAGAAAATATGTCTTATCTAACATTTCAGGTAGTAGCTTCTTGTCGTCTATGTCATTAGTTTGGTTATCAATGATATCTTATGTGAGAATCTATCAATTTCTTATAATATTATCATGGATTATGTTTACCTTAACTTTAGCTTCTATAGTTGAATATAAGCTACCTTTTAGGAAAATTGAGAAAGTTAAAACTATTGGTTATACATTATCTCTAGTTGTAATAGCTATTGCATTGACTTATTTAGTTTCTGGAAATTATTACTTGGTCACACTGTATTTATTTCCTTTGATCGCTTTATCTCTTTCTGGTAATAAAATTATTAATATTAAAGAAATAAAGAAAATTGGAAGAATAGGTATGTATTCATCTATATTGTTCGTTTTAATTAGTATATTGATGTATCATTTATTAATTTTATCAACACCTATTGCTCTCAATATCTTCTTCGTCCATAAGGCCTTGTTCTAAAAAGTAATTACTTAAGATTTTTTCTAATCCTCTTCTTAAAACGTCCTCAAGCGATGATGGTTTTACATTAAGCTTTTGGGCGACCTGAGTTAGCGTTGCTTTTCTATCCTTACAAAAATATCCCATTCTATATGCAGTTATAATTGCTTTAATTTGCTTTTCACTTAAATCAATATTTTCGTATGTCACTTTACTTAATATCTCAACTTTTAATCCATTATCTTTGATCTTTTTTATGGCATCATTTAGTTGGTCATTCTTGGCTAATACTGTATAAACTATGCTGTTATTGTTACTAGGTTCTGCTGACAATATTAATAGATTTACTAGAGACATAACTTTACAAGCACTGCAACTTTTTGTAATAGCTAATATAGTATTGTTATCGATTTGTGAAATGTTTCTGAGTCCCCTAATAGAATTTTTATTTATGGAATTTTCAAATTTTATTATATGAATGCTCTCCTCATATCCGGGTCTAACTTTTAAATGTTTAAATTTAATTCCTCTTTCATAGATTTCATTAGTAACTTCGCAATCATCTCTATAAATCTTTATTTCTGCCTTTACAAGCTTAATCAATTTAAACCCCTGCTAAAATTTTAAATGTTAAAATTTATCTTTTTATTTGATTTTCCTAAAAGGTTAGGATCTTACCTAAATATATTTAACCTTAATTATTAATTGGTGAACATAATGGAAAACGGAAGTACTAAAATTGTTTTAGTAGCAGTTATATTTGTGTTTGTATTTGCTTTTGCTTTATACGCGTATACGTTTAGAAATTTCCCCCCGGTGCCGAATGAGGTAATATCTCAAAACTGTACTGTACTTTTTACTAAACAACAAATAATTATGGGAAAATACTACTTCCAAAAGTATGGACTTATGGATTATGGCAGCATAGAAGGCATGGGATCATATTTTGGTATAGATTTTACTGGTTATACGTTAAGGTTATTTCAAGATTATACAGCAAAGCATCTATATTTAGATCCAATATCACAAGGCAATATGCCTTCAAATTATAATTCAACCGAACTTAATGAGATTAAAAATTATTTAGATCCGATATATTATAAAAATAATAATACAATAGTTGTAAGCAATGATTTTGCCAACGCTTATAACTATGCAATTAATTATTATTCTATTTATTTAGGATCAAATTCATCTTAATATAGATTAAAACCCAATTTGATAACAAATAAGACTATAATAAAAGATTTGACCGCATATTTTACATGGTCAGCAATAATTTCAATTATGGGCTATACAAATGGTTTTCCATATACTATAGGATTAACTACGCCCTAGCAATAACGCTTATTTTTCTACATTTGCAATGATAGGTGCTATCTTTGCTGTTGGAATACCTCTTATAATCTATATAATTAAGGAATTAATTTCACATTGGAATGATCCTATTGTAAAAATTGATTTACCTAAACCCAATAAAACGCAAAAGTTAGCATTATGGGTCATGCTTATAGCCACTTTAGGTTCTGGAGTACAGGGGCTATTAGGAGCATATGTTATGCATCTTTATTCTACAGGTATATTATATGGTTTAAATCTTCTATCTATTTTACCGTTTAATGTTGCAAGAGGTTTGCATATATGGCTTGCTATATATTGGATCTCATTAACATGGGTAATTTTTTCGCTATTCGTTTTGCCATACTTTGGATTAAATATATCTAGGAAAACAATGATAACAGTTATAATATTGGGTATATTAACTGCTTTAGGTTCTTTGTTTGGACTATGGGCAAGCTATCTGCAGCTAATACCATCTTCATGGTGGTTCATATTTGGAGCACAAGGTAGGGATGTAATAGAAGTAGGTTCTTTCTGGTTATTGTTAATAACCGCTCTTTTAGGTTACGTCTCGTATCTATTTTATAAAGCGTCTAAACTAACAGTTGACCTTCTTAAGCCCTTCGCCAAAGTATTATCATATTTACTTGCTGGTGATGCAATAGGTATTTTTGTTGGGGCATTACCAATTGTAAAACCTTTCCCATATTTTACAGAAGATGAGTTCTTTAGATGGATATTTGTACATGCAAATGTAGAAGGATTCTGGCCAGGCATTGTAATAGCTGTACTTGCATTACTATTAGTTTTGCAAGGATTAATTCCAGCTGGTTTAGCAAAAACTGTTGTAACTATAGATGCTGTAACAGAAGTACTTACTGGCATGATCGGTACAGCTCATCATTATTATTGGACTGGATTCCCTGTTATATGGATGTACATAGGCGCTATACTAAGTGTTTTAGAGGCTATACCATTAGGAATGGCTATGGGTTATGTAATTTTAGCAGCTAGAAGAAACAAGGGCAACAATCTAAATCAGTTCCAAAAGACCTTGATAACATTTGTTTTAGCTACAGGAATTGGTGGAAGCGCTGGAGTAATAGTTTTTGGAGCTGGTTTGATTAATGCTCCTATAATTAATTATTTTACCCATGATTTACAATTTACGATGGCTCATGCTCACTTGGCATTTCCATTAGCCTATGGATTACCAACTATATTAATGTGGGTAGTGGCTTATACATTATCAGGAGGATTTACGGAAAGAGATCTAAAATATTTAGGAATATCATCAATAATTTATACTGTTGGATTTTATCTTCAGGCTTTAATTTCTTTGTTACCATTAGGAATTTTGCAATGGATTTATGAGTTAAAGTATGGATTTTGGTATATAAAAACAGTTGCAACACCTAATGGTAAAACTGGGTTTTGGAATCTTCAAATAGTTCAGAACTTAATTTGGTTAAGAATGATTGGTGACTTAGTTGCTGCATCAGCAATAGCTGTAATAATATTATTGATGTTGATCAGATTTCCCAGATCTATCAAAGGTTAATTGTTAACTATTGTAACCACCTAAATTAAACATTCTATCTAAGAAGCCTATACTCTTATTGCCTTTCAAGATAATCATAATTGCAATTTAAATAATTAAATATATAAACTTTTGTATTAGATTGTAATTATTTTTACTTGGCTAAATAAAAACTATCTTTATTTACTCATTCTCTTTTAAGTTTTATAATCACATAAAAAGAAAAGCAAAAGCTTGTATTCTTTGCTATGCCAGTAAGTTAAACTTGCAAAAGCGATTTGCCTTAAAGAAGTGCATTATAGTAGTACCTCTTTGAGACTTTGCATAATAATATTTAAGGTCTTGTTCTTTACTCCATTTTCATTGTAAGTATATAGCAATAGAAATAAAGCTTTATATATAGGTTTTTTCTTTAAAAATTAGGAAATAGGCAAGCTGAGTTGACTTATAATGTCTGAATCTGTAAAGGGCACCGAAAAAAGCCTTGATGATTATGTAAAAGAATTTGGAGCTGATATGGACCACGGCCTTTCATCTGAGGAAGTGAAAAGGAGACAGCAGAAGTATGGATTCAATGAAGTGACTGAAAAGAAAGAATCATCAATAAAAAGATTTGCCAAAAAGTTCTGGGGACTTACTTCATGGATGCTAGAAGTAACTATGGTTCTCACACTAGTTCTTCATAAATTTTTAGATTTTTACCTAGTGACAGGACTTCTAATTTTAAACGTCTTATTAGGATATGTACAGGAAGAAAGGGCAAATCGTGCATTGGAGGCTCTTAAACAAAGGCTTCACATAAATGCTAGAACTTTAAGGGATAGTAAATGGATTCTTGTGCCTGCTAGGGAATTAGTTCCTGGTGATATAATTAGATTAAGAGCAGGAGACGTTGTACCTGCTGACACAATAATGTTTAAAGGCGAGCTTGAGGTTGATCAATCTGCCCTTACAGGCGAATCATTAACTGTCACAAGAGGGCCAAAGGAGGCAATTTACTCAGGCTCAGTGATAAAAAGAGGTGAAGGAACAGGAATTGTAGTAGCAACGGGTTCAAAGACTTATTTTGGCAAGACAACAGAACTTGTAAATATTGCCAGACCAAAGCTTCACATGGAAGAGGTTATAGGACAGGTAGTTAAATGGCTTTTAATTATGGTAGTTACATTTCTTGCTGGAGCTGCTATATATTCAACAATCTTCATGAAGACAAGTTATCTTAGCCTTCTTGAACTATCACTTGTTTTATTAGTATCAGCTATACCAGTTGCTTTACCAGCAATGTTCACAATAACTATGGCTTTAGGTTCGATTGAGCTCTCTAAGAAGGGAGTCCTAGTAACACGTCTATCAGCTTCTGAGGATGCAGCTTCTATGGACACATTGTGTGCTGACAAAACCGGAACGATAACTCTTAACATGATATCAGTAGCAGAGGTAGTTCCGGTTGACAGTTACAGCAAAGAACAAGTCATTACATTTGGAGCTTTAGCTTCGGAAGAAGCTAACAAAGATCCAATAGATATGGCCTTTATTCAAGAAGCGAAAGAAAGAAATATAGATCTCAAAAGTTATAAAGTTCTGAACTTCGTACCTTTTGACCCTAGCACAAGAAGGACTGAAGCAACAGTGCAATATAACGAGAAAAAAGTCCAGATAATGAAAGGGGCTGTAAACGTAATAATAAAACTTTGTAGCTTAGACGAGCAAACTAAGAAAAAAGTAGAAGATGCTATGAAAGATATGGCAGAAAAAGGCTACAGAAGCCTTGGTATTGCAGTTAAGGAGGATGATACCATAAAGCTTATTGGTTTAGTAGGCCTCTATGATAAACCTAGACCAGATTCGCAACGTCTAATTAAAGAGTTAAAGAACTTAGGCGTAAGCGTTAAGATGCTAACCGGAGATGCAAAACCAATAGCTTTGCAGATAGCAAAACAGGTTGAGCTGGGAGAAAATGCCGCTGATATAGCCGAAGTTAAACAGATGAAAGATGAAGAAAAAGATGAAGTAATTGAAAAGAGCGATGTGTTTGCAGAAGTTTATCCTGAAGACAAATACATGATAGTTAAATCGTTACAAAAGAAAAAGCATATAGTAGGAATGACTGGAGATGGAGTAAATGACGCACCAGCACTAAAGCAAGCAGAGGTCGGAATAGCTGTTAGTAATGCTACGGATGTAGCAAAAGCAGCTGCAAGCGTTGTTCTTACTCAACCTGGTCTCATAAATATAGTTGATCTAGTAAAGACCGGTAGAATGATTTATCAGAGAATAGTAACATGGATATTTAATAAGGTTGTTAAAACATTTCAGATAGTTGTTTTTACAGTCCTTGCATTGTTCCTATTGAATAGATTTATTGTAAATGCCTTTGACGTACTATTGTTGCTATTTTTAATAGACTTTGTGACAATCTCGATATCAACAGACAATGTAAGATATTCAAAGACACCTGATAAATGGGACGTTGATTGGCTAGTTAAAGTATCTGTATTTATTGGATTAGCAGCTATATTGGAATCGCTGTTTTTTACTTATATAGGAGTGAGGTATTTTGGTCTCTTAAGTAATGTAAACCAGTTGCACACATTTGGCTTTGAAATACTAATGCTCTCAGGAATGTTTACTATATTTGTAGTGAGAGAACGCGGACATTTCTGGGATTCAAGACCAAGCAATGTACTCTTTGCTTCAATAATAGCTGATATAGCTTTAGCAATTATCATATCAACCTTTGGCATCCCCGGAATAACACCAATTCCTATAATGGATTCTGTAGTACTTTTGGGACTTTCGATAATTTTCATTCTTGTTATAAATGATTTTGTAAAGATAGCAGTGTTAAAAAGGATAAAAAAGATATAAAATAAACTGCAAACCTGCCTTTAAGGCTGGGTAATGCTTTTAAGGTTTGTTTTTTAAATAATTAGATATTAATAACCATCAAGGGTATTCTTCACGATATGAGGTAAGCCTCTACTCGTTAGCAAATTAAAGAAAAAGGAGGGTGAGATTTCTCTCTTAGGTCAAATAAGGATGAGGAGTTGGAGTAACTTTACTCCCACATAGGGAGAAATCAAAGTAGCTCCTATAGAAACCCTAAGACCTCAGGAACCCTTGCCCTTTAAGGCGGGACAGATGTCAGTGGTGATTTAACAGCAGGATTTGCAATATCTATAGTTATTATATTAATGTTGTTTAGATTTCCAAAGGCAATTAAATCATAATTTTTTTAAAAATATTTTTCTAAGTTAAATTTAAATTATTAAAAATTTATACTGAAAATGGTGTACAATTATGGATGGAGAAAAGATGTCTGGGATTATGATTTTTATAGGTGTAACCCAATTCTTATTATTTATGATTATTTCGGAGGCATTGTATCCTGGGTATAGTATATCTAGAAATTATATTAGTGATTTAGGAGTTGGATCAACAGCATATATTTTCAATACATCCATAATATTTTTAGGAATATTTCTTATATTAGGAGGAGCTTTTTTAAATAGTAAATTATTATCTATATTTTTAATTTTATCAGGTATTGGAGCTATGGGTGTTGGTATCTTTCCTGAAACATCGCCATTTCATTTGCACGTAATAATGTCTTTAATAGTTTTCCTTTTTGCATCCCTTTCATCATATCCGGCGTATTTTTACAAGGGAAATAAAAACATAATTTGGCCTATAATGGGCACCTTTGGTTTAATAGCTCTAATTTTATATGTATTTGGTTATTACGGCACGATAGATTATGGTGGGATGGAAAGGTTAATAGTTTATCCAAACCTCATTTGGGCTCTTTCTTTTTCTGGTATGTTGATGAAGAAATGATTAATTTTAATGGAGATTTTTAACCTTTCTTTTTTGTTGAATAAATGAGATGAAAAGTATTGATAAAAGACAAAAAATTAATTGAGATAGGTATAATTTTATTAGCAGTTGCCGTAGTTTTATTGTTTATTGTTTCACCATATGCGTTAGAATCATCATTCTCAGTATCAATAAAGCAGGCGCAGAGCGAAATTAATAAAACAGTTATGGTTTTATCGCCAAATGAATCAGAATCTATTGCAATTGAGAGCAACAAGATTTTTCTTTATAACTCAACAAATCCTTTAAAAGTTTACTTTAATGGAGAAAATATAACGCAAGCATCTAGCAACAATTTATATTTATTGGCTACTACTTCAAATGGAACACTTACTGTAATAAATAATTATACAAATCCAATTAAATTTGGCTATGCAATAGTTGGAATATCATTGTTATCGTCATATTTGTCAATACTGCTAAGCTTTATTATTGGCATCGTAGGTGTAATGGTAATAGTTTATGGTACTATAATAATGTTAAGGAGTAGGAGAGCAAAAACTTTATAGATTAATAATTATTGTTCTATTAATGAAAATTAAGTTCTCAAATAGCTTAAGGATTAAATTAAAGGCTTTGCTAAAAAAGATGATAAAATAAAGACAAACATTTCAGGGCAAGAAAGGATAAAAGCTAATTAAGATTAATATGAAGTAATTGAAAGCATTTTAATAAAATTTTAATAAAATAATAAATACGAATTTGGATTTTATATTAACTTAAAATATAAAAATTTTGATGGTTTTAAACAGAGTAAAGCTTATATATCTATTAAAGATATATATGTAGGGGCGATAAATGTGGAATCAAAGAGCTTTTCATCATTGGGTTATGTTTTAGATCCTAAAATATCAGCATTAATAGTTTGGGATGTTCAAAATATGCTTGTTAACAATATATTTAATAAGGATCAGTTTTTAGTGAACATAAACAAGCTCATTAATTCTGCCAGAAAGGCAAATATACCAATATTTTATACAAAAATTACCCCATTACCAGAAAGATTTGATTCTCCTGTAAGGAAATTTATATATTCAAGGTGGGGTAGGTCTTCATGGGGAAATGATCCATCGCTTTATGAATTGGTAGTTAAGCCAGAGAAAAATGAAATAGTGATAAATAAAAATACTGCAAGTATATTTGTTGGAACAAACTTTGAACTCATGGTAAGAAATGCTGGTATTAAAACATTAGTTTTCACAGGAATATCAACGGAAATGGGTGTTGAGTCTAGCGCAAGAGATGCTTTTAATTTAGGCTTCTTCCCAGTTATAGCTGAAGATGCAGTTTCTTCATCTGATAAAGAATCCCACGAAAGATCTCTAGCAAACATGAAAAGGATGATGATAGTATTAAGTTCAGATGAGATAACAAAATATTGGAATAAATAATAGTTTACCTATTTAAAATTTTTGTACCTATATCTTTACCAACTAATGCATCATAAATTTTTTTACCTTGAATTATTCTAACTTCA
The DNA here is from genome assembly GCA_049971805.1 of Caldisphaera sp. Classification (GTDB taxonomy): domain Archaea; phylum Thermoproteota; class Thermoprotei_A; order Sulfolobales; family Acidilobaceae; genus Caldisphaera. The sequence continues at coordinate 112,439 of JBMFKU010000001.1, forward strand.
TTTGCATTTGATTTAAATGCTTTTTTCACCTTGTTTAAAATCCCACCAGTAACATCAAATCCCTCATTTTTTATTACAGTAATGTTTTGATTTCTATCTAGGGTTTTTATTACATTTCCATTTTCATCATAAATACCTTGAACATCTGATGCAAATAATAAACAATCTGCATTTATTATATTTGATATAATTATTGAAAGGTCATCTCCAGAAATAATTTTTCCTTCCTTATAAAAAATCGCATCTCCAAAAGTAACAGGAATTAAATTGTTTTTAATATCATTTAATATTGGTTCATAGTTGCAGTTTTCTGCTATCTCATTTTTACAAATAGTGTGGGCTGGATGCAAGGAAACTGGCAAGTTATTTTTTATCATTATATCTATCACGGCCAAACCTAAAGTTATCATAGACTTTTGAATTGTTGAAACACCTAGTTGGTCAATCCTATCATTATTCCTTTTAATTCTTTCTACTTCATAGTGGCCGAAGCTTCCTCCACCATGAACTATTACTATAACTCCTCCATGTTCTTTATAGAATTTATTTAGTTGCATAGTAAACTCTTCTAAAGAATTCCAATCTATAGTTAATGGTATTTTTTTATCTGTTATAAAGCTCCCTCCAAGCTTTATTACAATTTTTTTACAAACCATTTTTTCACTCATCATTATTTGAAAGATATTTAAGCATATTAAAATGTTTTATTCTAAACATATTAATTCAGCTATGTTCGGCAGTCCAGGAACATAAAAACAATTATTGTTAGGAATTAATCCATATATTAAATATGATACAGAATCTGTTATCTTCCTAAATTTATTTAGAGTATCATCAAAATCATTACTTTCTTTTATTCTTAAAGAAGCCTCTAAAACCGATACCCCCATTAGATGGGTTATAGCTCCGTATACATCATTACCCACTATATCTCTTATAATTTGAGGTTTTATAGAAACTATTTTGCTTAATTTAATTTTTATAGTTTTTTTGTTCAATTCAGAACTTTCTTCTTCATTTCTGTAAACAACAGCTTTTCCGGTAATTGATGAGTACCTTAAAGAATCCATTACTGATGCCCATGAAGGATCATCAATGTTATCAACAATTCTTGTTAGTTCTATTATTTCATTTTCATTTAATGTCTCATTATTATATTTTCCCAATGAATAAAGTAATAGAGATGTGGAAACAGCATATAAACCTGAAAAAGTATATCCTTGAGCTTTATTAATTAATTTTATTTCTGCACAATTTTTAAAGTTCATTCCTTCATTAAGTTTCATCCAAAAATCCTTTATGTAAGAGTTTAATTCTAATGGAAGGTTTTCGATTTTAATGTTGGTATTTTTACATTCATTTATATTAATTTCGAACTCAACCTCGCTTGTTGGAACAGCTATATAAGGATTTTCTGTATTTGGTATTGGAAACCCAAGAAAAATCGCAGATGAGTATGATTTGAGTTTCAAAATGATCATCCTTTTATTAACATGGCTGAAGCATAACCAACTACATAATCTTTTTCCCCTGTAACATCTCCAGAGGTTGCATGCTTTAATATCTTAGCCTTAAATCCCAATTTCTTCCCTAATTCTATTAATGCTCCAACAGGTCCTGGACCGCACATAGTTATATCGTTGTTTTCTATAGTTGAGAAAAGACCATCAAGATCCAGTTGAATTATTTTCTGCAAGGCCATTTCATCCTTTTTTACTGTTATATCTTGAGGTTCGTAGTGATTCATATCACTGCTTGCTATATATATTAAATCAACATCATTTTCCTTCATTATTTTATATAGGGAATTTGCTAGGTCTCTGGAAACTTCCTCATTTTGCAATTTTATAACTATTGGAACAATTTTTATATCTTTAAAAATATATTGTAAAAAAGGTATTTGAATTTCTACAGAATGCTCGTATAGGTGAGCTTCTTCATCAAATGAAAAATACCTTGAGTTTTGAACTATCAATTTTGCTACATCAGAATCTACCTCAACGTCTCCTAGAGGTGTTTGCCAAATACCTTCTTTCCATATAGAAGCATTTTCACCCAAACCAGTGTGATTAGGGCCTGCTATAATAAATACCTTTGGTTTACCTCCTAATGAGATGTTATAATAGCTGTGAGCAGCAATTGGTCCGCTATACATATAACCAGCATGAGGAACCATATATGCAATGCTATTTTTATCTCTTTCTTTTGCAACAGGCAATTTACCAGGTCCTAAATTATGCAGAAAGCTATTTTCTATAGACTTAATTAAATCTTCTCTTTTGCTTGGATAAAATGATCCTGCATGAGATGCAAGCCTTTTTTGACTCATTTTTAACCCCTCTTTAAATCCTCTTATTATATGTTAAATCAAAATATATAAGTTTCATATTTTTTCTAGCTAAAATCCCTATGTAAAGTACTTTGATATTTATCTATGGCTAGAATCCTTTTTAATTACAATAAGATAAATTTTGTAAAAAAGCTATAATAATATATTTTATGTTGATGGCTTTTAAATATGTTTAATATTAACTAAAGATCAGAGATCAGATATTAAAGAACTTTCAAGCATAGAAAGCAACTAAATAATTAAATATGCTTTACTATTCTAATACAAAATAATTTAATATTTTGTTTTTTAAACTTTTCTAATATAATCTGTATATATTATAAAGATAAATTATATAATTTAATCGTACATATATATTAGATTTTTTAAGGTGTAAAATATTATATAAATATGGTGAGAAAATTGACCATAAAGGTATGGATAGAACCTAGAGAAAATTGCATTGCTGACATGGTATGTGTAAGTCTATGCCCAGATGTATTTCAAATGAATGAGATCGATGGTAAAGCTGAAATAGTTAATAAATGGAGGACAGATCCTGATAAGAAAGAACAAGGAACTAGAAGTGAAGGTACTGTAGGAGACGAATTGCAGGATTGTGTAGATGCAGCATCTCAAAGTTGTCCTACTCAAATAATACACTATAGCAAAGATGGGCAGCAAATACACTAAATAACTAATCAAAAAGATATCTTCTAAATAATATCTTATAACTTTATTAATAAAAATTAAGAGTTGTTTTGTAATGGTATTTCGTTTTGCTTTATTTTTGGTCCTTTTTCGCTTATTATTTTTGCATTACTTGGTCTTAGTAGGGATAAAACTATCGCTAATATAAGAAGGCCAAATGATATGTGGTATGCAAATCCCTGAGCCAATAAATATTGTGCTGATGTATTTATATCTAGCTTAGAGCTTATTGTTCCAACAAAAAGTTGATAAACTATATAAGGTGGCAGTCTGCTAGCAACAGCAGTTAGTGCCACTGCAAAGCTTAATATCATACCTGTGTTTCTAAATGTTGATAAGATACCTGATGCTGCACCATATTTTCTCTTTGGTGCCCCAGACATAACTGCGCTTGTATTGGATGGCCAAAATAGACCTCCTCCAATACCAAATATAGCTTCTGTAAACGCCACATACCATAAGGATGTTGTTGTATTCATGAAGCTAAGCATTAGTATTGCCAGTGCTTGAATCGCTAAGCCAGCAGTTGCTATGATTCTTGCCCCATATATATCTACCATTCTTCCTCCAAATGGTCCGACCACAGCATTTACGGCAGCCATGGGTATTATTAGATATGATGCTGTCAAGACATTTAACCCAAAAATACCTTCCAAATAGAAAAGCAATAGAAAGTTAACTGCAAACATAGCTAAGCTCTGAATTGTTGCTGTCATTGTTGATGCGCTGAACATTCTATTTCCAAAGAATAATTTTAGGTCTATTATTGGGTCCTTTGCAAACTTTGTTTCCCATATGAGGAAGAATATAAATGGTAGAGGAGATAATGAAAATGGCAGAATTGTTCCTAATTTAACCCACCCATATAATAAGCCATCAGTTACTCCTAGTTGGATTAACAATATGCCTATAGTAAATGCAACAGCAGCTGGTATATCAAAAGATTCTTTAGTATTTTCTATCTTTGATTCTTTTAGTGTTCTCCATGCCCATATGGTACCAAATAATCCTATAGGCACATTAATTAAAAATATCCATCTCCATGTAGTGTATGATATTATAAACCCCCCTAGCACTATTCCTAAAATGTTTCCAGTTGCCCAAACTATGGAATTTAATCCAAATGCTTTACCTCTTTCATTGGGTCCAAATGCTGTTGAAATTATTGCCAAAGAATTAGCTACCATCATTGCAGATCCAATTCCTTCTATTGCTCTAAAAATTACTAGTTGTAAACCATTTATTGAAAGCGCTGCAAGCAATGAACCAATTACGAAAACAACAAATCCTAAGTTATATATCCTTTTTCTTCCATACATATCTCCCATTCTGCCTAAGCTAAGCACTAAGCTTGTACTTGCCAACAAGTAAGCTATTACAACCCACACAATTGTTACATAGTCTGCATGAAGATCTTGAGTTATCGGAACTAAAGCTAATAGCACTACGGTACTATCAATTGCTGACATTAATGAACCAACGCTTGTTACTGATAGGGCCTTCCATTTATATTCCAACTCATATCCCTTGGTTAGTATTTAATTTTCTAGGCTATATATCTCTTTCGTATATATGAGATTTGTTTTTGAAAAATAAATTTTCTAATTAAATTATTAATAAAATATAATTTAGAGAAAAAGATTAGTAATATATAAACGTTGAAAATAATCTCTACAATACATAACAATTTTTAAAATATTTTAAGTTATTCTATATATATAGAAAATGGGATGAATTATGAAGGAGGTCTATAAAGAGAATTTTTTCCTAAATTATAAGTATAACATAATAGCTATGTTAGTTTACATATCCTTAGTTTTAGTTTTCTCCCCTTTGCTAGGAGCTAATTGGGTTCAACCTGGAGATTTCAACATTCAAACTGGTGGTGGACTTTATCATGCAGTGATGATACCAGCATTGTTGCTCGCAGTTATAATAGCTTCAGAATTGTTCTATTTACCTAGATGGGAAAAAATTTTTGCTAATGCTTTAACTTATCCAACTATAATCCTTACTTTTATAGGCAATGGTATAATTGAAGGTCTTAATTTACCTTGGGGTCTCGCAAATGATGTTATTCAAGGTATTAGAGACGTGTTACTATGGGTATTGGCAATATTGTTTATCATAGGGTTAATAGTTTCTGCAGTTAAAAATAAAGAATTTTTTAAGAAAACCTATGGTGCTTTTATCTTGTTAATAGTCTCATCTATTTCAGTTGCAATAGCTCCAATATATGCAGTTGTATCTTTGATGCCAAGCTTTTGGAGTTTTCCCCATTTTCATCAACTATATCTGCAGTAGGTAATCAAACTTTTGTTGGAAATCTTATAACATCTCATTCTCATCAAATATTACCAGCAGCAATGTGTGCAACTGCAGTTATAGCAGCGGTAGCATTTTCTTATTATGAATCATCAAAAAGGATTAAAAACTTGGTTAATATAGGTGCTATAATTTCTATAATTGCAATAATTGCATTTACTACTATATATTGGATTGCAGGTGTTGGTACTTATTCTATTCCTGCAATATTTACATTTGGTCCATCAGGAGTTAATGGATTAGCTTTAGATGACATCTTAACTGGTCTATCCGGATGGGGTGCAGTAATAATGGCCGTAGGAGTTTATTTATCTTTATCTAAAAACGATAAAAATACTAGAATATTTAGAACAGCAACAATAGTAATTGGATTCACAATAATGGCAATATTAATACTGATTGGTTATTCAATAGAATTTAATGAAGCATTCTATGGGTTTGGAAGCCCTGGAACTCCTCCAACAGGTGGTCCAGGATATATGTATGATCTGGCTTTTATGAATGCCCACTTACTGACTGCATTCTTTTTATTGCCCTTGCTATTTTTAATATTTGTTGCATTTGATTTCATGTATAAAAAAGATAACAATATAAAAAGATATCTATCATATTTAAGTTTTGCTTTAATGATAATATCGTTTTATGCGGTATTATATGCAACTATGACAGCAATTGAGACAATGCTTGCAATAGATGTGGGTCTATTGATATCTACAGTATTTATAATAATGGTTATAACATTGGTTAAAAGAAAAGAAATATTATTAACAAAATAATTTTTATTTTATTTAAAATTTTTCTAATATTTCTTCATATTTATTCTTATCGCAATAATAGTTGTTATCCTTTTCATATTTAATTATTTCATCAAGCAATTCGTCCTTCTTTTTATCGTCGATTATAAACTCAGCATAAGCAAATACAACAGTGTTTTCTTTTTCTATGTGAGAATCAATCAATAATACCAGATCGGTTAATACTTTAGATGCATCGTAAAAATTGTTTTTTTCTAAATGGATCTCTATTTGATTTTCCATTTTTTCTAAATCTCTATGTTGGATTATCATTTCGTTTGCTAAATCTGCTTCATCTCCCCCTTTTTCTAACATATATGGGAAGATAAAGATCTCTTCTTTTTTATGATGACAATTGCTTACAAATTCCTTTATTATTGTTAATAGCTTCTTTAAGTTATCTATTTTGCTAAAGTTTCCTGAAGTGATTTTATCTTTGTATAACTTTAAGTACGAGTTAATCTTAGATATAAATTCATGTTCATCTTGTAATTCTAGGGTTAAAGCTTGCAAAACTATACACCGAATAATCTCTTTCCATAAAAATTTATAGTCTTTTTCCTAATTATTAAGGTAAAAGGGAAATATTTTAAAGGAAAAAATAGATAGAAAAAAGTGAGGGCCCGTAGTCTAGCTGGTTAGGACGCCGCCCTGACGCGGCGGAGGTCTCCGGTTCGAATCCGGACGGGCCCACTTAAGAAATTTATGTAATTTCCAAAACGTATATTATTGCTTAAAGGTGAGATAAGCCTTTAATATACCATTGGAGTAGAAGAAGCTAAGGTAAATTTAGCAACTGGAGATGCAAAAATTGTTGCTATCAATCTAAATTTAAAAGAAATAGTGAAATCCATAAGGAGTTCTGGCTATGATGTTGCTACTCAAAAAATCGTAGGTAAAATAAATATAAATCCCGAAGAGGTTTCTAAGCTTAAGAATTATGTAGAAAGTATTGATGGTGTAATAGAGGCTAATATATCAGCAAACGGTTTGATTAAGGTAGAATACAATCCATTAGCTTTATCATTAAATGATATAATAACTAAAATTAAGGAAAAAGGATATAATGTAAACATAATAGAAAAAGAAATTAAGGTTGAGGAATTAGAAAAAAAGAGTTTTAATAATATGCTTTATAGGCTTGTTACAGGTATAATTTTTTCAGCATTAGCAATTTATTTAGAGTTTGCAGGTTTTTCCTTGTTTGCATTGCTATCATCAATACCGGTTTTCTTTTATTCTGGATATAATTATCATAAAGGAGCAATAAGAGCGATAAGAAATAGAACAGGAAATATGGACGTTTTAGTATCTTTATCCTCATCAATAGCGTTCTTTTATAGCATATATGCTACGATTGTTAGTATACCAACAATAATAGACGTTACAGTTTTGCTTATAACATTTGTGCTAATAGGGAAAACTTTGGAGGCATATTTTAGATATAAGCTTTCTTTATCAATAAAGGGTAATGTTAATGCTAAGGTAAGAAAAATCATTAACAATGAGGAAAAGTTGGTTGATGTTTCAGAAGTAAATGTTAGTGATGTAATAATTTTAAAAAACGGCGATCAAATACCTGTTGATGGGATAATAGATGAAGGTGTTGTCGAAGTAAATGAATCTGTAATTACTGGAGAACCTTTACCAGTAAAAAAGGATAAGGGAGATGCTTTGATTTCAGGTTCAACAATAGTTTCTGGATACGCAAAATTATATGTAACAAGGTCTGGAGAAAATGCTTATATTTCACAGATCGCAAAATCAATAAGGGAAGCTCAGGCAATAAAAGTACCTATACAAAACCTAGTTGATAGAGTCTCATCGATTTTTGTTCCAGTAATATTAATTGCATCGTTTATTTCGTTTTTAGTATGGCATTTTGCTTTAGGCAAAAGCACCTATTTTGCTTTGCTATTTTCAATTGCGGTATTAGCATCTGCATGCCCTTGCGCCTTGGGTTTAGCAACTCCCATGGCTGTAGTTGCGACGATAAATAAAGCTGTTAAAAAGGGAATAATTATAAGGAACGGTGAGATTTTAGGTAACTTAAAAAATGTCGATACAATAGTATTTGATCTAACTGGTACTCTAACTGAAGGTAAAATCTCAATTAAGTCTTATAAGGAATTTAGGAAAGATGCTTTAAAATATGTAGCAAGCATTGAGAGCTTTAGTAATCATCCGATAGCTAAAGCGATATCTGAATTAAGTAAGGAAAAGAAAAAAGTTGACGAATTTGAAGAATTCGTTGGAGAAGGAGTATATGGTAGAATTAAAGATGATATAGTAATTATCGGTAAGAAGGAATTTATTAAACAAAACTGCGAAATGAAAGAAAATGAAGATGGGGATATATTTGTATGCATAAATAATGAGATTTCCGGTATAATAAATATTGAGGATAAAATAAGAGATGGAGTATATGATTTATTGAATAAATTAAAAGCTTATGGTATAAATGTAATAGTCGCAACTGGTAAGGATAGGGTTGAGGGTTTTAATGATATTGAAATACATAAAGGTTTAAAGCCAGAAGATAAGGTTGATCTGATAAGAAAATTAAAAGATGAAAAACATTATGTCGCATTTGTTGGAGATGGTATTAACGATTCTCAAGCATTATCTGAGGCAGATATAGGTATTGCTTTAAATTCAGGTAGCGATCTTGCAAAGGTTGCTGGGGATATTATATTAAATGATGTAAACTCAATTCCAGAGATATTCTCAATTTCAAATAAATTGGAAAGTAAAATAAAGCAGAATTTAACATGGGCCTTTGGATATAATAGCGTTTTAGTTCCTATTTCAGCAGGTATTTTATATCCGTTGATTTATTTGCAGCCTCAATTTGCAGGTTTAGCAATGAGCATGAGCAGTGTTATAGTTTCATTGTGGTCATATATATAAAATTATTTTCCTAATGGTTATGAAATACTACGAATTTGGAACTAATTTTTCTATTATATCATAAAACTTCAATCCATTACCAGTTAACATTATTACATAATTGTTTATATTGTAGTTTAATTCCTTTAACTTAATTAATCCAAGATAAGAAACTGCTGAAGTTGGTTCAACCAGATAACCCATCTGCCATAATTTTTTCAAACCAATCTTTATTTCTTCATCATCAAAAACTAATAGACCCCCTTTGCTTTCCTTTATTGCATCTAAAGCATCTTTAGCTCTAGGAGATTTCTTTAATGCAAGGCCGTCAGCTAGCTTAGACTCTTTTCCCTTAGATTCATAAATAGGATCAATAAACTCCTTTAGAGAAGCTGTTTCTTTTCCTTGTATTGCAAACATTTTAGCATTAATTCCAATTTCTTTTAGACCATAATAAGCTCCTAAAAATAATGAAAAAGAGCTTGTAGGTATTATAACACCTCTAGGCTTTAAATCTTTTATTTCATTAGCTATACCTTTTATCCCCTCAATAAAAAATGGATTTCTTGCATGAGATACATAAAAGCAGTTTTTTGATAGTTCTTCAGCAATATTTGATGCTTCATCCCTTGTATTTGATTCAATTATTTCAGCATTTAATGACCTTAAAAGAGCCTTCTTTCCATAAGGGGCATTTTTCGGTATAACTATTTTGCTTTTCATACCGAGTCTAGAGGAAAAAGTGGCTGTAGATATACCTGTATTTCCGCTGGAATCCTCTACGGCGCATTTGTACTTTAAGGAGGAAGCAAGCTGTAAGCTATATGAAACACCCCTATCCTTAAAGCTACCGGTTGGATTAAGATATTCAAGCTTAAAGTAAACTTCATTTCCATCTATAATTTCTTTTACAACTGGTGTATTACCTTCGCCAAGGATTGAATTGAATTTAGGTGCATCCCCTTTTATATATAAAGGGGACTTGCATATTGGACAATAAGGATAATATTTATTTTCCTCTCCTTCAAACCCACAGTTTTTGCAAAATAACTTCCACATTTCCAACACAATTATTTTTAATATAAGAAGGACTAAAAATTTTTGCTTAAAAAATTTAAACTGTGAATTCTAAATATTTCAGGGAACTAACATGGTTAAATACTATACTGATGAAATTCTTATGACCCCAGGCCCAACTCATATTTCTTTAGATATTTACAAAAGCATGTTAACAAAGGCAAAAAATACAGATTTGGATGAAGAATTCATAGATTTCTATAATAACTTAAGGAAAAAATTTTTTAAATTATTAAATATAAAAAAAGGAGATTTATATATTATGCTCGGGGAAGCAATGCTTGGATTAGAAACTGCTATTTCTAATACTGTTAAGGAAAAGGAGAAAGTATTGGTTATTGATAATGGCGTGTATGGTGAAGGCTTTAAGGATTTGGTCAAGATATATAAAGGAATTCCAATAACCATGGGTCTTGATTGGAGAAAAGAGGCTGATCCGAACGAAGTAGACAAGGTTTTAGAAAAGAATAAAGACATTAATTTGGTAACATTGGTTCATTGCGATACACCATCGGGTATGTTAAATAACTTAAGAGAAATTTCCAAAATTGTTAAATCTCATAATGCTTTTCTTATTGTTGATGCTGTATCAAGCATAGCAACGACCAATATAGAATTTGATAATATTGATATAATCATTGGAGGGGCCCAAAAAGCATTAAACATACCTGCAGGATTAACAATAATAGCTATTAGTGAAAAAATATGGGAAAGAATAAAAGAAGTCAATTATCAAGGATATTACATGAATTTAGGTTTATGGAAAGAAATGTTTGATAATAAGAAAACTTTTCCATATACAATGAATGACACTCTAGTTTATGCTCTAGATGCATCAATAAATAAAATATTTGCAGAAGGTCTTGAAAGCGTTTATAAAAGACATGAATTAGCAAAGAAAGCATCTTTAAATGCATTAAAAGCCTTAAACCTTGAGTTGTATCCAATAGAAGAAAAATATTCGTCTCCTAGTGTTACAGCCTTTCTTTTACCTAATGGCATTAAAGATAAGGAATTAAGAGAAATGACCTGGAAAAAATATGGAGTTATGATAGCTGGAAGCTGGGGAAAGCTTGAAGGTAAAGTTGCAAGAATTGGGCATATGGGTTATCAGGCATCTCTAAATAACTTATTGATAGCTTACTCAGCTTTATCAAGATCTCTAAATGATTTAGGATATAAAAATTCAATAACTGATGTACTAGGGGCTATAGAAGAATCATATCCCTAAATTTTATTGAACGTTCAGCAGGGCTAATATTATTAATTCAATTCGTTTTATTTGGTGAAAATTTGTGAATGAAATAAACAGAATTGATTATGGGCCTTTAAATAAGTATCAATGGCTAATAATAATTTCCTCATCTTTCAGTATGTTAATTTATGGTCTAGTTTTAGCTTTACCTTCAATTTCAACTACGTGGAGCTTTGTACCTCAAAATTATTACGTATACATATTTCTTTCGATTCCAATAGGAACAATTATAGGAAACATCGTTATAGGTAGGCTAGCGGATACTAAAGGAAGAAAAAATATGTTTATATTAACATTATTATTGTATGGATTAGGTTCTTTAATAGTTTTGGTATCAAATAATTTTTTGGTTTTGATTTTAGGCTTGCTTATTTCTCAAATAGGTCTTGGAGGAGAAATGCCTACGCTTTTAACTTATCTATCAGAAATGATTCCAATAAAATATAGAGAAATTGTATTAATATTTACAACTAACATTGCAAATGTAGGTGTGTTAATAGGCGGTATCATTTCATTAAAGGCAGGTCTTCTTTCAATAGAACAAGAAAGATTTTATTATTTGATATCTTTAATAGCATCAATATCATTAATGCTAGTATTTAGGTTAATGGTACCCGAATCATTGAGATGGGAGATTAAGAAGAAAAAAGAAATTGGAAAAAGGGTTAAAATTGAACAGCTATGGTTTAAAATTTACTTTTTAACTTCTTTGATAATTGCAACAGCATTAACTTATGCTTTATTAGCATTAACTATAGGTCCTTATCTGTTTCCTAAATTGACTTCAATTTTATTAGTTATTTATAATTTAGGGGAAAGTATTGGTGGTTTCATTTCATTAGGCATTATTAAAAGAATTGGCACGAAATTTTTTGCTGTTTTTTCTTATATGGGAGGTTTCATAGTTATGATATTCGTTGTTATTGATTATATTTTTGCAAAAAATGTATTACAATTATTTTTGGCCCTGTTATTTATAAATGGATTATTTGGAGAATTTGCATGGGCTGCAAGAGTCTCATTAGAACCAGTTATATTTCCAACAAACTTTAGATCAACTGGAATAGCTATTTCAAGACTTTTGCCATATATTTTATACGCGGCCTCTATTTTTTATGCAGCTTCTTTTGATGTAATGCAATATTTAATATATAATATCATATTATGGGGAATTGGAGGCCTAGCATCTATATTATGGTATGTTTATGGGGTTGAAACAATTAACAAAAAACTTGAAGATATCAATAATGAATAATTTTAAATCTTATTGAATTAAAATATTAAAGAGATCATCATATATTTTCTTTGCAGTATTTATATCATCAATTCCTTCTACCATGCCTAAGCCATTATTCATGAGAACCATTTGAATAGTATCTTTTTGTACTCTTAAACTATATTTGTTTATAGATATTACATTAAACTTTTCTTTAATTTTATTAATTTTTTTACTAAAATCAAAATTAACAAATTTTTCTGGCCTTATTTCTACAGCATGCGTTCCGCAAATCTTTACTACACCTCTTAATGTTTTTTTCTCTAAAAATTCATAGTGATGTAAACCGCATGTAGTACACTTCTCATTTTTAGTTATTTTTATCTTTTCTATGCTCACATCTCTTCCATCTATTACAAATAAAACACCATAGGGCACTTCATTACCTGCTAAGTATCTTATAGCTAAATTAGAAGATATGGAAGAAACTAATGAAGTCATAGTTCCAATAGAAGGTATAATATCGCAACTCTCATTTTGATTGCTAATTTCAGGTATAAGGCATCTAAGGCAAGGCCCTTGATTCGGTTTTATGAACATAACATTACCATACCACGAATTAACGCCTGCATAAATCCAGGGTATGTTGTGTTTAACTGAAACATCATTAATTAAAAATCTAGCCTCTAGGTTATCTGTTCCATCAAGAATTAAATCTACATCTTCTAAAAACTTTTCGGCGTTTAAAGAATCAAATTCATCTATAGCACTTTCTACTTTGATACTTTGATCTATTTCTTTAATCCACTTTTCACAGGCAATAGCCTTAGGTAATGATTCCAAAGCATCTTTTTCTGTAATCATATGAGTCCTATGTAAATTACTTAAGTCTATATAATCTCTATCTATAATTTTGATTTTTTTAATTCCTGCCCTTGCTAAAATTTCTGCCTGGGTTGAACCCAAGGCACCACAGCCTACAATAGCTATTTTGGAATTCATAATTTTTTCCATACCTTCATATCCTATATCTTGCATTAATAATTGCCTAGAGAACCTTGCTAAATCATTTTTATTCAATCATTACCACCAAGATCATATTATACATAAAACCTAAATTTTTATCTGCTGTAAATCCTTAATATATCTCTTCTATATAATGGGAAAACTAACTTACCATCCTTATCAATTATAGCTATTACATAGAGGTCCTTATCTTTTATTCTTCTTATAGCTTCACCTATAGTATTATTATATAATAATACTTCAACTTGTTTTAAATAGGTTTCACATATCATCGTGTTCTCGTAATTGTTAGGATCTACATCTATGAGACTTCTTATAGAAAAAACTCCAATTGGAACCATATCACGGTTAACAACAACAATTTCATTTATATCTCTTTTTGAAAATATTTTTGCAGCATCAAATAATGTAGAATCGCAATGCAATATATCATAGTCATCAACTTTAATAGTTGATAATGGCATTGAAAGCTTAATATTTTCAATTTTTTCTCCAGGTAACTTCCATTTTCTTAAAACAAATGGGAATATTATTGCAACTATAGCTATTGTTAAAACCGAAAAAGAATATTGATATCCAGTTATATAATTGCTTAGTAATGAAATAAGCAACAATGATGTATCAACGCCACCCTTAGCCGTTTGGGCCCACGAATTGAGCCATTTGTTTTGAAATTTTATTATATCAGAAGAAAGATACCCAGAAAAAAGTTTAGATGATAGGACAATTCCAACAAGTATTAATGACATTATAACTATGTTAGCTGTTATTTTAACAACTTCTAATCCAATATCAGCAAAAAATATTGGTTCGAAAAAACCATAAGTTAATCCCCGAACTCTTTCTAAAATTTCTTGTCTGTCTTCGAAGTAATCTCTAAACAAATATCCTAGAAAAAGAGCTGAAATAGCGGCATTGAAGCCATAATAGTCTGAGAAATAACCTACGATTAAAATTATTGATATTATTAATGCCAATTCAATTTCTCTTGCTTTTAATAAGTACAGTATTTTTGAAAATATCTTCGAATATATTTGCCCTAAAGCAAAGATAGCTATTATTACTAAAGAAGTTCCAATGAAAGCTTCTAATATCCTTGTTTTTTGACTAAATCCTACAAATAAAATAATAAATATAATTTCAGTTATCACAGCTTGATAAAAGAGTGTAGTTCCCGTTTTTGTTTTTGAAATATTCATATCAGAAAGTGCTCTTGCAAGAGGACCAGTGCTTGTCATAGCTAATGGTACAACTAATATTAAAGCATTCTCAGTGTTTATTAGTTTAAAAAATAACAAAATAAAAGTAATGGGAATCAATACTTGTATTAAAGATGCAACAAATAATTTTATGTTTGGTCTTTCATTTAAATTAAACTCCTCAGCTCCAGCAAGAAATAGAATAAAAGTTATGCCTAGTTGAGATAAGAAATTTATTGATTGATTTGGAACTATAAAATTTAATACTGCTGGCCCCAATATAATACCAGAAACAATTATACTAACAAATGCTGGAATGTAGAATTTTTTTAGGCTCTCTTCTAGTACTTTAGCAATTAATATTATAACACCAACATAGAGAAACGATATAATTGTGGAATTAATCATTAATAGTTTTATCCTCCTAATCTAATGGTATAAATTTTAAGTCTAATCCATATTCATCTGCAATTTTCTTTATTGATTTTACCTTTTTCGCTGTAACTCTTGAATGCCTAGGTATCCTTATAATAAGGCTACCTTCGCTTATTTCAGTCTTTGCATTAGGAATTAGCCTACTTATTTTATCTGATACAGATGAAAAGTCCTCTTCCAATAAATTTAAGCTAGTTTTACCTCCTTTACCTTCTCTATATTTTCTTCTTACAGGAATTACCATAGTTTGTTCTCCAAATGTATATAGTTCATATTCAAGTTCACCTGTCAAAAAGTTCTTCACTTCAACAACAGGTCTTGCTAACTCAGCTTCTTTTAACCCGGTAGGAAGCCTTACAGTTATTTCTAGATCATAAACTTTCTCAACACTTCCATTATTTATAAATATTACGGTATCAATTATACTTGGTATCATGCCTAATTCAACTCTTGTAGCGATTCTTTGTATTGCATCTATTGGTGATGTAGCATGAGTAACACCTACCATGCCTATGCCTGCTAATCTCAGATCAACATAAAGCTTAAAATCATTATCATCTCTTAATTCATCAAAAAATGTATAATCAGGTCTTGATAAAAGCAATATATCATGGAGCTCTGTCATTTCTGCATAGGTTTTTGAATATTGAGTTATATCAGGGGGTAATCTCATATCCCTAGGAGATTCAATAGTTTTCACTATTTTTCCTTTACTAGAATAAAATTCTGCAAGAGCTTGAGCAAAAGTTGTTTTACCTGCTCCTGGCGATCCACTTATTAGAATTCCCTCAGCCCTTTCTAGCAGTCTTTTCATTAACTTTTCTGGCAAATTATAATCTTCTAGCTTTAGTTTAGCTATTGGTCTAACAGCGGTTATTTCCCATCCATCGCTCAATGGAGGCCTTGTTATTATTATCCTATAATCTCTTAGTTGCACAATAGTTGAACCTGTTCTATCAATTTCTACAAATCCTTCTTCCATTGTTGAAGCTCTTTCAATAATTTCTCTAGATAGCTCTTCTATTTGAGCTCTTTCCATAGGTTTATCAGATAGCTTTACAAATACCCAGCTTCCAGGTTTTCCTAACTTTGCTAGAGGTGTTGCTCCTTCTTTTAAATGCACGCTCATCGTTTTATCATCAAAGAAACTTTCCAATTTTAATTTTCCAGTTCTTTTAGAGCCAGTATATAAAACTGGTATTCCTAGAGCCTCTGCAGAATCTAACATCATAGAATCGCTTGTTATTATAATTGCCGATGACTTCCAAGCATATTCCCTTATTGATTTCTTTATTTCTTCATAGTTCAATTCTCTAATAACATGCTTATCATTTTCTATTATTTCTATATTTACGCCGCTCCTCTTTATCGATCCAAGTTTCTTGATCTCATCTAGACCTGTAAATCCAATGCTCATACCTTTTTTTGCCTGGTTATAGAAATATTCTATTAGATCCTTTAAAATTAAAACCTTTCCAACAGGTACCATGCCATCTTCAATCGACCTTCTAGCACTTCCATCTAATACAGATTCTATATCAACCAAGTAAAGGCCTGTACTTTCTACCAATTCTTTTTTCCCCTTAGCCTATAAAAATATTAAAATTGAGGAGTATAAGTTTATTATGAAAAATATTAAAATGCAAATTAATAATTGATAAAATGAAAGAAGGCGGGATAATGTACAGCATATTAATAACTGGAGAGGTTCTATATACTGGTAAAGAAACAATAAAAGATTCATATGTTTATATAAGAAATGGAGTTATTAAAAAAGTTGGAAACATGCCAATACCTGATGAAATAGGGGAACCATCATTAGTTTTAGGAGGGGAAGGAAAGGTTATAATGCCTTCATTAACTGCTGTTGCAGATATAGCATCATTCCCTATAAAGTACTTTAGACCAAGTATGAAGAAAAGAATAGAGTTTTATAAAAGAATGAAGGCAAATGAGTTGTTTGTATTATCATTTCCTGCTGTTTACGAATTAAACATGCAAGGTATATCTACAATAATAGCTGAGGCATTGGATCCATCCTATGTTATAGATTTAAATAAGAAAATTGGAGGTAATTATGGTGTAGCAATACCCGTATGTGTTGAAAGCTTTGATGTCCCACCAATCCTAGTTGGGAGGATAAAGATAAGTGGTGTTGATTGTTTTGGAGAGGGAATTAGTGAGGATTCAAACAATTATTTAATGCTAATCAGTAGACCAACCTATTCGATATCTGGTTTTCAAAATGCATATGAAAAAAGTGAAAATATTAGAAAAGAAATAGGATTAAAGCCAAACTTAATTAAGGAAGGAAACAATGCTGAAATAGTTGTTTATGATGTTTCAAAGCCGCCTGCAATGATGATATACAACAGCAATGAAGAAGACCTAATAAATATTTATGGCTTAAATGCAAGGGTTGAGAGCCTTATAGTTAATGAAGATGTTTTGGTTGATATCGGGGGGCATCTAAGAATTACGGAAAAGCAATTAAAACAAAGCAAAAGCTTGGCAGAAAAAATATTTAATAGCCAACAAACTCAGCCATAGATGCAAGATATGCTTTATCTGTTAACTTATTTAAGATTAGTAAATGAGCATATTTTTCAAAAAGTAAGAAAAACTTATAAATGATTCAATTCTTAAGGTTTGAATATTCTTTAAATATTAGAAAAATATTCAGAATATTTTAGCATGGAATTTATTTCATTCAAATAAGGAGAATTGCTACTTCCTATCTTTTCTACCTTTATTGATCCAGAGGTTACCGCAAATCTTAATGATGTTTCGAAGTTTTTTGTTTCTATATATTTAACATTAAATGCTGCATTAAATGCATCTCCTGCCCCTGTTGGATCCAATTGAGAAACCTTTCCTTTATATGATGCATGATGAACCTTATTATTTTTATCAATAAGTCTAGCACCCATTGAGCCCATTTTCACTACTATAAAATCTATGTAATTGTTAATTAGTGAAGTTAAGCTGCTGTTTAAGCAGTTAAATTCATTTTGATTGATAAGAACCCAATTAACTTTCTTGATGGCCTCAATAGTTTTTTCTTTATTTATGCATGCAATACCTCCTGGATCATAACTTATTGTTGTTTTATTTCTATCAACTTTTAAAGAATTAAGAATTTCAGGGTCTACGCTAGAAATATGTACATGCTGAGAATCAATCTTTCTATCAACTTTTAAAGAATTATTTGCATTTCTAGCAGAAATCATAGTCCTTGTTCCATTCTTTCTGTCTACTATAATCATTGCAAGTCCTGTACTTTCATTCTTATCTATTTCTATTAGAGTAATATCAACACCTTCTTTTTTTATCCATTCAATTAATCCTAACTTTATAGAATCTTTGCCTGCCCTTGCTATAAGCTTTGCTTTATGGTTTAATCTAGATACGGCAATGCTATAATTTGTTGCTGCACCTCCTAAACCAATCCAAGTTTCTTTTGCAAATATGTTATGATCAGGCTTAGGTATTTCATCTACAAATGCTATAAAATCTATGTTTATATTTCCCACAGATGTATGAACTTGCTTGTCTAGACTCATTTTATATCACAATTAAATAAAAACAATTAGGCAAAATTTGCATTATAAATAAGTTATTTATATATATAAATTAAATATATAGAAAGATTTATATATTATGTTTATATACTTAGAAAAAGGTGTAAAAAATGGCAGAAGTTGCAGTTGAAGTAAAGGGTTTAACAAAAAAATATGGAGAATTCACTGCGGTAGATCACATCAGTTTTAATATAAATAAGGCTGAAATTTTTTCTCTATTAGGTCCTAATGGAGCAGGAAAGACAACTACAATAGGCATGCTATCAACTATAAAGAGGCCAACAGAAGGAGATGCATTAGTTATGGGTTATAGCATTGTAAAGGAAAAGTACAAGGTTAGGAAAGTTATTGGTGTTTCCCCACAAGATTTGACAGCAGATGATGAGCTAACAGGCTATGAAAATGTCTTGATAATGGCAAAGCTTTTTGGTTACAAAGGAAAAGAAGCTGAAGATAGGGCAAAGTGGGCCCTTGAATTTATGGAACTATGGGATAGTGCATTTAAAAGGGTTAGGGAGTATAGCGGAGGTATGAGAAGGAGATTGGAAGTTGCCATGAGCATAGTTCATAACCCATCGGTAGTTTTTTTGGATGAGCCAACAGTTGGATTAGATGTGCAATCAAGGAGACGTATATGGGATCTAATAAGGGAATTGAAGAAAAACAGAATAACAGTTTTGCTAACAACTCATTATATGGAAGAAGCAGAAGCTTTATCAGATAGGGTTGCAATCATAGATCGCGGAAAGATAATAGCTATTGGTAGCCCTGATGAATTAAAAGCAAAAATTAAGGGAGAAAGGATTTACATAACATTAAAAGAATTAAATTCGATAGATGGACTTGTTAAGAAAATAAATGATATCTTACCCGAATCTGCTAAACAAATAGATGGTCAAGTTGTTGTAAAAACGGAGTCGTCAAGTGAAATATTACCATTAATAATAAAGGTTTTATCTGGTTACGATATAACAGAATTAAAAGTTGTTAAGCCAAACCTAGAGGAGGTATTTCTTGAGTTAACTGGTAGAGGATTAAAGGAAGAAGAGGGAGGATTTGATAGATTTAAGTATATGAGAACCATGAGGAGTGTGAGATCATGATACAAGAGACTTACACTTTAACAATAAGGGAATTAAAGAAATGGCTTAGCAGGAGGGGTACATTTATTGTGTCTTTGGTAACACCATTATTTTGGTTAGGATTGTTCGGTAAGAGTCTGAACTTTGCAACTATGTTTACTCCCACAAATATACCACCTCAATATGAAAGTATGCTATCTCAATATATTAATTCTCAATTGTTAAGCATGTTTGGAACGACAAGTTATTTCACATACTTAGCAAGTGGCATGTTAGTTGTATTTGGTTTCTTCCAAAGCGTTTTTGGAGGAACTAATTTAGTGTTTGAAAAAAGGCTTGGATATTTAAATAGACTTTTAATGACTCCTGTTTCTAGATCTGGTATATTTTTATCAAAGGTTTTAGGAACCCTTGTAAGAATTCTATTCTATGAAACAGTATTAATATTAATTGCATATGGATTGGGCTTTAGATTTAAACCTGGTATAAATGCAATAAATATAGTTTTAGCTGGTATAGCAATAATATTGATAGCGATTGGTTTCGTTAGCATATTTGCCGCCATAGCTTTTAATGTAGATAATGTTGAGATAATGTTTGCTATAGTTAACTTAATCAACTTACCTTTAATGTTTGCCTCAAGTGCTTTATTCCCATTAAAACAAATGCCTTCATGGTTACAAGAAATAGCTAAATTTAACCCAATAACATATGCAGCCGATATAGTAAGGCATAATTTAGTTGGTACACCAATTAACAATTATGCCATTAGCTGGGTTATACTAATAGTAATAACTGTAGTTCTTTTCATAGTAGGATTAATAGTTAGCATTAACGCTATGGAAAGAGCATAAAAAATTAAAAGGAAAACAACAATAAAAAAATAAAAAAATTTTAATTGGTTGTTTTTAGTTACTTTCTTTGGCTTATTGGGACATACTTTAATCCTACAGGCCCTTTATAGTCCTCTGTCGGTCTCATTATCTTGTTTTTCTTTGTGTCTCCTTCACCTACTTGCTCTATGTAATGAGAAGACCATCCAACAATTCTACCCATAGCAAATATCGGAGTATACATTGGTATTGGAATTCCTAACTGATAGTATAATACTCCTGTGTACAAGTCAATATTAGCAGGCAAGTTCCTTTCTTTCTTCATAACCTCTTCCGATTTTCTCAATACTTTTAACCACATTTCTCCATCTTTTAATTGTTGCACAAACTTTGCAGCAACATCTGTTCTTGGGTCGTGGACTTTATAGACTCTGTGACCAAATCCCATTATTAGCTCTTTTTTGGCTAATCTTTCTTTTATGTATTCTTCTATATATTGATCTAATGGAACTCCCTTAGCTTGTGCTTTGGCTTGTGCGTCTAAGAACATAAGCATTGCTTGCTCATTTGCTCCTCCATGTAATGGGCCTTTTAATGCTCCAATTCCCGCTGCTATGGCGCTGTAAATATCAGCTAAGGTGCTTGCAACAACTCTAACGGTAAATGTGCTTGCATTAAATCCGTGATCCATATATAATACAAGAGTACTTTCAAATGCTCTTGCTTCCGCATCAGATGGCATACGGCCAATAATCATCCTCAATGTGTCTTTTCCATGAGATAGGCTTGGATCAGGCCTATATAGATTACCATCTCTCGATAAATGCCATGCTGCTGTGAAAAACACAGGCATTGTAGCTATTAATCTTAGTGCATGATCATATAGAGAATCTCTATCAAATTTCCAATCGGGAGCATAGAATTGTCCCATTAAGCTAACAGCTACCTGAGCATAATACATTGGGTGTGTTGAAGGAACATATTTTAATGCATCGAATATTTTCTCAGGTATTTGACCTCTATATGTATCTATTTTTTTCTTAATCTCTTTATATTCGCTTTCATTTGGCAAATGACCATATAAGATCAAGTGAGCAGCTTCATAGAAGTCTGCATGTTCTCCTATATCATCAATTGTATATCCTCTATATATTGTGCTCGTTCCTTTAGGATCAACTCCACTAATGTTTGTTGTATCTGAAACTACATCAACTAATCCCTTTGGAACTCTTATATAATATCCCTGTTGGGGCGGAGTTAAAAACTTTCCAAGGGGAGTTTCCTCCACATCACATTCTATTTTGCTA
>JBMFKU010000002.1:0-127577 GCA_049971805.1 Caldisphaera sp.
GGGTAATATGGGTGGTAGTAGAGCTATTAAGGCAAGGATTTCGCCAGATTTTTGGCCTATTCCTAGAAAGCTCAGGCCGTGGGCTGTTAAATCGTCACCAGGTCCTCATCCTATTGAAAGGAGTTTACCTTTATTGATTTTATTAAGGGACGTGCTGGGTTATGCTGAATCAGCTAAAGAAGCAAGGAAAGTGATTTCAGAAGGAAAAATAAAGGTTGATGGAAAACCAGTTAAAAATTATAAATTTCCTGTAGGTGCAATGGATGTTATAGAGATACCTGAAACAGAGGAATATTATAGGGTAGTACCATATCCTATCGATTACCTGAAATTATATAAGATATCGAAAGATGAATCATTAATAAAGCCAGTAAGAATAGAAAATAAGACAACTATTGCAGGAGGAAGTGTACAATTGAATTTGTATGGTGGTAAAAATATTGTAATTAAGTTTGATAAAGGCGAAAAAAGGCAAATCCAATATAAGACACTTGATACTTTATTAATTACATTGCCAGATCAAGAGATAAAAGACCATATATCATTAGAAGAGGGGGATCTAGCTATAGTTATGTGGGGTAAAAATGTGGGAAAGGTGGGTAAGCTGATTTCAATAAACAAACAATGGGGTTGGAAGTGGACGTCTGTAACCCTTGAAGGAAAGGGTGGTAAACAGTTCCAGACAGCTTTAAATTATATATTGGTTATAGGGAAAGAGAAGCCAATAATATCTTTACCAGGTGAGTTGTTGCCATGAGTTTGGATGAAAATTATATTAATGAAATTGTAAAATCTTGGGAGCAAAATCCTATGAAAAAGCCAAGAATAACTAAAGTAACTGTTAATATATCCTTAGGCCAGAGCGGAGAAAAACTAGTCAAAATACAAGATTTATTGACCCAACTAACTGGTCAAAAAGCCTCACTAAGAAAGGCTAAAAAGACTGTAAGACCCTTTGGAATTAGAAAAGGAGAAAATATTGCAACAAGTGTTACTTTAAGAGGAGAAAAGGCGATAGCTTTTTTAAAGAAGGCATTAGATGCCGTAGGCCACAGAATTAAGAAAAGTAGCATAGATAAATATGGTAACGTTAGTTTTGGAATAACAGAATATATATTGTTGCCAGGAGCTAAGTATGACCCAGAAATTGGGATAGTAGGCATGGATGTTGTAATAACAATAGAAAGACCAGGATATAGAATAGAAAGAAGAAAAATTAAAACGGCAAAAATTCCTGTAAGGCATAGGGTAAAGCCGGAAGAAACGATTGCGTTGCTCACAAAAGAATTTGGAGTAACATTTATATGAGGTGATACATGTTGGGTAAGATTAAACCGCCAAAGTCTAAAATGATGGGAAGAGGAGCACAGAAATGTCAACGTTGTGGAACAAGAGATGCAGTTATACAAAAATATGGAATTTATTTATGTAGGCAGTGTTTTAGAGAGGTTGCACCATCTTTAGGTTTTAAAAAATATAAGTAGGTGATGTTAAATGGTAGATATATTAGCCAATCATTTATCATCAATAATGAATTCAGAGGCAAGAGGTCAGAGAGAAGTAATTTTGATGCCTGCATCAAAACTTTCAGCATCTGTTTTAAGAGTGTTGCAAAAGGAAGGTTATATAGGGGAATTTGAGTACATTGATGATGGTAGATATGGTAAATTTAAGGTACAATTATTAGGTAGAATAAATAAAATAGGTGCTGTTAAGCCTAGGATTTCAATCAGATATAATGAATTACTTAGACTACCAGAAAATCTTAGAAGATTTCTTGCTAGCAGGGATTTGGGGTATTTAATATTATCAACAAACCAAGGTGTTATAACTCATAAAGATGCCTTAGTTAAAAAGTTAGGTGGAATTGTAATAGCATATGTATATTGATATTATAAATTCAATTTAATTTTTATATTTCTTTGTGCTTATATAGCAATAGGTGTTAAGATGGCTAAAGTAAAAGCAGTTTATTCATCAGGGACGAAATTTAAAAGAATTGCACAAGCCCTTGCAAGAATTAATGACGAAGGTATTTTATATTTTAATAAAGACGGGTTATTATCTTGGTTTTTTAGTCCAGACAAAACTGTTCTAGGCGTTTTTAGAGTTTCTTCTACAGCATTTGATGAATTATCTATTGATAATGATATATCCATAACTTTAGATATGAGCGAGCTCAGCAAGGTTTTAAAGAGGTCTACAAGAAATGATAAAATATCAATGGAATATTCAACAGGTAATAGTTTTATGAGAGTTACTCTTATTGATGAAAAAACAGGAGTTGAAAGGTCTTTTGAGGTTTCTGCAGGGGAGTCTGAAGAAAATAAACTTAAGGAAATAAAGATGTCACCAACAGCGAGATTTGTATTATCATCTGATGACATTAATACTTTAATAAAGGATGCAGATCTGATAAGCGATTCTATAAAGATAACAGGAAAAGATGATAAAATTATAGTGGAGTCGAATAGTGAAGAAAGGTTTTATCAATGGATTATGAAGAAAGATAACCCATTGCAAGAAATAAATATCGAAGAGGAGGCTATATCAACATACAGTTTAAATGCATTAAAAGCATCTGTAGAGCCGATAACTACAGTTGCTGAAAGTGTAACATTAGAATTTTCTACAGATTTTCCATTAAAAATAGAATTTAGTATATCAGGTCCAGAAGAGTTTGTTATGTATATAGCTCCTATTTCTACATAATTATTGTGGTCTAATTTAAAAACTGGGTCGTAGTTCTTTATCTGGCTTTCTTTGTTCTAGATTTCTGCGTAATTTTAAAGATCAATGTTTTTAAAATCTTTATAAATTTTTAGAAAAGTTTTAATTCTTTACTTGCTATATTTAGATTTAGGATAAAATACAAATAACGGAAATAAAATGGAGGAAAGCAGATGTCTGAAAGAAGAGATAAAGATTTTTTATATAGAGTAATAGCGGAGTTATATAATAGAGCTAAATATATTGAGGTAATAGATTATCCTAAAAGCATTAATAGGAGAAGTATAGATATAGCGGTACAATTGAAGAATAATAAATTTCTTTTAGTTAAAGTTGCACACAATTTAGATGATATACCAAAAGGAGAAATAACAGAGTTATTAGGTCTTTCTATAAGATTAGGAATACCATCAGTAATAATATCTGAAAAAAATAAGGGTATATTATTGGTTGAAGGTGTTGTATATGAGAAAAATGGTGCAAAGGCTGTTGCTTTAGAAACTTTGATATCAGCAATAGAAAATAATGACATATTTATATATCAAGATAAAGAAAGCTTCAAGGTAAAGATTAATCCAAATAAACTAAAAGAAAAAAGGATTAATAGAAATATGAGCCTAGGAGAAGTAGCTTCTATGTTGAAGGTTTCTAGAAGGTCTGTGTATGAATATGAAAGAGGTACAATGGAGCCTTCTACAAATTTGGGAGAGAAGTTAATAAACATATTTGGCGAAGATATACTACAGCCTGTTGATTTGTTTTTAACAAATCCGAACGAGAATCAAATTATGCAAATAGAAGAGCAACCAGCTGATGTACAAGAAGAAGAGATAATATCAAACAGATTAAGGCAGCTTGGATTTATTACATATCATGCAAAAAGAACTGTACTTGATATAGGTGCTAGAAATGATCAAGGAAATAAAATACTAATAATAGTAAGACATGGAAAAGAGGGAGCATCTGCTTTATCTATAAAGGCTCAAAATTTAGAAAAGTTAAGCGATGCAACAAATTCAGATTCATATATAGTAGTGGGAGATGAAAAAAATTTGTTAAAAGAGATAGAGATTGAGAAAGCTAAAGCTTTTACACTTGAAGAGTTCATAGAATTTCTCAGGAGGAATTTTGAGCAACATAACAAACAAAAATAAAAAGATATTAGCTATAACTGGTTATCCAGGTGTTGGTAAAAGTACTCTTGCTCTAAAAATAGCTGAAGAAATAAAAAATTTTGGTTGTTTAATTGGTGGGTTTATTACCCCAGAAAAAAGAATAAACAATATAAGGGTTGGGTTTTCGATAATAGATTTAATTTCTAACAAAGAATTTGAATTAGCATCAATAAATAAAATAAGTGATATAAAAATAGGAAGATACTATATTAATAAAAATATAGGTTATTTCTTGGACAATTTAATAAAAAATGCGGTAGAAAACACAGACGTTATTTTAATAGATGAGATAGGGCCAATGGAACTTAAAATAGAAAGTATTGATAAATCCATTCTATATGCATTGAATTCTGGAAAACCCATCTTAACTACATTTTATATAAAACTGAAGCAAATTAAACCAGAAATTTTTAGTATTTTAAGCTTAGGAGAGGTCATACAAATTGGCTTTGAAAATAGATACAGCTTAAGCAAAAAAGCAAATGAGTTTGCAAGGTGGCTAATAGATGGATCTTGCAGTTCTAAAGGAAGGTAAGGCAATCCTATATGTGCCAGAGACTAAAAATGCTATGATAAAGCCAGGAATTATAGAACCGAGTCATTTGCCAGTTTTTTATAATCCTGTTATGATCTTTAATAGAGACGTTTCTATGGTTTCTTTAAGTTCATTTATAGAAGTGTATTGGCCGGGAAAGAAACTAAATGCAATAGATGCGTTATCAGCAACTGGTGTTAGAGGAATTAGATATTCCTTAGAGGTAAGCAATCTATCAGAGTTAATTATCAACGATAACGATCCTTTAGCATATGAAATTATGCTAAAAAATATAAAATTAAATAAGGTTGAAGATAAAGTAAAAGCATATAAAAGGGAAGCTAATAGCCTTATGAGATCATTAAAGTTTGAAGAAAATAAACCTATAAACATAATAGATCTAGACCCTTTTGGAAGCATAATCCCATTCATTGATTCAGCAATATCAATATCATCTAAAGGAAGTCTTTTAGCCCTGACTGCAACGGATTTAGCAGTAATTGGAGGCTCAAAATTCAGAGCAGCAAAAAGAAAATATCAAGTAAATTTAATCAATACAAAGCATTATAGAGAAATAGCAGTAAGAGCATTGATAGCATATATAGCAAAAATATCAGCCGCTTATGATAGATCAATAATACCATTACTTTCTTACAGTTCTGATCATTATGCTCGCCTTTACTTATTAATTGATAAGGGAGCTAAAAAGGCAGAGAATATGCTTGAAAAGGAAATAGGTTATTTCATTTTATATAATGGTCTTATGGAGTTTGCTGACAACTATAGCGAGAAAATATTGGGACCAATATGGAAGGGTGAAATAATCAATAAAGATTTTGCAGTAAATATATATAATAATCTTATCAATAACTATAAATATCTAGAATCTTATGAAAGAATAGAAAAATTTTTTAATATCATAATTAGGGAATCAGAGCTTCAAAACTATTTACATCAAAGAATAGACACAATTTGCCAATATCAGCATAAAAGTATGCCATCTATAGAAAAATTTATTGAAGAGCTTGAGAAGCTAAATTATAAAGCCTCTAGATCTTCTTTTTCTAGTGTAGGAATAAGAACCAATGCGCCCATAGAGGTGCTAGTAGATATTTGTAAAAAACTTTCAAAATAGAAAAACCTAAAATCATTTTAGAAAAAATTATTATTTTAGCTTAACTAATAATAATGGGGCCGAAATAATAGTGTCAGAAGCAAAAAAGCCACTAATACTAATAATCGATATAGATGATGATATAGGTAGTGTAACTGGTAAGTCTCTTTTGGTTGGAATTGATGAGATTAAAAAAATAGCTTTGGATTTTGCTATTAAAAGACCTGAAGATGCTGATACAAATGCGATATTTGCTGGACTGAATCTCTATGAGAGTCTAAAATCATTATCAAATGATCCCGAGATAGCGATCATAGGAGGGCACCCAACAAATAGTATGTTAGCGCAAACAATAATTAAAGATAGAACAAAGCAGATTTTGGATAGGCTTGAAAACAAGAATGTAGAGCTTTATTTAGTAAGTGATGGAACTGATGAGTTGTTGGTTGCAGAGGTATTAAGGGATTTAGCCCCAGTAGCTGGACTAAAAAGAGTTATAGTTGAGCAGCATCTAGGGGTAGAAGGTAGTTATTTTTTATTAGCAAGATATTTAAGAAAAGCTATTGATGATCCAAGGTATTCAAAATATTTTTTAGGAGTTCCTGGGGTTTTAATAGCATTATTTGGAATATTATCAGTTTTTGGTTATATTTATTTTGCATTAAAAATTGTGCTAGCGGTTGCAGGAGTTTTCTTAATAATTAAAGGATTTAATATTGAAAATAGAACTTTTCTTGCTCTTAAAAACTTCGCTAATTATATAAGAGAGACAAGCCATTTTCAAGTTGCAGGTTTAGGTCTTTTGCTAGTTAGCCTTTTTGCTAGCATATTTGCAGGTTATTATTCTGTAATAAATAAGAGCTTATTGATTGTTAGAACAGGTAGCATTCTTGAAAATTCATTCCCTGTATTATTTATAGGGTTTATATTATATATTGTTATAGCAAGGATTTTTTATAAAGTGACGAGAAGTAATTTCAATATATTAAGAGAAACGGCACAGATTGTGGTATTGATATCATTAGCCTTTTCTTTCTATCAGCTAGGTTTAAGTTTAATAAATATAGGACCTAAATTAAGTGTAATAACAGGCTATGATATAGTAGCTATATTTATAGGTAGTGGGTTCTTGCTATATGTTGTTATGGGTGCGGGAATCGCGTCGTTAATAGAACTAGCCGACTATCTTCATTTTAAGCGTGGTAAAAAATCTAGTTAAATATGAGCTGATAAAAATGGAAAATGAAAGATATTTAGAATTAGAAAATAAAGATAACCGTTTATTTATTAAAGAGTGCTTTATTAAGGATTATTGCAAACAATTAGAAAAATATAATATTATTAATGATAATAGAATCGATGAACTAGAGGGCATATATTTAATTACTATTGATAAGGCAACTATAAATCAAAAAAGCGGATGGTCGGAAGCAATAGAGCTTTTAAGAAAAATGAATTTAGAACTTCATTACTATATAGTCTATTACGATTTAAGAAAAAGAGGAAGAAGGGTTTGGAAAGGTATTAGAGAATCAACACTAATTGCTGAAATGCCAAATCAGAGAAAATTGGAAGTCTTAATATTAAAGGAAGGAAATGAAATAAATCCTATAAAGATTGCAAACTGGAGCGAACTTGCAGTTGCCGATGCGCATACACCCATAGTTGCTATAGTTGATAAAAATGGCGAAGTAACCTATTATGAATCAAGGATTTTTAACAACTTTGCTAGTTACTAATTTTAGAGTATATTTATTTTAATAAAAAGGGACTAATCTATCCAGTCTTGAGTTTGTATTTTTTCTGGTATATATTGAAATGCTAAAAATTTTAGTCCTTTGCTAGCCATCGCTTCTATTTCTAGTTTTGACTTTTTATCCATAAACATATCTATTTCCCTTTTCCATAATTTTGAGTGGAACCATGAATATTTCATTAATTCTTTGGCCCTTTTTATGTCTAAATCCTTTGCCTTTATAATGAAGTTCCTTCTCTCTTCATCATTAAGATAGGGTTTCTTTGTACCATAACCAAATATGTCACTCATAGAAACCCCTAAAAACTTTGCCTTTGGCGTTGCAAGCCTTTCACTTTCATAGCTTAATTGTATACTACCAACCTTAAATACGCTATATATGTACCATCCATATGGATCTGAATCAGTGAGGATATAAACAGGCAATTTTAATTCTTCATTTAGTCTTCTTACAAATCTTCTAGTTGCTCTATCTGGTTGTCCTGCCCCAGTAACTAAAAGGGTCTTATATTTTTGCCAAAAACCTGCTCTATGTAATTGTTGAAATACTGCATCTTTTTCTACAACTAATACAATCTCTGCATCGTAATCTAAAAATTCTATTAAATCAGGTGTAGATTCTATGGCATAAGCACCATGGCCTAGTTTGGACAAATCTATAACATCATTACCGCTTCTTATTCTCATATTTCCAACTACTTTACCTTTTTCTTTACTCAATATTAACATATCTTCTCTTAGTAAACCAGTCATAACTTCTACGTCTCTAATAGATGCATCACTTTCTGATTGCTCTTCCCATGTATTTTCCTCTTTAAGTCTTCCATTCAAATCTTTATAGTGTATTGTATGTTTTCCCCTATAATACAGATCTCTTATTGTAGGATATTCATTTTCAACTAAAGCTTGATATATTATAGAAGCCATAAGCAAGGTCTGCATAAATTTTTTAGCCTCATTCATATTGAGAAAATTCCTTTCTATTCTCCTAATACCTAGCTTGAGTATTCCTTTGTTAGGATCAAAAACAGTATTTGCAAGAGTTCTCATAGGTATTTCGAGCTTTGGGGCTTGTTCTTTATTCAATGTAGTTGATAGATTGCTAAACTTTTTATGGAAAAGCTCAGCAACTTTTTTCCTCGTTTCAATATCAATTTTATCGATGTGTGACATTTTGTATCACCTTACTCTTCTAATTTAATGCTTGCTATGACAGACCTAACAATCTTTTCCGGATTTTCCTCTTTCCCATCAATTTTAGGCAATTCAATAGATTTAGATACGATCCTAACCAAGCTCTCTGTTAAGACTTTATCTCTATTATCTTTTTCTTTCCCCCATTTATCTGGTGGAATAGATAATACCGATAGACTTCTTGCAACTTCTGGTATATACTTTGATATTGTTACTATTTTTTCCCTTAGAGTCGTTTCGCTTTTTTTCTTGGATATAAACAGCCTTAAGCTTCTTGCAACTTCCTGTATCGCATTTTTTATTTCATTTTCTAGCTCTGTTACTTCGCTCAAACTTTCTTTTCCAACACCTTTATAAGGAACTTTAGTGCTAGCTACATGAACTAGCACAACTAATGGCATAGGCTGTTCTACATTATATAGTTTCCAATTAATACTGCTAACAACCTTATAGGAAACATCTTCCCTTTCTTCATAAAGTAATGGTATTTTATTGGCATACCTTAAAAGTATTGGTTCCTCTGATGGTTGTATATTACCACCATAGGCCATTCCTACCTCTACTATAAACGGATGGCCCTCATAGGCCTTAGCTTGTCTAGTTAATGCCTTTACCCATTCAGGATTAAATAATCTTCTTAAGCCAACCTCTATTAATTCCTCTCCTATAGGACTAAGATAATCACTTCTAGGAGGCCTAAAACCCTTGTATGTTCTAAGTCCAGTTGCCATTTTCTGTAATAGCTTTGAATTGCCTTTTTCTATTAACTTTTTAGGATTCATATTTGGCTCTAATTCTATGCTTTCTAAAAATTTTTTTGCCGTTATCTCTCCTATGCTCTGAAATTCGTTAATCATAAATTCTAGCAATGTTTTTGATTTCGTTGATGTAATCATCATTTTTAATTGCTCTATATCTATTCCATGTGGATGAGGTTTTGCTTCTACTGGAGGTTTTGGCATCTTTTTAGTTACTCTTGGGAAATAGTATATTTCTTTTTCTGGAGTTTCAAATATTATTTCTGCATATGGCGCTATTAAAGCTGTTCTTTTTATATACTCTATAATTTTTTGCTTGGCTCTTGTCCAGTCACCTTCTAAATTTAAAAATACTTTTGTTCCATGCCAATTGCTTCTTTTCATTAATTGTCCTTCCTCTAATATTATTGGTTCGTTCTTCTTAACATCAATTAAAATTTTCTTATAGTAAATGTTCTCGCTATTGTCTGTAGACGATACTATAAATACTGGTTGGCCTGTAGTCATTTGAGAATAAAGTATAGCAGCCTTTATGCCGAGGCCGTACATTCCTCTGGTCTGTCTAATTATATATTTACTACTATACAATACTTTACCAAAGGCATTTGCCATTACTGTCGGAGGTACTCCAACTCCATTATCTTCTGCTGATACAACATATTTTGCTGGCTTATCATCAGTTGAAGGCTCTATTTCCTTAATAAATATCTTAACTTCGGGTAAAACATTATGATTATCTGTTGCATCTAATGAGTTTTCAACTAATTCTCTAATAGTCTGATATAAAGCTCTTGTTGGATTTGCAAAGCCAGATAATTCCTTGTTTTTCGCAAAAAATTCAGCAATACTCATTTCTCTATATTTTTCTTGTGTGTTTATTCTTTCTTCAGATGTGGCCTCGGCACACATTTTTTTACACCTCTGTTCTATTTCCTGAGCTACATTTAATACCAGTAAAAGGTGTATTGAGAGAGTTTTAATATTTTAATATTTTAATATTATTTTAATACTTTATTAACTTTAATAAATATGCGGCCAAAATCGGCAAAGTTATTGTTGCATCACCATAAACAATAGATTTTTTAGCATTTGGCTTTATCTTACCCCAGGTTATGGCTTCTCTGGGCATTGCCCCGCTTAAGCTTCCATCCCATTCTACAGCTGTAGTTAAATAAACTGCATATTCTAGCCCTCCTTTAAATTGGCTCCACCAAATAGTATGATGTTTGCTAATTCCACCCCCTATTATTAATGCAGCGGCATTAACATTTTCCCTAAAAAATATGTCAGAAAGTTTTTGCATATCCTTAAAATAGTTTATCTTAATTTTGTTTCCTTTTTGATATTCCATAAATAAATTTGTTCCAAATGATCCATCAGCCCACCCAGGGACAAATATATCTACATTGTTTTCTTTAGCCGCTCTAATAAAACTATTTTCATCGTCTAACAGGCTACCGGCTAAATTTAATAGCTCATATATACCCCATTCATCTTTTTTCAGCAAAGCTTCTTTTACTAATTTTTCAACAAATTTCTCAACCTTCAATCCATAATCTTCAATTTTAATGTAAACATTCCCTAGCCTATGCATATCATGATTATATAGACTTACATCGTCTGCTTCAAAATATCCCTTTAAATATTTCCCTCCAGTTGATCTGGCAATATCATGGTCAAGAGCTCCACAAGTAGTTATAACTACATTAAATAGCTTGTTTTTAATCAATTGTGTTATTATTCCTCTAAGACCTGTTGATATAAGGTTTCCGGTAAATGATATTATTCTTATATCAGATGATTTTAAACCTTCATAAAGTAGGTTAGCAGCATTATAAAGATGTCCTGCCATAAATCCATGTATATCTCCATAAATCTTTATTAATTCTTCTATTGGGATGCTTGGATCGACTCTTGAATCCTTTACTGGCTCAAAATTGTCTGACAAGCTCTAACACCCAATGCCTATTGGTAATTAAGTGTTTAAAACAACAAATATTTTTGATAAAGTAAAAACAAATATAGCTCTTCATGATAGGAAAGAGTAGATAAAGTATTAATTTTATTTATAAGTTTAATATTTTATAGCTCTAAAAATACTAATGATTTTTATGTTAATAAAACAATAAATTTGGATTTATAAGTATTTTCATATCAAATAGAAAAGACTTTTCTTGTTTTTATTAATTATAAGGTGAAAGCATGAAAAATAGAAGTCTGTCAAACCTAATCGGAGCAGTTATTTTAATAAGTGCGACATTAATAGGAGGAGTATTAGTTTATAATTTCTTTCAAAAGTCTTTAAATTCAATGGAAAATATTGGTCAAAATGTTAACATTATAGCAAGTTCGCAACTATTAAGTAGTAGCTCACAAATAATATACATAAAGATTACAAATAATATGCAAGGGGATATAAAAATAATTGGAATCTATGGTATTTTTTCGAATGGATCAGAAACTAATTTGAGTTTAACAAGCAATCAAATAGAACCTGATATTTTAGGCAAATCTTTATCTAGTGGAAATAGCTTATCTGCTGTTTTATACGCTTCTTCTTTAATAGAATCAATATTTATGCAATATAATTATACAATAACTAACCAAATAATGACATCTCAACCTGTAAAATTGAGCTGATTTTTTAAAAGTGATCTAATTTGCAGTTTAATATAAAAAAATTTTTTAAAAATATTCAAAATAATAATGAAAATAATTTAATCAATGAAAATAACATCTATGATTATGATATAAAAGAAGACAAAGAAAAATACGTAACTAATAAAAAGCCTCCTCAATGGAATGTCATAAGCAAATATAGCATAGGACCTAATAATTATTATATTTATAGAGGAGAAGACGGTTTAGTTCATCTTTTAGTTAATGAACCAAAAATGTCTAATAAAGATGAACTAATAGAAGTCATATCTGGAATTAGAAAGACAACAAGTAATATAATGCAATATGAGATAGAAAAACTAAAAAGCGGTTATGGAGCCATATATCCTTTAATTATAGACCCCCATGTCGAAGAAATATCTTACAGCGGGTACACAACCTATGTTTCAATAATACACAAATTAATACCTGCAAGGTGGATAATAGCTGATTTAAATATATTAAAAGACGAAGCCGATTCGATTGCCATTGAATTGGCTAGAAAAGCAGGTAAAACTGTTAGTATCGCATCTCCATATGCAGAAGGCATAACTTCAGAAGGTAATAGGATTTCAGTATCTTTTATGAGTGAGATATCACATTTTGGAAGTAGTTTTATATTAAGAAAATACCCTGAAAAACCATTAACGATGGTCGATTTAATTGCATCTAAAGTTCTTAGCCCCAGTTTAGCAGCATATTTATGGTTGCTTGCTGAATCTCAAGGATTTATTATAATTTCAGGTAGCATGGGTAGTGGGAAAACAACTTTCTTACAAGCATTAGCTAGTCTGCTACCTCCATATAGTAAAATAATAACCATAGAAGATACTCCTGAATTGAAACTTTTATCTCCTAATTGGGATTCTTTTATAACAAGACCCAAATTACCAGGTGAAGAGATAGTAGAAGTAAGTTTAGAAGATTTATTAAAATTCGCATTAAGAAGAAGAGCTGATTATGTAATTGTTGGTGAAGTAAGAGGTAGAGAAGCCAAGCTATTGGCACAAGCGGCTA
The DNA here is from genome assembly GCA_049971805.1 of Caldisphaera sp. Classification (GTDB taxonomy): domain Archaea; phylum Thermoproteota; class Thermoprotei_A; order Sulfolobales; family Acidilobaceae; genus Caldisphaera. Next base: position 12,938 of record JBMFKU010000002.1, read on the forward strand.
CAAGTGGTTATGGAGCTATGACGACAATTCATGCTGATTCTTCTGAAGGAGTAATACTAAGGCTTAGGTTTGAGCCGATTAAGTTGCCAGCACTATTTATGAAAGCAATCACTGCAATAGCTCATATAAGGACTTTACCATCATTGGGAGGCAAATCAATCAGAAAGATTTTCGAGGTAAGCGAAATTGATAATGATAACATAATAGAAATATATAAAATTGGGAATAGCCAGGATTTGTTGGAGAAAATAATAGCAAGGAGTTCTAAACTAGAGGCTGCATGCGAAAGGCTGGGATTTCATTATAGTGAAGTTCTCGATGAATTAAAATCTAGGGTCGAGTTTTTAGAAAATTCAACAGGAAAAACTCCAGAGGAATTCTATGTTTCATTATCAAAATTTTATGTTGATAAATATGGTGATATAATTTGATCTCATATGTTAAAAATATGTCTAAGAAAAAAAGATTTGACATTATAAAGTATGGAGTAAAACCTTCTATTTTCTTGCATAAAATAAGTAAAATTCTTAAATTCTTCTCAGTTTTCTTTATAATATTTATCATGTATCTATTTTTTATTCGAAAAAATAACATGAATAATATAGCTTTTTATATATTAATCTTGCTGCTCATAGCCTTTTTCTTATCGGATTATTGGCTACCATTATTTTGGATTAAATTACTGGATTCAGGTATTGATAATGAAATGCCTGCCTTTCTCGCTTTTCTAATACCCTATGCAAGTACATCTAAGAATCTTACAGATTTAATGCTAATGTTCCCTAAATCCTTAAATATTAAGTTTATCAAATATGAAATAGATAGGCTAAAAATATTACTGGGTATTGAATCGGATTTCAGGAAGGCTTTAAACAAACTTAATGAAACAACTCCAAATAAAAGACTTAAAAGATTCTTGACAGATTATATGCAAGCAGAAACCATGGGTACATCAAGATATGGAATAACTTCTTTATTATATAAACATGCCATGTTATCTCTAAGAGATAAATGGAACAGCTATACAGAATTAGGCAAGGAGTTTGCTGAGATCAGCATAGGTATTGTTTTAGGTATGGGGGCATTGGCACCATTAATAATGATAAGCAGTCCAAATCTGGTTTTAATGATTTTCTTATTAGGAATACTGTTTATTTCTCTTATATCACTGCTTCTCCTTTTTATTAGACCGAACATTGGAGAGCCGCTGGGGAACAATTATATAACATCTGGTATATTAATTATGCCGCTATTGGCTTCATTTCTATTGTTAATTGGATACAATTATTTAGCATTAGCTTTTTTAGCTGTAACATCTTCCATAATAGAAATTAATTATTTTAGGCTTAATAAGAAAGTGTTGCAAGCTTTGACTAATCTTAGAATAGCTTCAGAGAAAGCAAAGCTAGGAAAAAGATTTGATATCGAACTCCTAAGGTCTAGAATTATTGCAGGAAATGTGATAGATGCAATAATTTCGGCAGAAAAGATAGCTGGAAAAACAGGGACAAGCCATGCGATCGAAGGATTAAGTATGGTTATTGATGAAGCTAAAAGATTATCAAAATCTTTATCTTCTTTATCACTTTTAATGATAGGCTTTTCTATCATATCCCCAGGTATTTCTTTGATTATTATTAATGTAATGTCATCAGTATTTCCTGCTATGTCGCAGTTTATTAATCTTAATTTAAATACAGTTATTTTAACTAAAAAAATTATATTATCTTTATCCCCTTTATCACCATTACCAATATCGATTTTGCATAGAGGAAAACAAGCTTCATTAATTCCGAGTTTAATTTCTTTTATGGTATCTCTTATATTATTTTTTAAATTTTAAATACATTTAGAAATTATTTAAATAGTTTTGTTATTAATTATCTTTTGGTCTTCTTTTAACAATAAAGGATTGGTACAACAGACATATTTATTTGAGTATATAGCCTTTGAATCCATAGATATACTAGGGTATGGGGAAAATTATTTAGAGGTTATATGATATGCCAGAAAAGCAAATAGAAATGATGACAATAGAAATGCCATGTGAAATAGCTGCAAAGATGGTTATTCCATCGATAAGAGCTTCAGTAGCGTATGTTTTAGTTAATGAATTTAAGCTATCGAAATATACTGTTGCAAGACTTCTTGGCTTAACTCCAGCAGCTATAAATAATTATATGTCAGGGAAAAGAGGAGATAAATATATGAAGATATTACTAGAAAATGAAATCTATTTAAGTAAAGTTGAAGAAGTAGCTAAACTAATACTAAATTTCCATGGAGAATCGAAAAATGATATGGATTTGTTTTTAAAGAGATATCAAGAAGCTATGTGCAGTATTTGCAGTCAAGTTAATGAGGTTGCTGCTAAACATGGATGCCCATATAGGCATTAGTTTATAGTTTGGATTTTATTTTTATAACAATTATATGGCGATTTCTGGTTTGTATTATTTTTGTGATCTGTTATGCAATTTTATATATTAAATCTAGAAAACATTTCTAGCTTTGAATAGTAAATAATTTTTATAATTGTTAAAAAAGAATAATTTTTTCTATTTGATTATAATAATTGTTAAAAAGTACTAGAAATCCAATTATTTTTTAACCCTTATTTGTTTCTTTTTGAAAAAGAAGTAGGTGAAGTGAATTGGGTGCAAGAGTCAAGCTGGTTTCAGAAATTGAAAAAATAATGGCTAATATAGAGCAGGTTAGAAATATTGGAGTGATAGCGCATGTAGATCACGGTAAAACGACTACTAGTGATACATTGCTAGCAGGAGCAGGAATTATATCAGAAAGAGTAGCTGGGGAAGCTCTTTTGCTAGACTATTTAAATGTAGAAAAGGAAAGAGAGATGACAGTAAAAGCTGCCAATGTAAGCTTATATCACGAATATAACGGTAAACCATATGTTATAAACTTGATAGACACTCCGGGGCATGTAGATTTTACAGGTATGGTAACAAGAAGCCTTAGAGTACTAGACGGAGGAATAGTTGTTGTGGATTCTGCAGAAGGTGTTATGACACAAACTGAAACTGTTTTAAGACAAGCTCTTGAGGAAAGGGTTAAGCCTGTTTTATTTATTAATAAGGTGGACAGACTTATAAAGGAGCTTAAGTTTGGGCCACAACAAATCCAAGAAAGGTTTGTAGAAATAATAAAAGATGTAAACAATCTGATAGATATTTATGCAGAACCAGAATTTAAAAATAAGTGGAAAATAAATCCTGCTGAGGGCAGCGTGGCCTTTGGAAGTGCCAAAGATAAGTGGGCTTTAACCGTACCAGATGCATCAAAAAAAGGTATAACATTTCAGCAAATAATAGATGCATATTCTGCAAATACAAAAGATAAGGTTGTAGAATTAAGTAAAAAAGCACCAATCTGGGATGCACTGTTAAACATGGTAGTTAAGTTTATTCCAAACCCAAAAGAAGCTCAAAGGTATAGGGTACCTAAAATATGGAAAGGAAACTTAGACACAGATTTAGGTAAGGCAATGATAGAGGCAGACCCTAATGGTCCATTGATTTTTTATGCTAATGCAATTAAGGTAGAAAAGGCTGGAATTGTTGCAACTGGTAGAGTATTTTCTGGTACATTAGAGTCAGGAAAAGAGGTATATGTTGTTTCTAGCGATCGTACTGGAAGAATATTGCAGGTAAGCCTTTACATGGGACCATTTAGAGAGTTAACAAACAAAATACCCGCAGGCAATGTGGGTGCATTGATGGGTATAGAAGGGTTAAAATCTGGAGAAACCTTGGTTGATGTTGCGTATAAGTCTCAAGCAGCGCCATTTGAACAGCTCCATTATATAAGTGAACCTGTAGTAACCTCAGCAATAGAGCCTGCAAAGCTGCAGGACCTGCCTAAGATGATTGATGCACTTAAAAAATTAACGTTAGAAGATCCGAATCTGGTAGTTAAAATTAACGAAGAAACAGGGGAATACCTGATATCTGGTATGGGTCAACTACACCTAGAAATAGCTATGTGGATGCTAAAGGAGCTCTATGGTGTAGAAGTTAAGGCCAGCCCACCAATAGTTGTATATAGGGAATCTGTTAAAGAAAAAAGCGAAACGTTCGAAGGTAAAAGCCCCAATAAACATAATAGGTTCTATATAAGTGTTGAGCCTTTAAATGACCAAACTATAGATTTAGTTCATAAAGGTCTAGTGAATGAAGATCAAGAAGCTAAGGATAGAGCAAAGATTTTAAGAGATCAAGCTGGATGGGATTACGATGAGGCTAGAAAAATATGGTCAATAGATGAAAATATAAACATATTTGTTGATATGACATCTGGTGTGCAATACTTAAAGGAAGTTAAAGATACCATATTGGGTGGATTTAGAATTGCAGTAAAAGAGGGACCATTAGCAGCTGAGCCTGTTAGAGGTTTAAAGGTTATCTTACATGATGCAGAAATTCACGAAGATCCTGTTCATAGAGGTCCTGGGCAGATATATCCGGCAGTAAGAAATGCCATATGGGCTGCAATGCTAACTTCAAGACCAACTTTACTTGAACCAATACAGAAGCTAGACATAAAAGTTCCTATGGATTACTTAAGTCCAGTAACAACAATAATTACTAAGAAAAGAGGTAAAGTCTTAGATGTAAAACAAGTTGGTCTTCAAGTAACGGTTAGTGCTGAAATACCTGTTGCTGAAGGCTTTGATATATCTCAAGAACTAAGAGGTTCTACCGCAGGAAAGGCGTTTTGGGGAGCAGAATTTAGCAGATGGGCTCCAGTGCCAGATTCTATGTTAGATGATTTAATTAAAAAGATAAGAGATAGAAAAGGATTGCCTCCAAGACCTCCAAAGCTTGAGGATCTCTTGGGTCCTTAATTTGTAATCTAAATAAACTTATCGTTTAGTATAATATTTTTTCAAACTTTATAGAACTCAAGTTTTCATCTATATTTCCTTTTAATTCTTTAATTTTTATGTAATCATTTTCAATAACCAAACCTTGCCTGAACATTGCAACAGCGCAATTTTCAGTAGAAGCTGATGTACTCAATCCGCCCTCTGAAAGGAGATCAAGTCCGCTGTTAATATCTTGCTGAGATAGGCCACAATGTCCGTAAGGATGAGTATGCATGTTGTAGATTACTTTTACAAATGGTATTTTAACCCTTAGTAATTCTCCCTCCAATATTGTTAAATTAGAATTATAATCATATAGCATTAAATATTCTATATTTGACTCTGTAGTCTTTCTAGAAAAGTTTTTAATAATTTCAAGGTCGAATTTGTAAGGTATTAATGGGACAAAGCTATATAGATCTTTTATGCTTACAAAATTTTTTAAATATTTATCTTTTATTATTTTTATTTCCATATTATTTGCTTCATCTTCTATTGTATCGAATTCCCATGGAACGTCAACTTTCAATTCTATTCTTTTATTTTTTATTAACTGCCTTAATGAGTTTTCTTCGATTAGATTCTTCTCTACTTTTGCATCAAATAAGTTGTAACTTTCATCAAAAGAGTTTTCTATGGAAAGTATAACTTTATTAATAATAGCCAGTATAATAGATCCATTAGTTTTTGTATAAGTTTGAAATTTTTTGCTCATAGCTTATCTCCTTTAAAAGTCATGGCTGTTATCATAACAGTTAGCAATTGTTCATTTCTTAGATCTTCTATTAGTTTACGATTTATATCAATGGCTGCTTTATTGCTTTTTATCATAATTGTTGACCCTTCTATATAATTGCTTTTCCTGAAAATTATTTTATTTTTATCATTAAGCAATAGGTTTTTACTGCCATATCCTATTATGCTATCGCAAATATTTTTTGAACATAAAATAGCTAATATTAGTGTGTTATCATTTTTTATTTCATTGATTAACCAATATGGAAGATCTTGGGCTGCTTTCTCTGATTTAACTGCTATTATGCAATCCCCTCTAGGTGTTAGATCTTCATCTTTTGTTATTTCGAAGGTTGTTTTATGTGTAGCTTTTATATTTTTATGACCATGTGCATTAAATACGTACCATTTAGTGCTTATTTCTCTTGCTTTCATTGGGCTCATCTTTTTTATAAAAACTTTCTAATGTATTTGAGCTTTTGATATCTCTATTGTACGGTAATTTCATTAGTTCTTTAATTTTAGATGCCTTCTTTTCTCCTATTATTTTAGATAACTCTGCAATGCTAGAATTAAAAAATTTTTCTAAAGTACCAAAATGATCCAGTATCTTTTCTGCGGTTTTATCTCCAACACCTGGAAAAGATTGAATTATATAAAGTTGCCATTCCCTATTTTCATCTATTTTTGGTTTTTTATGGATTATGAAGTCTCCTGCAGATTCTTTATTTGATAAAGATTTTTTTAAAATAGCAACGATATAATTGGCTGTAGACTGCGTATCTATGCTCCATAAAATTTTTACATTAAAATCTATTATTAAAGAAATCAAAGCCGATTCTATTTGTTTTTCTCTATTTTCCCACGAGAGTATGACTTTTTTAAAATCACCTTCAACTATGTATATTATATTTTGATATTTTTGATATAACCTTTTTGCTTGATCAAACAGCCTTCCGTCAAATAAAGATTTTATAAAATCATAGGAGCTTTTCCTTTCAATTATTACCATGTCTGGAATTATATAGTCACCCTCTTCTAATTGCCTTCTTATCACTATTATACCATAAGACTCTAAAATCCTTGGTATACCTGATTGTTCTTCTCTTGTATCTGCATAGACTCTTAGCTTCTTTATTTCATCCATCTTTGGATTCACTGCTCTTACATTCATTATTAATTAATTGCATAGCATAGTTGAAAACTTTTTCCTTCTCTACAATTCCTTTTAAGGTTACTATCCCAGCCCCTTTATGTCCACCACCTTCACCATCAAATTTTTCTCCAATTAGTTTTGAAATTTTTGATGCATCAATTTTTTTCAATAGAGCTCTCTCTGAAGCTCTGATAGATATTCTTGTAGGGACAGACCTATTGATTGTTATAGCAACATCTGCTCCGTTTAATATTAAACTTCTAGATACTTCCGATTCAAATGATCCTATTTCAGTTAAAGCTAATATTAAATCTTTGCACGCTTTGCCTAAAGTTGCTCGTGATAATCCTTTTAGTCTGGCCATCCTATTCGAAAAGTCATCCTCAAGTGAGCTAACTATCTTGTTAAATATGTTTCTTGCATTATTATAATTTGCATTTTGTTCTAATAGATATATAATATCATAGAATGTATTTTTATTGGCTCTTTCAAGTTTGTTGCTATCAAACAATATACCTAAAATTCCTAATGTAGCTATATTTTCGTAAAAATTAATTGCCAATCCTTTAGCGAAGTTTGTTATAATTTCTGTAGTAGATGTGGCCTCTTTATCTATATAATATAAATCCATAATTTTATAAAGTTCACCTTCTTTATGATGATCTATTTGGATTTTTATCTTAACCTTATTTAGAATTTCTTCTAATCCTTTTAATTGAACAGGATTTGCTACATCTAATATGATTATTACATCATAGCTTATATTATCACAGTTTTCTATTTTAATGTTTAATTCTTTTATTGCATAATCTGCCTCCTTAGATAAGTTCTTAAAATAAATGCAGCATTTTTTGCCAAATTTTTTGCAAATGCTTTGCAGTATTAGTGCAGATGCTAATGAGTCTATATCTGAGTTATAATGCGATGTTATTAAAACATTTTTATTTTTAATCAAATTTAAAAAATCTTTAAGAAAATTATTGGAATTACTTACAGGCAAACCAATTCACTAATTTTTATGCTCCTCCACCTATTGTCGTTTTCCCAGTTGAAGGGCCTGTTATTCCTGATAGAAGCTGTCTTAATTCTGATGTCAATCTATCAATTTGATCTTTTACCATTGCTTCCTGGTTTTTAAGTGCTTTAATTCTTAATTCTAGGTCTTCCTTTTTTCCTTCTAGTTCTTTTAATAAGTCCTCCTTTTTGCTTTTTACTAAAACGAATCCTGTCATTTTAAATAGTTCTGTATCATCTGTTAATGATTTAAGCTTTTCCAATACTTTTTCTATTTCACCTAATGACGATTCAGCATTCATCCTTTCTTGAACTATTACATTATACGTATCTCTAAGCTGTAAGTATTTATTATATTTTGCTTCCGCTTCTGGTGGTATTTTTTCAACCAAAGTTTCTACCCCTACTTTTTAGGTAAAAGGTATCGTTTTTATGTTTAAATAAGCAAGATTTTTATTAAATTTTTTATTTCAAAATAACGTTTAAAATAAAAAATAAAAAACTAAATAAAAGGTTTTATGTATGAGTTTAAGGCAAAAAGAATAAATAAAGCTACTAATTCTTTTAAATATGCGGAAGGTGAAATCCATTTGTCAATCGCCTATAATCCGCTCGTGTTGGCAGCAAACGCAATGATTATAGTTCCTATATTAGTATTATTGCTCCTTGTTGCCGTAATATACTTATTAAAATGGTTATTAAAAGCAAGCTATGAAATAGAGAAGACAGAGCCATATAAGAAGGTTCCATTCGAGTCCTCCAACCCTCCAAAAGGTGTTGGAAAAGGTAGAATGACTTTTCAATACTTTGGTTATTTAATTATGTTTTTAGCTATGGAACCCGCTGTAGTTCTTTTAACCTTTATAGCTGTTTCTCCAAAAGAGTTAATATCTAAAACTATTTTGTTATATCTAGTATTGATTTTGGTTTTTGCTCCTTTGTTAGCCTATGCTGCATATGAGGCGAAACGTGTTAAGAATTGGATGTTTGGTTAAGGTGATTTTATATGGTTAAGGATGATGATAAAGAAAAGAATGAGGAAAGATTGAATGTATTTTATGGTGATTTAGATACAGTTGCACAAAGCGCGAAAGAAATGTTACTTAAAGGCTCTATTGGTAAAATGATTGATTGGGCTAATGCATTTAGTCTATGGCCTGTTCACTTAATGACAAGTTGTTGTGGATGTGAGATTGGAGCTGCTTGGGGACCTAGGTTTGATAATGAGAGATATGGATCTCTTCCATGGGTCAGTCCAAGGCAGACGAATTTGATAATTGTAGAAGGTACAGTAACTAAAAAGATGGCATGTTCAGTTAGAATAACATGGGACCAGATGCCATATCCTAAGTTTGCTGTAGCAATGGGAGCTTGTGCCTTAGATGGGGGTATTTTCTATAATAGTTATAATTTAGTTAGGCCTTGGCAAGTAATTCCAATAGATGTGTATATACCAGGTTGCCCGCCAAGACCAGAAGCAGTTGCAAGAGCTATTGTTGAATTACAAAGACTTTTAAGAAATAAATCAGTTGCATCTAAATGGGTTATTGAATCAAAGCGTGAGGATATGAAGAATATTATACCAAAAGAAGATTTGTGCAGTTGGAGAGGTGAAAAAGTTGATCTCAGTACAAGATATGATTAAAAATATTTTAAAGGATAATATTGTTAGTATAGAAGAAAATAAGGGCTATATCGATATAATAGTACCTGTTGAAAAGCTAGTTGAATCTGCAAAAAAGCTTAAAGAAGCTGGATTTGATCATGTAAAATCTGTAACTGCAGTTGATTATATTGCAAAAAAGCAGTTTAAAGTAACATATCACATTTCTAGCTTTTTGAATGAAGATCTATCTAAATATATTTTGGGTTTATCCTCTATTATTAGCAGAGATAATCCCCATATACCAAGTTTATCAAGAATTTGGGTAAGCGCGGAATTCCAAGAAAGAGAAGTATATGAATTTTTCGGAATTGTTTTTGATAATCATCCTGATTTACGTCTATTGCTTTTAACTCCAGTAGTTGCTGCATTAAAGCCATTAAGAAAGGACTTTGTGGTAAAGGAAGAAAGTGATAACATAGAAACTGATTATGCAGGATATAATGCTAATAAATGGTGGTAAAAATGGAAGCAGAAACCTCTAAAGGAGGAGAGTTATCTCATTTACCAGGTATGGAAGTTAGTCAGCTTTCAAAAAGCACATACGAAGTTTATATAGGTCCAGCTCATCCAGGATCTGGACATATGAGAATTGTGGTAGAAGTAGATGGAGATGTTATGGTTAAAGTAGACCCAGATATTGGATTTGTTCATAGAACCATGGAAAAGCTTGCAGAAGGAAGGGATTGGATTAAAAATATTCCATTATTTGAAAGGATGGCTATATTGGATGCATGCAATACGACATTACCATATGTTGAAGCTGTTGAAAAATTACTTGGTACAGAACCACCTATAAGAGCTAAATATTTAAGAACTTTATTGTGTGAAATTAATAGAATTGCAAGCCATCTCTATGGTATGGGAATATTTGGTGTGTTCTTGGGTCATTCAACCTTATATATGTGGGCATTTGGCGATAGAGAGATCTTTATTGAATTGGCAGAGCAATTAACTGGGGCTAGACTAACACATACGTATCCAGTATTTGGAGGAGTTAGAAGGGATATGCCAGACGATTTTCCAGAAGGGGCTAGAAAGGCAACAAAATATATGAGAAACAGGCTTTATGAATATGCAAAGATATTTCTTAATAATCCAAATATAAGAAGTAGATTAGAAAATGTAGGAGTGATGTCAAAGAATTTGGCAACAGAGCTTGGTATAGTAGGACCTAATTTAAGGGCAAGCGGTGTTAAATACGATGTTAGATTAAATGACCCTTACGAAGTATATAATGAATTAGACTTTGAAATTCCAGTTTTTGAGGAAGGAGATTCGTTAGCTAGGGCTTGGATGAGGGTTGAAGAGATAAGACAAAGTTTAAATATAATAGATCAAGCTGTTACATGGTTAGAAAAACATCCAAGAGATAACTTTATGCATGATAAGTTTTGGAAGACAGCACCTAAGCTTTATAAAGATGTATACTCTGGTCAAATAAAATATGCAGGAAAATATAGGATAAAGTTAATGCCATTGTTTGCAACATTAAAGGTCCCTCCTGGTAAGGCTTTTGCAAGAGTAGAAGGGGGCAGAGGTGAATACGTATATTATGTTGAAAGCGATGGCAAGGATGTGCCATATAGAGTAAGAGCTGTGACTCCATCGTTTAGAAATGTAATTGCTTTTAAATATCTGATGCCAGGTCACAGATTAATGGACTTACCAGCAATATATGGTAGTTTTGATTATTTCCCTCCGGAATTTGATAGGTGATTAAGATGAATGTATGGTATTTAGTTTATAAAGTTATTATTGATGATATAATATTTTACCCTCCTGTGTATCAATTTTTGATTATTCCTGGTTTAATAGCAGCATTGCTGGTTGCATTGTTTATAATTTGGTTTGAAAGAAAAGCAGCAGCATTTGTCCAAATGAGATACGGCCCGTGGGAAATAGCTCCAAAAATTGGTGGAGCTATACAATTGGTTGCAGATTTAACTAGATATGCATTGCAGGAAATAATAGTCCCTGAAACTGTTGATCAATTGCCATATATATTATCACCTATAGTGATGATAATTTTATCTTTGATGCCGTTGGAAGCAATTCCATTAACTTCTGTAAAACCATATTTCCCAATACCCATGGGTTATAGCTTATTAATAGCTGTTGCAATAAGTACATTATCTCCATTATTTGTTATAATTATGTCATGGGCCAGTAATAACAAATTCTCTTTGGTTGGAGGTGTTAGAGAATCATTTATTATAACTGCCTATGAGTTAATAGCTGTATTAGGATTTTTAACTGTTGCTGCTATGACCCATACATTTAATATGGTAAGTATCGTAAATACTCAAATGAGCGGTAAGTGGCTAGGTCTTTTAAATCCCATTGCTTTGCTTGTTGTATTTATTGCAATATTAATGTCTACAAGCGGTTTTCCATTTGAAATTCCAGACTCAGAAAGTGAGATAGTAGCAGGGCCATACACTGAGTATACAGGTTTATTATACGGGCTAAACATGGGAGGGGCTTACATAAGAAGATGGGTTTTTAGTGTATTAATGGTATTGGTGTTTCTTGGTGGATGGGCACCATATCATCCAACACCCGGAATAATAACTGGTTACTTTGTTCCAAGCTTAATAGTATCAATAAAGGCATTAATAGTTATGGCAATTATGAGCTTCCTAAGAACAGTTTATGGTAGATATAGAATGGATCAAGCCTTAGGGATAGCCTGGGAAATATTAATTCCATTGGCATTAGTTGCATTTGGAATAGGCCTAGCAGAGGCCTATTTTGGTATTATAATTTGAGGTGAAAGTTTATGCCAGCAAAGGTTTCATTAAAAAAGAATCCTAAAGTTAATCCACTAGGTAGGGTTTTTGCAGGTAATATTGGAGCCCTTTCTATGGGATTGAAGTACTTTTTCGATCCTAATAGAATTACTTTATTATATCCTCATGAATTCATAAAGCTTACTCAAGGATATAGAGGGTTTATAGTTTTAATCCAGGACTTGTGCATCAGTTGCTCATCATGTGCAAGAATTTGTCCAGCAAGAGCAATGAAAATGTTATCTGTTAAGGTATTTGATAAAAGATTAAAGAAGGAAATGGTAAAAAAGTTCCCAGTTATCAATTATAATAGATGTATCTTTTGTGGATATTGTGTTGATGTCTGCCCTACAGAGGCACTATATCATGTTCCATATCATGATTTAGTGTATAAAAACATGGAAGATATGATACTATCTTTGGATGACTTTGAAAAGGAGCCTGAAAATATTACTGCTAAAGAAGGTATACCTGTAAAATATTACTTTGATGAAAAAAGAGGTTTGGTAAAATTACCATATAAAGAAGAACTAGAAAAGGAGCAGCCTGCTCAGAGCACACAACAAGAGCAAAAACAATCTAAACAAAGCGAAACTGCTCAAGGAGGTGCAGCAAAATGAGCGTTTATGTTTCAATGCCTTTATTTGCTATCATATTGGGCATAGCATCTATTGTTGCTTCATATTTTGTAATTAAGACTAAGGATTTGGTTTATTCGAGCTCTATGTTAGCTGTGCTGGCATCTATAATTGCAGCTCTTCTTGCTTTAATAGGATATGGTATTGTTGCAGCATTCCAGGTTTTGATTTATGTAGGTGCAGCTGTTATGTTCATTATAATAGCAATATCTATGGTAGGATCAAGAGGGAGGGAAACAAAAGAGTCTTTCTTAGGCTTTATTGTTGGAACTTCTCTTGCTATATCTATAGCCTTAATATTAATTGGAGGTAGGTTATATAATTTATATACATATCCATCATACGTCAGCCCTTCGCAAGCTGCCCAAGGGCTATTGGATCATTATTTTCCCGTTGTTGCCTTGATATTAATAGCTCAAGCCGCTACATTGGTAGAAGCTATTAGCATTTCTAAGAGAGGTGATGCTTCATGATATTTATAGATAAATTAACTGGAGCAATAGTAATGCTGGTTTCAGTTATAATAATGGGAATCGGAGCATATGGTGTTTCATCATCTAGAAGCTTATTTAGACAACTTTTATCAATAGAAGTTATATTCAATGGTCTATTGCTATTAGTTCTATCTTTGCTTTCTTTTGATGCTATAATGGCTACTTATTTCGGTATAGTTGTTATATCTGTTGTGTCTGCAGAGGTTATAGTTGTTGTTTCTATTTTGATAGCATATTTGAGAGAAAGTGGATCTTTGAGTTCTGAAGATCTTGAAGAAGGAGGTGTTTGATTTTGATTTTAGGTTTTCCTTTATTATGGTTAACCATATTATTACCTCTTGTATTGGGTATTTTGGCCTGGCTTCTAGGTAAATATACAGGAGCAGTTAAAGCACTTATAGACTTGTCAGGTTTAGTATTATTAATCCCACTTGCAACTGTACTGTATTATTATGTAACAGGGCAGATATCAAAAAGTATAGTTGATCCTTTATATATAAATCTAAGCTCATATAGAATAGGTTCATTTTACTTAGGAATCGATGGTTTGTCTGCACCCATTGTTATAGGAATATCAATTGTAACATCATTTGTTTCATTTTATGGAATAAAATACATGATAAAAAGAATAGAAGAAATGAAGGAAAATAAAGAATCTGTGCCAAATCTGGGTTCTTATGTTTTGCTATATAACATATTTGCTATAACAATGCTAGGAATAGCCTATTCAAGTAATTTAATAGAATTTTATATATTTTTAGAAGGTACACTAATTTCTTCATTTTTATTAATAGCTTATTATGGCTATGGGGATAGAAGAAAAATTTCGTTGCTGTATTTTGTTTGGACCCATATTGGGGCTGTATTATTATTAACTGGTATTCTTTATCTTGGATCTATTGTAGGTTCATTTAATTACATGATTTTAAGTAATAATGAATTGATACCGGTAGGCTCTCTCCAATTGATTTTGGGAAGCGCAACAACTATAATTGCATTATTAATGCTTATTGGGCTTTTTGTTAAAATGGCGGTGTTTGGTGTACATATGTGGTTACCATATGCGCATGCTGAAGCACCAACTCCTATATCGGCATTGTTATCACCTAATCTAATAGGACTTGCAGGTTATGCTATAGCAAGGTTTGTTTTCCAATTCTTCCCCACTCTCATGCTGAGTTGGAGGCCGTATTTGTTAACCCTAGCATTTGTAACAATATTTTATGGAGGGCTTGTTGCCTTAAGGCAAAAGGATTTCAAAAGATTTTTAGCATATTCTAGTATAAGCCAAATGGGCTATATGTTGCTTGGTCTATCTACACTGACTTCTTATGGGATTATAGGAGCAATGCTAATTTATCTATCTCATGCCATTGGAAAGGCCATACTATTTATGAGTGCGGGGGTGTTTATTACAGAATTGCACAACTTGAGGGATATAACAAAAATGGGAGGGCTTGCCAAGAAATATCCTTTCACAGCTGCATTGGCATTATTTGGATTTATGAATTTAACAGGTCTACCACCTAGCGTGGGAATGTGGAGCGAAATATTGATAGTGATGGGTCTAATGCATGCATACGGATTAAGCAGTTTATTAAATTTAATTGGATTTTCTGCCCTACTAACTGTTGGTCTTACATTAACAGGAGCATATTCGTTTATAATGATGAGGAGGATATTTTATGGGCAACCAAGAAGTAAAATAGAAAAACATGAAAGTATCGATGGCTTCAAATTATCTATATTTGCAATAGCTGTATTTGGATTTGTATTTTTCATAGTAATAAACCCAGTAATTTCAAGCCTTAATACATCTGTGATATCATTTATAATATCTTTTTTAGGTAGGTGATATTTATGGTAGTTACAATTTACTCAAATTGGTACGAATGGAATTCCATATGGCTCTCCCCATTTTTAGGTGCAGCCATATTAGCATTGACATGGCTTTTTGGAGTAAGAAATGAAAAATTATATAACATAATAAGTGTATTAAGCATATTAGTTTCTGCTATAGTATCTTCGTTTGCATTATACGATGTATTGATTAAGCACGAAATAATAATTGCAGAGACCTCAACCTATTGGGTAAGCCTGCTTAAGATAAAGGTTGGAGTATATCTAGATGGTTTAGGAGCAATAATGGCTACTATTGTATCATGGCTGAGCTTTCTAATAGCAGTTTATAGCATAGATTATATGAAAAATGATTGGGGGGTTCAAAGATATTTCTTCTTTATTTCATTCTTCGTGGGAAGCATGTTACTATTGGTTACAGCAAGCAATTTGATTTTAATGTTTATAGGTTGGGAAGGAACCGGGCTTGCAAGCTATGCATTGATAGGTCACTGGTACAGTGATGAAGAGCAATATTGGGTTGGAGCTCCAAAAAGAAAGGCATTAGGACTACCAATGTATTTTGAGCCCAGCACAAGTGGTATAAGAGCTATTTTATTTACAAGAGTTGGTGATGTAGGATTTTTGGTGGGAATAACTTCGTTGTTTTTCTTGGCAAGTTCCATGTCAATACCTACAATTGCTTCTACTGCAGGCACATGGATGAGCTTATTAGCTTCAAAAGGTATGTTAACAGCTTTCTTATTAATCTTTACATTAGGTGCCTTAGCTAAAAGTGCGCAATTCCCATTCCACGAATGGCTCGTAACAGCAATGACTGGTCCAACGCCTGTATCTGCGTTGATACATGCTGCAACTATGGTAAAAGCTGGGGTTTATTACATTTTGAGATTTGCTCCGATATTTTTTGTGGGTGCAATTGCTACGGCAAGTGCAGCTGCAATATCGGAAACTCATCAATATTTCTATATTGTAGCAGGATTAGCTGTTACAACAGTATTTATAATGGCAACTATGGCTATAGTAAGCAATGAATTTAAGCTAATTCTAGCATATTCTACTGCTGAATATTTAGGATATATGATACTAGCCGTTGCTGTAGGAGGTTTATTTGTTACAACTCATAATTTCTCGGCTATGGCAGATGCTGAACTTGCAGGGATTGCAATGTTATTGGCTCACGCTGTATTTAAAGCAGCTCTATTCTTAATAGCAGGATATGCGTTGCATGTTGCAGATAGCAGATTTATTGATAATATGGGAAACTACTCAAAATACATGAAAGTTACAGCAGTTTCTATGTGGTTAGCAGGTCTGAGCTTAGCCGCCATCCCACCGTTCAGCGGGTTCTTTGCAAAAGAGCTAGTATTAGAAAATGTTAGCAAAACAGGCTATCTAGGTCTCTATATATTTGCAGTATTAGCAGTATTTTTCACCGCAGCTTATATATCTAGGCTTATTATCAGAGTCTTTCATGCGCCTCCATATATAGAAAACAAAGAGGCAGAACATCATCTCCGCGAAGCTCCTATACTGATGCTAGGCCCCTATGGTGTTTTAGCCATAGCAGCATTGGTATTAGGAGCTCTGTGGTTCTGGACTGGAAAAGGCTTAGAGATAGGAATATTTGAGACCTTGGGAATACAAGCATCTCCAATATATAATGTTGCAATAGATGCCAGCACAATTATAATAACATCATTAATTGTTGTTGATTTTGTTATAATAGCATTACTGTATCTAAGAAGATACAACTTTATGGGATTGCTAGATAAGAGTTCGACATTAAGGGCTATTCATGGATTTTTATATGATAGATGGTTTATCAACTCAGCAATATACTATTTGGTATTATATCCATTTGCTGGATTATCATGGCTGCTTGGAGTAATTAATTCAGCAATAGATTCGTTTTACCACTTTGTTCTGCCAAAGACTGGAGAGCTTTTATCTAAGAGCCTTAGATCATTTTTCAGAGGTAGAACTGATTATCTGATTGCCATGTATATAATAATGGCAAGTATCATAATGTTAATAATATACTTTGGATGGTGATTGGTCGTGTGGGAAATTAATATAATAGAATTTTTCTTATATTTGACATTAGCAGTTGGTTTGGTTGCTCCACTAACAGGAGTAAAAGATAAAGAAAGTTCATGGCCCGTAGCATTTGCTGGCATAGGAATTGGATCATTTTTTATTGTATCAATTTTGACGCTTTATTCCACATTTACACAATATATAACATTTTATGGGGGCTTAATCATACAAGATTCGTTTACCTCAATTATATTGCTAGGTTCATCAATAGCATCAATAATATTTCTTATAGGCATAGGAAAAGATGCTATGAAGTGGAATAGTAGGCCGGCTTTATACAGTTTAATACCATTAGTTTTATTTGGTTTATTCTTCTTAGCTGGTTCTGCAGATGCATTAATGCTATTGGCATCTTGGTTGTTGGTATCAGTAGCGAGCTATGTATTTGTTTCATTACCAAATGGAAAGGAAAGTAAATCAGCAGCTATAAGATACATAATGGTTGGTATGATTGCTACACTTATATTGGTTGCATGGATATCATTTTTAACACTGACACCAAAGTCAGCAGTAGATGAGTTTTCATTTTCATCCTTAGTTCCATCAACAAAGATAGGATATGGATTGGCAGGTCTAGCATTGCTTTTATTTTTAGCAGCATTAGGATTTAAGGTAGGCCTATTTCCATTCCATTGGTGGTTACCAAGCGTTTATGGAAGAGGCGATGGCAGAGGAATATCATTTGTGGCAGGAGTGGTAAAACTAGGGTTTATAGCTGTAATTGCAAGGACTATAGTTATATTTGCATTTTCATCTGATGGAGTAAGTCCTATCGCAGGCTATGCAGCTGTATTAATAGCAGTTCTAGCAGTTGCAACTATGATTTACGGAAATTTTGCAGCATTGACTACTAGAAACTTCCAGGTAATTTTATCATATAGCAGTATGGCTCAGGTTGGATACATATTTGCTGCTATAGCAGCAGCTGCATATTTTGCAGGAAATGCAAATTATGGGTTATTAAAGCTAGCCATGTTTGCTGTAGCTTTACAAGCAATAGCTTATGGTATAGCCAAAACACCATTGTTTGAGTTTGTAGGAAAAACAAAACAAGAATTAAGCGACTTGCATGGATTATTAAGTGTAAATCCAGCTGCAGCTATATCAGTTTCAATACTTTTATTTAGTCTATTGGGTATACCCCCATTATTAGGTTTCTGGGGAAAGTTGTACTTATTCCTATCAGCATCCGGATATACAGTTTGGTTAGTGCTAGTTGCTTTGATTAACAGCGGAATAAGTGCAGTCTATTATATTATAGCTTCTAGAGAAATACTATCTAAAGGTGATAATAAAATTAATGTAGGAAGAAGTTATACAGCTGCGTTGATAATAGCTGCGTTGGCTATCATTATTATAGGTATATATGCTCCTTTCTTATTAAAAGGTATTGTTAGCTTATATTATTAATTTTGTTTTTTATTTAAATTTTTATGAAAGTATGCCGCCGCCGGGATTCGAACCCGGGACCTCCGGATTACTCAGGCGATATCCTCGATTTCGGTTAAAGGCCGTATGAGTCCGGCGCTCTAACCTCCTGAGCTACGGCGGCCCAAAAATTAATGATTTCTAGATAAATTTTAACCTTTTCCTTAGGATTACTTTCGGAAAGCATGGATAAATTTTATTTTCCTCTATAGTTATGATTTTTATCATGATGCACATAAGTGTTAAATTGGTATTACCTATGATAGGTGATAAAGATATGTATGACTATAGGAACAATGAGCTTAGAATAGTTAGCTTTAGGATAGACACAGATACATTGTTTGAGTTAGATAAAATTAGTCTTAAATCTAGGAAAAATAGGAGTGAAGTTATCAGAAGGGCAATAGAAATATATCTAGCAGAAAATAATAAATAGTTTTTCTATACATATTTTGTAGATATAAAAAATTGTAAATAAAAATTTTATTATGATAATTATTAGGTGAAAATAAGTGGCAAAAATCTGGACATATCTGATAGCAGGTTTAATAGTTGGATTAGTAATAGGGATACCATTAGGTTATGTTGTATCTCCTAAACCTGTGTCTACAACTACGACAACTACAACACAATCGCAACAGGTTTTTACTATCGGAGCTGCAGGAACATTAAAATTTGCCTTTGGCAATTTATTGAATTTAACTAATAAGCTATATCCAGGATTAAGTACAGGAACTCCGCTTTTCAAAGGTAGCGGAGAAGTAGCGCAAGATGAAATTTCTACAAAAGAGTTTAGCGTTGTGGCATCTGCCGATACTACAACTATACCAGCTGATCTTTTTAAAAATGTAACAAATTACGAAATAGCTTTTGGTGTTACACAAATGGTTGTAATAGTAGACCTTCAAACTCAGCCAGGAAAAGAGGTTTATTCATTATGGAAACAAGTACAAACTATGGAACCTTTATCTCAACAATGGAATCAGACTTGGAAACAGATATTTAGTATTATTGCTTTGAATCCATCTACTGTAGTTGGTGTATCTAATCCATTTACCGATCCAAGTGGCTACCAAGCCCAATGTGTTTTAAAATTAGCTGGCTTAACCTTCTTTAACAATGCATCATATTTATATAATTCTGTATATGGGAATGTTAATAGGTATGATATGAGAAATACAGAAATCGATTTGCTAACATTGATGGCAACTAATAATTCTGTTCAGTTTATTTTATCAGGTTACTTATCTAATGCGATGCCTCAAACAAAATCTTATCAAAGTCAAGGCATAAATATAACTTACATAACATTACCCCCTCAAATAAATTTGGGCAACTTAAGTTATGTAAATTATTATCATAATGTTAATGTAACATGGACAGAATTAGGAGAAACAAAGACATTTACATGTAATCCTGTTGTATATACAATTACAATACCTGAACAAGCACCTAATAAGAATGCAGCTATTAATTTTATCTTATTGTTATTTAGTCCACTAGGTCAGCAGATTTTGCAGCAATACGGTATTAATCCAATTGTTCCAGGAATAGTTTATGGTAACATAAGTAGTGTACCAGCACAAATTAGACCATTTGTAATTCCAGTTAACCAAACAAACTTAGCAAGCATATTTCCATAGGGATGCCAATGGCATGAATAATTTTAGATCACATTCTTTTTTTGTTTTTGTGTTAATTATATCATCTTTGTTATTATTGTTTTTTATTTATCCTTTAGCTATATTAATAATAGTTGGTAGCAAGGGAATATTATCAGCTTTGGAGAATAAACCATTTTTAGCTTCGATAGAGATTACTATAATAATCTCTAGCATAGCTGCTATATCAGCTATAATTTTTGGTGTTCCGCTAGGTTACATTATTGCTAGATACAATTTTAAATTCAAGAATATTATAGAAACCATTATTGATATGCCAATAGTAATTCCTCATATAGTGGTTGGTCTAATGGTTATATTGGCATTTTCATCTCAATATGGTATAGGCCCATTGTTACATAGATATGGGATAACAGTTATAGATACTATATTGGGGGCGACTTTAGCTGTATCATATTTATCATCTACTTATACTATTAGGGTTGTAGAATCCTCTATAAAGATGATAGACCCAGAGCTTGAGCTTGTTTCTCGAAGTTTAGGGGCTTCTCAATTTAGAACATTTTTTCAAATAATAATACCTAATATTTGGAGGTCAATTATAAATGGGGCAATATTAACTTGGGCTAGAGCAGTTTCAGAAGCTGGAGCACTTTTTATAGTTGCATATTATGTGGTATTTAATAAAACAACAGTATATCCTTCTTCAGTATTTATTTATGAAAGCTATATAGGTTTAGGTATTATAGAAGCAGTTAAGTTTGCTGCAACCTTAGCAGTAATAGTTATTGGTATATTTATTTTGTTTAGAATATTAATAAACTTAAAGGGAAACAAAAGTTGAAAATACTAACAATACAAAACTTAGTTACTAAGTTACCAGGATTTACACTAGGTCCTATCAATTTGGATATAGATGAATATGAGTATTATGTTTTATTTGGCCCTAACGGTAGTGGTAAATCTACACTATTAAAGACTATATTGGGTTTTTATAGGCCAGAATCAGGAAAAATTATTGTTAATAATGTAGATATAACAAAAATTCCAATAGAAAAAAGAAATATTGGTTATGTTCCACAATCGTATTCATTGTTTAATAATATGTCAGTAAAGGAAAACTTGGAGTTCGGATTAAGAGTAAGAAAAATTAATAAAAAAGATAGAGAAGAAAAAATAAATGAAGTTTCGGAGATGCTTAATATTAAAAATTTGTTGAATAAAAAATCAAATCAACTAAGTTCTGGTCAACAACAATTAGTATCAATAGCTAGGTCATTAGTTACAAGCCCCAAATTATTATTGTTGGACGAGCCTTTATCTAATTTAGACCCTCAAGTAAAACAAAACATCAGGAAAGTATTAAAAAAAATTAAAAATTCAAGAAAAACAACTATAATTCATGTAACGCATTTAATTGAAGACGCTTATGAACTTTCCTCAAATATAATCTTTTTATATAAAGGAAGAATATTAGAAATGGGTAACTCTATGGATTTGTTTTTATATCCTAAAACTAAAGAATTGGCTGAATATCTAGGATATATAAATATTTTTCCTGCAGAAATCAAGAAAACAAATAATGATTTAGTAGTTTCTTTAGATTCAAACTTTAATTTAAAGATACGTAATGATTATTATGAATCAGAAAATGTATTTGTAGCTTTTAGACCACAAGATGTTATTATACAAGATAATATTTTAACAGATTATATTAACAATAATTGCTTTAAAGGAGTAATAGAAGATTTTACAATAACCTCTAATGGTTTTCTTTACACAATTAAGGTTTCAGACAAAATAAACATAGTTTTTTTATCAGATAAGAAATTTGAAAATGGTAAAAAAATAAGTTTTTGTATAGATCCTAATAAAATAAGAATAGTTAAAGAATTAAAATGAAAAAATATTTCACCCCCTTTTTCGACAAAAACTATTGAAAGCCGGGGTGGCCGAGTGGTCCAAGGCGGCGGGCTGCAGTAGCAGTGAGGTTAGCCCATCGTTGTTAGAGACCCGTTATTTCCCGGGTTCGAATCCCGGCCCCGGCTTTTTATGGATAATTATTTTTATTATGAATAGATTTATCCCGTGAATTAACAATAAAACAGAGGGCTATGAAGTGCCTAGCGACGAGATGACCAATAATGAGGGATGAAATGGAAAAGCCGAATGAGCCCCTTTCAAGTTGCAAGGTTAGAATAATTAATGGTTATGAAGATATAGTCAGCGAATTAAATAAAATTAAGGAGGTTATTTATGTATATAATTCTGAAATATCAAATAAAGGATATTATTTAAAGCCAGTTCATAAGGTATATAAGTTAAAAAATAGGAATAAAATTATATATGAGTACTATGGTAGATATTGGTGGAAAAAATTAGATAAAAAGTTAATATATTCAGGGGTAGTCAAGCCTAAAATATTACCAAGCCCACCAGAAAATCCTATTGAAGGGTTATCAATAATTAGGGAAGGAAATGATATAGTCATAGATTGTAATGTTTATGAAAAATTTAAGTGGGTTTTCAAAAATAAAAAGATAGAAAGAACTTGGTAAGATGGAGATGTTAATGTATTGGCAAGAAAAAGCATGTCAACTGTTGACATATATTCATGGATTAATACTACAGGCAAAAAATTGGTTGGTCAAAGAGTGGATAATATTTATCAAGAAGACGAACTAATATTAATAAAAATAAAAATAGACGTTGGGGATATGCTTTTAGTCGAACCTTCAAATAGAATACATTATACTCAAAGGATAAAACCATCGAAAGAATTTAATGAAAAGCAGTTCGTATTATTATTGAGAAAATATACTAGAGATTTAAGAGTAACTGATGTAAAGCAACTTGGATTTGATAGAGTAATATCGTTTACTTTTTCTAATAACTTTAAACTTTATGCAGAGCTATTGCCTAGAGGAGTTAGTGTATTAGTAGATGATAATAATTTTATAATTGGTGGAAACAAATACATTAGGTTTAAGGATAGAGAAATAAAAATTAAAAAAGAATATAGGTTACCATCATTAATTAATGATAAACCATGGGAATTAAGTTATGGTGCTATTGATAATCAATTACGTAAATTTAAAGACGTCATTAGAGGATTAGTATTAGGATTGAATCTACCTGGAGAAGTAGCGGAAGAGGTAGTTTACTTATCGGGTATAAAAAAAGATGAAGATCCGAATAAATTAGAAACAAAAGATATAGAGTCATTATTAATTAATTTAAACAATTTAATAAAAGAATCATTATTGGGAAAAGGATATATAGGGTATTCACTGGATAACGAACCAATACAAGTTACTCCATTTAAACCTAAAAGTCTTATAGAAAATAATTTGAATGTATCTGAATATAATCTTTTTGATAATGCTTTAGATGAATACTTTAACACAATAGTTAAAGTTAAGGCAGATGTTAAATTAGAAGAAGAAAAGGAAAAAATTTTGCATAGCATAGAAGAGAACAAAGTATTAGCTAATCAATTTCTCGAAGAATCCAAAAAATTAGAAGAAGAAGCTAATATAATCGCTTCAAACTACTCATATTTTAACCAAATTTTACATTGTATTAAGGAATATTTAAATAAAAAAGATAAGATATGTGATGCTGTTAAAAAAATAGATTTTAAAGAAAGATATGCATTAATAAATTATGAAAACGATTTAATAAAAATTTATTATGATGAAGAAGGTCTTGATAAAAGTATTGTAAGGCTTTACAAAGAAGCTGGAGAGCTTAAATCAAAGTCTAAAAGAGCTTTGAAATCAATAGAGGATATGCAGTTGAAGCTAAGTGAAATACAAAGCAAGCTAATTCTTAATGAAATTAAACAAAAGATTAGAAATAGAAAAAGAGAGTGGTACGAGAAGTATCATTGGGTTATCACAAAAAATAATTTATTAGCAATTGGGGGAAAAGATGCAGATCAAAACGAAAGTATTGTTAAAAAATACCTGAGAGATAAAGACATATTTATTCATGCAGATATACATGGATCACCTGCGGTAGTTTTATTTAATGAAGAAGAGAAGGCTAACGAAGAGGACATTTATGATGCTGCTATAATAACAGTTGCATATAGCAAGGCATGGAAAGGTGGAATGGGTGGTTTGAGGGCTTATTGGGTTTATGGAAATCAGGTATCTAAAAGCCCTCCTTCAGGGGAATATTTAGCAAAAGGTTCTTTTATGATATATGGAAAAAAGAATATCTTAAAACAATTTGACATGCAAATATTTGTTGGAATTGCATTAAATTCTGAAGGTTTACCAGTAATTATTTCTGGAAACGAAAATATAGTAAAGGAACAATCTTTAGTTTATGCAAAATTAATTCCAGGAAATTTCCAAGTACTTGATATCGCTAAAAAAATAAAAGAAATGGCAGAAAAAATAGTCATTTATGAATACAAGTCTTTAATAGTAGCAATAGATGATAATGAAATATCACAAAGAATTCCAGGCAAATCGCAAATAGTTTTTGTTAAAAATGGTGAAAATAAAAAATTAAAAACAATACAAAAATGAAATTAAAAATTTATAATAAAAAAGTTTTTTATATGAAAGTATAGCACAATAATTTTTAAAACCCAATTCTCTAATCTTTATGAGGGGTCTAATAAGATGTCAGTAGTTACAGTAAAAAAGCTAGACATGCTAGATACAGTTCAGCCGCCTATATGTACTAGTTGTGGTAAGATAATTCATCCAAGAGAAAAAGCTGTAGCATTTTATTGCCCTAATTGCGGAAAAGCTTTAATATGGAGATGCTCTAAATGCAGAAAGCAAGGCATGAAATACAAATGTCCTAATTGTGGATTTGTTGGTCCATGAGGTTTGATTTATATGGCAAAAGTTGCAGTTGTTTTAAAAGTCATGCCCAATTCATTGGATATTAATTTGAGTGACCTTAAAGATAGTATTAAGAAATCATTACCAGAAGGGTATAATATATTGGATAGCAAAGAAGAACCTGTAGCTTTTGGTTTAAAGGCTTTAATACTTTTGGTCTCGATGCCAGAAAATACTGAGGGTGGAACTGAAGAATTGGAATCTAAAATAAGAGAAGTAAATGGTGTAGAAGATGTAGAAGTGGAAACTATTAGTAGATTAAGTGAATAACATTATGGTTTCTGGTTTCTCCAATCCATTTCTTACCTCAACAATTGTATTTATTTTATCTTTTATTTCTAATGTTATTCCTTTTGGAGGTCCACCATATACTATTGTTACTGTAACATTACTATTTGAAATTGGCTTTAAATACTATTGGCTATTTGTATTTATTGCATCGTTTGGAGCAATTCTATCAAAGATAGTTATGTTTTTAGTAGGAAAAGGATTTAGCAGGCAGTTAGGAAAAAATAAAAACGTTAGGTTGATATCTAAATTTTCAAGCAAGAAAATATTTTATTTGATATTGTTTATACTTGCAATAATACCTGTTTTACCTTTTGATGACTATTTATTTATAGCTGGAGGTGCTGCAAACATTTCATTAATTAAAATGTCTTCTATAGTTTCTATTGCAAAATTGATAGAAACTTCTCTCGAAATTTATATAGAATTAAAAATAATAGGTATATTTTCCTATATTTTATCTATATCTAAGCCAACTATAGCTGTTTTGCTAACGGTCTTATTTATAGCTGTTGGGATAATTGGTTTTAAATTGGATTGGGAAAGTATTGTCCATAAGATAAGAGCATATTTTAACCATTAAATATTTAAAGTTATAATTCTTTAAAGTAATAATAAATTAGAGGTAAATTGAATTGCCAAGATTGATAGAACTAATAACTCTAGGAACAGGAGGGGCTTACCCAGGAGAAAATAGATTTACCTCTTCTTATGTAATAAAGGACTGGTTAGGTAATATAATACTTTTAGATTCAGGGGAAGGAGTTCAACATAGACTCAGGCAGGCTGATGTTCCATTAACAAGAATAAATACGATATTAATAACTCACGGTCATGGAGATCATATAAATGGATTACCGGGTCTTTTGCAATCAATGTATTTAAATACTAGAAACATACCATTAAATATCGTAGCTCCAAAGGATGTAATTAATTTTATAAAAGAGGCATTAATTTTAGAGGGTTCAAACTTAGGATTTGAAATAAGGCTTTTTGAAATTAATAGTAGTTATGGCAATATAGAAATTTTTAATCAAAGAGGAGATAAAATAATTGTGTATTGGTTTGAGGTATGCCATTCAAGGGAAGCTTATGGTTATACTATTGAATGGAATTTAAGACCGAGGGTTATTAGAGGGGAAATGGAAAAACAAGGAATTAAACCCGGTCCAGATATAGAAAAAATTGTAGATAATTATGAAGAAAATCAAGATATCTTGACCAAAATTAAACCCTTTAGGTTAGCTTATACTGGAGATACAAGACCATGCGAGAAGGTCATTAATGGTGCAAAAGGCTCTAATGTTATAATACATGAATCAACATTTTCTGAAGAAAATTCGGACGAAGCAAACCAATTTTACCATAGTACAGCAAAAGGAGCAGCATTTATTGCAAAGGAGTCAAATTCTCAACTCTTGATTTTGACGCATATTAGCTCTAGATACGAGGGATTCGAAGCTGTTGAATTGGAAAGACAAGCAAAAGAAGTATTCCCTAATTCAATATTAACATGGGATCTGGCAAAATACAGATTTATTGTTTCTTGACTTCTACTCCTTTTAGTATTTAAAGACCTAGATTTTTATCATCTGGCAATCTTTTCTCCCATAAAGGTTTTCCTCTAGCAGTTTGGGGTGCCAGCCAATCTATTATTTCTCCTATACAATTGCATTCTATTATAATCTTTATTGGTCCTAAAGGTGATTCATTATCATATGATATGAAGCTTATTTTACCTTGATAAGCAGCTTGCTTGTGTAATAATAGCACTAATTTATTTCCGTGAATTCTTTTCAACATATAAGATCTTGAGGCATCTAAAATTGCTTGTATTCTTAAAGAATCATGAAGTTTGATTAATGATTTAAATGAATTCGAATATGCTTTAATTATTTTATAGTCTCCTTGATCTAAAATTTCTAGGCTTTCGGGTGTGAAAAAATTTGTTATGGTCTTAATTACTTTTTCTTCATCTTCAGTAGGTCTCAATTCCGCCTCTACAGTAATTTTTCCATGATCCATCTTTAATTGCACCAATTATTTTTTCTATATTTAATGAGCTATTTCCTTCTTCTTCGTTTATAATCATGTAATCTGAAAGGGCTATAACGTTTCCTATGCCATATTCTAAATTTTTCATGTCCCTAAAAAATAGATCATTCCAAGTAATTTCTTTCGATTCTCTATTTCTTTCTTTCAATCTAATCAACCTTTTAATTGGGGATGCATGGACTGCTATTAAACAAATCTTGAATTTCTCTCTTAGTATTTTTAGTTCCTCAATCCCCCTAACACCATCTATTAAAACAATATTTTTGTTGTAGCTGTTTAATCTTTCTAAGAGAAGTAATGCAACAGCATTATTACCTTTTTCCTTTCTTAATTGGGTTGCTATTTTTTCAACATTTTCCAAGGTCAAAGGTAGGCCTCTTGACAAGACTTCTTCTCTAACTATATCACCCATAGAAAATATTGGGGCATTTAATCTATCAGATATTAGTTTTGCAATATAGCTTTTCCCACTACCTGGCATGCCTGTAATCGCGATTGCTAGCTTTTCTTCCAATATTTGCTTCACCAAATTTTAAAGTTTATAGCCGATTTTTCTTAACAATTCCTTTCTTTCCTTTTTGTCATTTTCATTTTCAATACCTAATGGTTTAAACCCATCACAAACACCAAGTATTGATCTGCTTTCTCCTAAATCGGCTATAATTAATTTTACAGGATTTGATGTTGCTACATATAAATTTACAACTTCTTGTATATTTTTTATTGCATTTAAAACGTTAATGGGCCATGAATCTTTCATGTATATTACAAATACATGCCCTGCAGCGATTTGCTTGCATGTATCTATAGCCTGCTTGGTTAATCCATCTTCATTGCCTTCAAATCTTATTAATCTCTTTCCTGAGGCCTCACAAAAAGCAATCCCAAACTTTGATGAAGGGCAGCTTGTTGCTAGGGTTTCATATAAATCTTCAACAGATTTTATAAAATGACTCTGCCCTATTATTACATTAGTTCCTTCTGGAACTTGCACATCTAGGACCTGCAATTCCAATTTAATCACCATTATTTTTTAATAAGAATAAACTTAAATGTTTTATTGTATTACATAAATTTAACCTAGTCACTTTTTGATAAAGATTTAAGCCTTTCTACAAATCCTAAGGCTTCAAGCCTTTCTAGCAAATAACCTGGTATACAATTTTTCCACCCATCTTGGCCTTTAATTATTTGGGTTCTGATTGAAGTACCGCTGCACATGTTTCTATTAAACATTGGTTGTACTATGGCCTTTAATCCCATGTCTTTAAAAAGATGCAATACTAGTTGGTTTCCTGAAACAACTCCATCAAAGTCAGGCAACAACATTTTTAAGTATTGAACCCATACCTTGTTCATCTCTAGGTCTAATGTTGGAACTATGTAGATTCTTTTACAATAATCTTCTCCAAATTCATTGATTAATGCTTCTTTAAGCAAAGAGATTCTTTCTCCAGCTGTTAATGGGTTTTTTATAGTATAGCTTTCTTGAGAGGAACCTATTACTACTATAACCTCATTAGAAATGCTTAATGTATATTCAATAGCCTTTAGATGTCCGTAATGGACCGGTTGAAACCTTCCTGGAAATAGCAATCTATTATATGGCACTTTCATTTTTAACCCCCCGATATAAAAAAACTTTAGGGACTATAAAGTATTATTATGTTGGTGAAGCATGGATAAATGGAAGGAGATAGATGATAAAGTATTTAATTATAAAATAAATGAATTAGCAGAAAAGCTAGCAAAAAAATATGGATATTCAAGCTATATAGTAGAAAGATATCTTATGCTTTTAGGAAAAGAAGAAACTATTGAATTGTTGCAAGCAAATGAAGCATCACTACCTGAAACGATAAGATGTAATGATTTCCTTATCAAATGCAACAAATTGGAAAAGAGATTAAAGGAAAAGGGATTTAAAATTGGGAAAATACCTTTCCTACCTCATGGTTATGAAATAATAAAGTCACCATATAAACCAGGCGCAACCCACGAGTATCTTATGGGTTATTATTATATACAGGACCCTGGCTCTATGTTGATTACTTATCTCTTAAATCCAAGAAAAAATGAAATAATAGTTGATATGGCAGCTGCCCCTGGAGGTAAATCAAGCCAAATACTGCAGCTTACAAATGATAATGTGAGGCTAATAGCTGTTGAGCTTAAATCTAATAGAGTTAAATCTTTGAGATCCAATTTACAAAGAATGGGCTTTTCTAGTTATTTAATATTAGAGACAGACGCTAGGAAATTAAATTTAAAAGATATAGATAGAGTACTATTGGATTCCCCATCAAGTGGGGAAGGAATTATTAGAAAAGATCCAAGAAGAAAGACAAGCAGACCTAGAGGAGATATGAAGAAAATTCATAGGTTGCAGCTCAACTTGTTAAATAAAGGATTAGATTTATTGAAGAATGGTGGAGAAATGATTTATGCTGCATGTTCAACTGCCATTGAAGAGGGTGAATACGTTATTAACAAAATTTTACATGAAAGAAGTAACGTAGATATAGTTAAGGTGAATTCACCTATAGGAAGTAATGCATTTATCGAATTTAATGGTGTAAAGTTTGATGATAGAATATCAAGCTGTTTAAGATTATGGCCACATAGGGATGGTACGGAGGGTTTTTTTATATGCAAGCTAAAGAAGCTCCAAGATTAAGGGATCTAAGTGAAAAAGAGTTGCATATCATTAAGGAATTTACAGACAGTTTAGGGATAAAAATAGAGTCAATACTAAATAACCCTAAGATATTAATTGTGAAAGGCGCAAAATTTAATGATGTTTTTGATTTTCCTATTTATTTTAATGGCCTGATAGATGATATTAAATCCATATATTCTGGGGGTTATTATTTAGGTTATATAAAGAAAGAAAAATTTCATCCTGGGATACCTCTAGCAAATAGAATTTCAAGGTTATGTAAAATTATAGATTGCATTATTATCGATGATACTGGAGAGAAAATTTTTCTATATGGGAAAAATGTAAACCAAAACCACTTAATAAAGTTTAGCAAAGGACTAAAAGTTGTTGTAAATGCAAATTATGAATCCTTAGGTTGGGGAATAGGTAAAGTTATTAATGGGAAAAAAGAAATTAAAATAGTTGAACCACTGAAAGATTTGGGCTGGTATTTAAGAAGAGGTGGGTAGAATGGCATTTAATGATGGAGATTTCGTGCTAATAAACTATACCATTAAGGTTAAAGATGGTAATAATTTAAAGGTGCAAGAAACTACATATCAGGATGTGGCAAAACAAGCTGGAATATTTGATCCAAATAAAAAATATGGACCTTATTTAGTTGTTATAGGAAAAAGTCAATTAATTGAGGCTGTAGATGATGCTATTAAAGAAATGCAAGTTGGAGAAAAGAAAGAAATAATAGCTAAACCTGAAAAAGCCTATGGCGTAAAAAGAGAAGATTTAGTTATTAGATTACCTGTAAAGCAATTAAGAAGATATAATATACCTCCAAAGATAGGCCAAAAAGTTGAAATCGGTGGAAGAATTGGGATTATAGAAAGGCTTGCTGAAAGATTTGCATATATAGATTTTAATCATCCTTTAGCTGGAAAAGATTTATCAATAGATTTGGAGGTAGTTCAGAAAATAGACGATTTTAATGATAAAGTTAAATATCTTGTAGAAAGATGGCTAGGATTAGACAAAAACAAAGTAAGCATTGAAGGGGATCAAGATAGTCTAAAAATTAATTTACCATCTGATGTGATAGGTATAAGTGATTTGGAATCAAAACTTCAGCTTTTGACTAGGGATATATATCAGTATATTAAGCCAAAGGAGGTCAATATTAATATAAAGGTTGAATATAAAGAAGAAAGCAAGGTTGAAAATAAAGAAGAAACTAAAGAGAAAGGGCAATAAGATAACAGATTAAAATTTTCTAAGAAACAAAATATATGGACCGATGAAGGCTGATGGGCAGTCTGAAAGGTGGTGATATATTGCAGTTCTGAGGTCCATTAATAAACAGCTAATACTTGCTACATCAGACATACATTCTCCTATATATTTTGATTTATTTTTCACATCTTTAAATAAAATTGATGAGATTCCATGCATTTTTCTATTAGCAGGAGACATAATAAATAAAGGAAAAATTGAAAATGCAAGGCCCGTTTTCGATTTAATCAATAATAAATTTCCAGAGGTGAAGGTAATAGCAGTATTTGGTAATGATGAATATAGCGAGATATGGGATGAGCTTAGAAAGAAATACAGTAATGTAACATGGCTTTTAGATGAGTATATTGTAGTTGAATGTAATAAAACAAAGATAGCAATTGTAGGTACACCAGGGGCTATTGATAAACCTACAAAATGGCAATTAACTCATATAAATGGCATTCAGAATTATTACCAAAATAGAGTAAATAAGATCAAAGAACTTTTAATAGAAGCTAAAGGAAAATCTGATAAAGTAATCCTGCTATCTCATTATGGTCTATCCAGCCTAACTTTAAAAGGAGAAAAACCTTTTGCATATAGTCAATTATATAGTTCGAAAATGGAAAAAATTATATCGGAAATTAGACCTGATGTAGCAATACATGGACATGCTCATAAAGGAAAAAAGTTTGCGATATTAAATAATGTTCCTATATATAATGTAGCCATACCTTTAGTAAAAGAAGTTGTTAAAATTAAATTTAAAAAGACACTTATGGATTTAATTTAATTTTGCTAAGCTTATTTTTATTAGTTATTTAAATAGATAGGAAGTTTTGGAATAAAGTTTTTTATAAAGAGTATTTTATGGTTTTTTAAATTAAAAATAGAGGAAACATTTTAAAACATTTTACAATAACTTTTTTGAAGGGAAGCCGCGGTAGTATAGCCCGGCCCAGTATGCGGGCCTTTCGAGCCCGTGACCCGGGTTCAAATCCCGGCCGCGGCATAAACCTGCGTGGTCTGCACATAAAACTATTTAATTTTTAAATGATCAGATACATAAACTGTGATGATGTTTCAGTTTTATGGAGCAAACTCTAACTTTAAAGAGCAGATATTTTTAGTTAGTGAATGATTGTTTATTATAAACTTAAACTGAAACTTTATAAAGCCACTAATACGTTAATGTAAAATGTATTAGGTGTTTATCATGATAGAAGAAAAATCAGTTGAGTTAAACCTAGATTTTAGAGATTATCAGTTGAATGTGGGGAAAATTTTAGAATACGGTCATATGATAGCACCCAATCAAAAAATAATTTATGCTCCTCCTAACTTACCTATCAAGGAATATACTTATAGAGATCTTTATCAGCGCGTAAATGCCTTAGGAGCATTCTTTGAAGGGTTAGGCATTAAACGAGCTGAAAAACCTCGAGAATTTGGTGGTAAAATAGCTGTTATGGATTGGAATACCTCAAGATACCTAGAACTTATGTATGCAGTACCTATGTATGGTGCTACATTATTTACCGTTAACATTAGGTTAGCACCAGAAGAAATACTATACACATCAAATATTGTTAAACCCGAGGTTTTATTTATCCATACGGATTTTCTTCCATTGCTTAAACAAATTCTTACCAACATTGGAAGCATCAAATATGTAATAATAATGAATGACGCAGAAACTGTGGGAGCAAGTAAACCTCCAAAGGTTGAATTAGAGCTTCCAAGTACTGTTAAGCTCTATAACTACGAAGATATTGTTGGTAAAGGTAAAGCGCATTATGATTGGCCTGACATAGAGGAGCACGCTATAGCTGAGATATTCTTCACATCAGGTACCACTGGTAGACCAAAAGGAGTCTATCACGAACATAGGCAAATAGTTATTGGCACAATGCAATTAACAATTGCTCATAGCCAACCGCCAATTTCTCTTACTAATAAAGACACACAATTGCTTTTAACTCCAATGTTTCACATTCTTGGATGGCTTAACCCATATATTTCAATATTACTCGGATCACCAATAATATTGCCTGGCAGATACGATTGGCAATACCTAACCAAATTGTTAGTTGAAAAATTTGTTCACGAGGCTAAAAAACTTAAAGGCAGAGCCATAGCATTTGGAGTACCTTCAATGCTAATATCAATTATTGAAAATGCTAAAGCCATGGGAATCAAAGAAATAAATAATTTTATGTATGGCTATGGAGGGCAAGCATTACCAGTTGCAATTTATGAAGAATGCAAGAAAATGAAAATTGAAATTGTAACAGGTTATGGCCCCTCAGAGACGCTTACAGCAATAACTCGCATGTTCATGCCTCCAAGATATTATTTAAAGGAAGGGATCGACGATGAAAAGTTTAGAGATCATGAAGTTATTGATAACACATTAGGTATACCTATTCCGCTAACTTTTGTTAAGGTTGTTGACGAGCAAGGCAGAGAATTACCATGGGATGGAAAAACTATAGGTAGACTTTTGCTTTATTCACCAACAGTAACTAGAGAGTATCTTGGTGATATCGAAAAAACTGATAGGGCTTGGAGATTTAAATATTTCGATTTGGATGACATGGTTGTAATAGATGAACATGGTTGTGTGTTTTTTGTAGATAGGGAAAAGGATGCCGTTAAAAGCGGTGGGGAATGGATACCATCCAGCAGGCTTGAAATGTTCATATCAACACACCCAGCAGTTAGCGAAGTTGCAGTTATAGGAGCCCCTCATCCAAGGTGGATTGAAAGACCAATAGCAGTTGTAGTGTTAAAACCAGAGTACATAGGCAAAGTTTCTGAAGAAGAGCTTAAAGACTATTTGCAAAGAGAGTTTGTTGATAAGAATCTAATTCCTAAGTACTGGATTCCAGATAAGATAATTTTCACAAAGACGGAAGAACTACCAAGGACTTCAACAGCAAAGATGGATAAAAAGGTTCTACGAGAAAGATATAAGAATTTATTCATATAGCTACTTGCCATGATGTTTATTAAAATTACATAGTAATCTAACATATTTCAAATACCTATTCCTTAGTTTACAATGTTATCATGCGAGTCCTTACGGATGGTATGTAATTGAGAGATTGAAAAGGGTTAGGATAACTTTTTAAAAAGTATATGTAATGATCTTGTATAATATACACAGATCTTTGCAAAAAAGCTTTGAAAGTTGGAAGAAGTTTTTCATTTAGAGGATTTCTTTTAAATTAAAAATAGAAAAAATTGAAAGGCTAAATGAGCAACAAGATTTTATTATAACGCTTAATGATTAGAATATCCTTCTTTCAATTATTTCTCTTATAGGCTGTTTATGCTTTTCTCTTGCATGTTCACAGTTGCATATCTCTCCTTTTCATGTCTGATGTTAGAGCCGTTATAGAATTGATATAAGCTTTCTCCTTTTGTCCCACTTTTTGTAAAAGTCTATTGGGGTATTTCAAGTTTGCTCTAGCCTTATTGGTAATTTTCAGCTTTGCTATGTTCAGAGCTATCACTTGATGAAGCTTTCTTGCTTTCTGGTTTGGTTTAGCATTATATATGCCATCAAAATAATCTGGGCTCAAGTTTTAAAGAGAAGCTTCTGAATTTATTCTATTCCTTGCAGCCTTAAATAGCTCGTTTGTTGAGTTAAACTGATACTCATTTCCTATTTCAATTTTTGCAAGCTTATAATTTCTAATCTTTTCAAGCACTATAGCCTTTCCGTGCTTCTTTCAGCAACATGGAATTTCCAAGATTGTAATTGGTAGCTTTCTATTTTAACTGCCTCCTTTAACGTCTTCAACACACTTAATCACATTCTCGTATTTGCTGCTCTCATTAGCGTAGATTCTTGAGGTAAATGATTTAACAATTTCTACGAAATCCTTAAAGTTCATGCATATGATCCTTTGGTTCTTCTTGAAAAGCTACAATAACGTTTACACCATAAGCCTTGAATAGTTCATCAAGGTACTCAAACTAAGCCGCGTTAGCCTATCCTTATAAGCTACTATAGCGTTGATTTGCTTACTTCTTGCGAGTTCTATTAACTTCCTTAGACCTTTCCTATTCAATTTCAAGGCAGAACCTGTGTCCTTAACCTCAATTACTTTAACTTCACAGAAAGTTTTCTTAGCTCAATGCCTCAAAGCGCTTAGTTCTCTTTCTAAATCGTCCTTTTGCAAGCTTGATGAAACCCTAGCGTATATTACAATTTGCCTGATCTTACACCGAAGTTACTTATTACTTCTCTATTTAGCTGTAAGGGATTCTCCACCTACTATTTATCTCAACAGCCCTAATTTTACCTTGCTTAATTCACTTAACAACACTACTTCCAATCATGCCTAATACTTTAGCAACCCTTCTTGGAGTTAGGTGCCTTTCCACAGTACTTACCAAGGCATTTAATAGAAGTATTTAAAAGTTACGATGAATATTATAGTCTTTGTAAGTAATTTTATAACCCCTTGGTGCCACAGGCTCATAGAACATAAACTTAGGCGGAGGATATGAGTATATTTTCTTTATTCCTTCTAGACCACTAAAGATTTTATCAACAAATTCTGCTGGTATTATTATGCTTATTTCATCTTCTTCGGTCCTACCCCATACTGCTTCTCCTGAACCAGGTATGCTTATTTGAGGTTTCTTCACTTTATAAGCATAAGTAATTGAGGAACAAGAGCTTAGCCCTAGAAAGCTAGCTTCTGGGATTATGCCATGCCATATGAGAGCTTTACCTATAGCAGCAATTTGTTGTGGTGTACCGTATATGTCAATGACATCGGGTGTAAAAGTAATATGTTCGAGAGGTGCTACTAGAACTGCCTTAACACTCCCTTGTGGTAATGCATGTTCGAGAAACTTTGAGTCTAAGTATTTCTTACCTTCATCGTTTGAAGTATGCCAGCCAGTAGCTTCTTTTTTGAGAAACTCTGGAAACTCAGGAGTTAATCCAAAAAGATATGCTCCTGCTATACAAAACATGTCCTCGAGAGTAAAAGCCATAGGCATCGAATAGTACCTAGCAAGGTTTATCACTTGGCAAACAGCTAAATGAATACCGAAATCCTTAGGCCTTTTAAAAGCAGATAACTCGCAAGGCTCTGTACAGAATTTAATGCCAAGAGGATAAGTATGTAACCCAAGTCTCCCTCTAAACTCTAGTCCAAATTTCTTAAATTCTTCAGACAAAGATTTTCTCCCATTTATGAAGAATTCTATAAGGAATAAAAATCTTAGATTGCACTTGATATATATTTTGTATTATTCATGCTATAGAAAAGTAAAAAATCCTTAGTCATATTATCAGAATGTCTTTCATATCTTTTTAGAAAAGCTAAATCACTATTATACTACTATTTTGCAGCCTTCTTAGATCTTCGATTTCACTACTTAATGTTATAGGGCTGTGATATCTTGAAGGTCTTTGCTCTAGGTTTGATATGAAGCATTATATTGCATGCGGTAAGTTGCTCTAGGTTCTCATATTGTGTAATCAAAAGATGGCGTATCAGAAGATAAAATAGTTGCTCTCCTTCTTGTTTGAAGAGCGAATTTCTTAGGGTCTTAAAAATCACATCCTTTGTTGTCACTCTTAATAAATTCATTAATGTCTTCTAGTCGTTGTAGGAGTAAAGTTTGCTTCCGATCTCATTCTTGTTAATAAGACATAACTAATTTATAAAAGATTAAAAGCCTTGCCCCTTCTGCTGGGAATGAATAGCTTAAATACTCTTCCATTTCATGTCCTAAATGATGTAAGAAAATGGTTTAAATCAGACATCGTTGGTTTAAATGCTCTTGCAGTTATGAGAATGATAGAGAGTTATTCAATTACTAATTTAAATAGGGGTTCTCTGACCCTCGCTATTGCCCCTCGTAAGAGATGTAAACCCAAATTAATGAGAGGAAACTTGCAATTTATGGCGAGAAGGCTTCCAATATAAATTTTTATATAAGAATTGTCCATAAACAGGTCTAGATTTGATCGTTGTTTTTTATTATTATTGTTGTTAACTAATCAATTTCAAATTATTATAGTAAAGCACTGCCCAAACTATTATTGCTAGCTTTCTAATGCAACAATAAGTTTCTTACCCTTTATTTTACCTCTATGTCATAAAATTCCATTATAACAGTTTACCTTTTATTTAATATGGAGAAGAACAATGCCTTCCTCAATATTTCATTCCCTTTCTCATATACCCTTACAGTTTCTTTATAGCTCCTCTTAACAACAGGGTCTAGCAATATGCTATGAACTTCCTCTTGTTTCTCTTTATATCACCAATCCTTGCTAGAATTAATGAGCCCATGTTCTTATAATTCTTGATTGTAAATATAGGCGTTTATCAATTTTCTTAATTATTTCATTTTCTATCATTTCCTTCTCAAGCATCTTAATTTCTTCAACAAGAAATTCATCAGAAATATATCACCAATTTTTATTGCTCTAAGTTCTTCCTTGTTATCATTAAAACCTATTATTATAAGATCCCTCCTTACTTATTAATCTATTCTTAATCCTGAAATTTTAACAGTAAAATCCCATTGGCTTGTTAATCCCTTCTCTCTCCATAGGCTAAGAGCTCGAATAATAAGGGTGAAATTCGTTGGAGACTCCATTTACGGAATAGATTTATCTAAGAATAATTTAACCTTTTGAAGGCGTAATTTATAATATTTCAAATAATGAGAAAGGATATGAGTTAAAAAGTATATTGCCTAAAGTGTAATAGGCCTTGAAAGCACTGGTGTATATCATATAAACCTATGCATCTATCTAAATAAAATAATGGTTGTAAACTTAATTGAAGGTAAGGATTTTAGGAGAAAAAAAGAGCTCGGAAACGATGCTAAAAAGCTTTCTGTTAATATTTATGGAATTCAATGAGGTCAAAGTCTACTCCAGCCAGATCTATTATTTATAGATCTGACCAATATATCTTATATAAGAGAGGTCAGCATAGTTAACGTGATGGCTATGAGTATAATTATTATATATCATGATACAGAAAATTATGAGAACTATAAAGAATTGGAAGAAGATATAAAAAATAACCTAAACAATGCTATACTGATTCCTATTTCAGAAATTGATAAAATAAAATTAAATCATGATGATAAGGTGATATCTTTAATACCACTTAGAGGCGGGCACAACAAAAGCATTGAGCAGATATCAAAAAAATATAACATTATACTTTATAAACTACCTATAGAGTTAATATTAAAAGGTATTATAAGTAATTTAAGATCGAATAAATGCGACGAACTATGCATTGTGTACTGGAAAGCCAAAAGGCTTGTAAACGAACAAGAAGAAGATCTAAATTATCTCATAGAGAACATAAAAAATAACCTAAAAATAAGCAATGTATCACTAGATTGTAACAAATGTTATAAATGCGTTATAGCTTTAACGATGCTAAAAGGTAAATTATCCGAAAACGCTTTAAAAATGAAAGAGAAATGTAACAGTTTTGTTATTGAGGATTTATATAGTATATCAAAAAGCGATATAATTAATTGGATAAAAAATGTAAGCCGCCAACAATAATTAAAAGAATCAAGCGATTATTCGAGGCTTTATGCATCTTGCTTCATCTTTTTAGGTCACATATTAATTCCTTATACCTTATTAACTCATGTGTTATACTAATTTATTTAAAAAATAAGAGCCCATTATCGTCAAAATACATTTAAATTTACCATGAACACAATAAATTAAAGTGTGAAATTTTTTTCTTTCTATGAAACAAAAGAGTTTTAATATAGATAACATTTATTTAAGTTAATAAAATAATTATAGTTTTGATGCGGGGGTGCCCGAGCCTGGCCAAAGGGGACGGGCCCAGAACCCGTTGGTGTAGGCCTGCGTGGGTTCAAACCCCACCCCCCGCACTTAATAAAAATATTTAATTTTAAATAATAAATTACTTTTATAATGATGTAGGCTCATAAAAAACCAATAATTTTTACTTAATTTTAAATAATAAATAAAATTTCTAGGTAGAGCTTAAATATAAGGCCTATCCAGTGTATCTTTAGAAATAAAAAAGCGGTGCAAAGAGCTTGGGAGCATTAGATATTCTAGCTAAATGGTCGACCTATTTACCAACGATGAGAAAGCCAAAACAAAAGTTGACCTTATATAGAAGGCTTGCATGGACTGGTATAATACTGGTGATATATTTAGTTATGGCAAACATACCGCTATATGGAGTTCCAACTCAAGCATTGACAAGCACTATATCATTGCAAAATATCATTTTTGCCAGTAGTGCAGGAACTTTGATGCAGCTAGGTATTGGACCCATAGTTACATCAGGTTTAATATTAGAAGTACTTGTCGGTGCAAAATTGATTGATATTAATTTATCCAATCCAGATGACCAAACAAAGTTTACTGGTGCTATGAAAAGCTTAGCTGTTATCTTAGCCGTGATAGAAAGCATTGTAGTAATGCTAAGTGGGGAATTATTTCCAAGCGGATATAGTGCTTCTTTGCTTGTAAAAGTAATTATAGTAATCCAATTAACAATCGCATCTTATTTAGTAATATTAATGGACGAGGCCTTACAAAAAGGCTGGGGCCTTGGAAGTGCAATAAGCCTATTTATTTTAGCTGGTGTTGCTCAAACAGTAATATGGGATATGTTTGGATTTATACCGCATATAGCTATGGATTTTGGAGTTATTCCTGCAATAGTTATAGATAAAAATATGCTTGTCTTTGCAAGACCTAATGGATTCCCTGATTTAACTGGGTTATTATCAACATTTGCTATAATAATTTTATTAGTATATTTAAATGGAATGAGGGTTGAAATACCTGTAACTTCTTCAAGATTAAGAGGCATAAGAAGTAGAATTCCCTTACAATTTATTTATGTTACCAACATACCTATATTACTTTTGGCAATATTAGTAGCAGATCTACAGCTATTTGAAACCCCTATTCAAAGATTTCTGGGAATTTCTTCATTATTTTATAAGGGATATAGCGATTTGGTATACTATTTATCGCCTCCAAATGGTATAGTTAGTGCATCTAGTGATCCATTAAGGACTGTTGTATTTGCTATATCATGGCTAATATTATCTGTGATATTTGGTTATTTATGGGTTGAAGTAGCAGGATTAAATCCAAGTAGTCAAGTAGACCAGCTAATATCTGGTGGATTAGAAATACCTGGTATGAGAAGAAATCCAAAAATACTTGAGTCTGTTCTAGCAAAATACATTTATCCATTAACTTTTCTAAGCAGTTTAATAGTAGGAGTAATAGCAATTGTTGCAGCAATATTTGGATCATTTGGAACAGGTGCAGGTATTTTGCTTGCAGTTGGAATTATATACCAGTACTACTCTATAATAAGCTATGAAAGAGCTTTAGAGGCATACCCGCTGATTAAGAGATTAATA
Organism: Caldisphaera sp.; assembly: GCA_049971805.1. GTDB lineage: Archaea > Thermoproteota > Thermoprotei_A > Sulfolobales > Acidilobaceae > Caldisphaera. The sequence continues at coordinate 53,902 of JBMFKU010000002.1, forward strand.
GGTGAGAAATGATGGGTGGCATTAGGAATAATTTCAAGGTTGTTATAGTAACAGGGGTACCCGGAGTTGGAAAAACAACAGTTTTATCATTAACACAAGAAAAGGCTAAAAAATATAATATAAAAATAAAAGTAGTAAACTTCGGCACTTTTATGCTAGATACAGCAGTAAAAGAAGGCTTAGTTAAGAATAGAGATGAAATTAGGTATCTTACAATGAGAAAACAGCTAGACTTACAGCAATTAGCTGCTAAAAAGATTATAGAAGAATCATCTAAGGAATTAAATGAAAATGGATATCTTATAATAGATACTCATGCTATAGTTAAAACCCCTGCTGGATATTTACCTGGGTTACCCAAACATGTTTTAGATGAATTAAAACCAGATTTAATCGCAGTAATAGAGGCTGATGCAAAAGAAATATTCAACAGACAATTAAAAGATACATCAAGAATGAGATCCGATTTTGGTAATGAAAAAGATATAGAAAAATTAATGGAGTATGCTAGGGAAGCTTCATTTGCAAGTGCAGTTCATTATGCATCAACAGTGGCTATACTAACCAATAAGGAAAACAAAGCAGAGGAGACTGCAGAACAATTAATTCAATGTATTATAAAATCCTAATTTCCTTATTAGTTCTTAAAACATTTTCCTTAAAGGTTCAGGATTATAAATATTCTCTTTATAAAGATATATTCAACTTAATTTGACAGATTTATTAATTCCCATAAGTATACAACTCAGGGTGCAAACATGACTTACCATGAAACCGTTACAAGCGAAAAAAAGAAGATGTGCTATTGGATATATATAAATAGACCTGAAAAGTTAAATGCATTAGATACTAGAACAACTGCTAAACTAATAGATGAGCTTAAAAAAGGTTGTAGCTCTGATAGCATAGCCATTGTATTAACAGGAAAGGGCAGATCTTTTAGTACAGGCGATGATATTGAAAACATGCTTAAACTCAACTCTAAAGAAGAAGCTGTAAACTTTTTTAATGGCATCAAACAAACAATAAATTTAATTATATCTTGCCCTAAACCAGTAATAGCGCTTGTTAATGGATTGGCTGTTGGAAGGGGGGCAGAGATATTGTTAGCAGCAGATATTGTTATAGCAGCAGAAAATTCATGGTTTAGTTACCCAGAAATTAGCCTAGGAGTTATTCCATCAGTATTAATTAGTAATGGGCCACATGTATTTGGATTTAGAAGAAGTAAATATCTTGCTATTACAGGTACGAGATTTTCAGCTCAAGATGCAAAATTAATGGGTTTAGTTGATGAAGTAGTCCCACAATCAGATTTGGAAAAGGAAGCAATAAACATTACTGATATTTTATCTAATTATCCCCCAGAATCTATTAAAGCTATTAAAGAAACTATAACAAAACTCTATTGGAAGGATATAGAATATGCTATAGATCAATTAACCAATTTAGTTATTACTAAAGAAGCAAAAAATAGGATGAAAAGTTTTGAATTTCATAAACTTAGGCCAATTAGAAATAGCCATTAAATATAAATAAAAACTTAATTTATAGTTTTGATAGTTATATCAACTAGAAATTAAAACCCTGTTTATAATTATAAGAAATGTGCCGGGGTGCCCGAGCGGTCCAAGGGGACGGGCTTGAGACCCGTTGTCCCATGCGGGACGCGTGGGTTCAAATCCCACCCCCGGCGCTCCCGTCCCCTTTCTTAAACTTACCAGAACTTTTCCATTCCCTAGGATATAGCCCTTTTTCCAGAACTATTCTAAATGGTTGAACAGCTAATCCTTTTTCTTGCTTTTTTATTTCTTCTGAAGACATCAAGCTTTTGCCGATCCCTATCAATTCACCCTTTAACGTTAACATAGCTACTATATCATTTTTTCTTAAATTTTCACTGTAGTAAGAAATACCAGGAATAGCTAAAGGAGATCCATGAGCTATGCTTTCTACGGCGCTGTCTCTAAGAATAACCTTCGGTAAACTACAAACACTAAACTCGCCAGGAATTATTACCTTTCTAATAAGATTTTCTTTTCCTTTTTCTCTAAGTTCATAAATTGCTTCAGAAATGTCATACATTGTTACCAGGCTCTTCTCTTCGCTAAAAGGACCAGTTTTAATTCTTCTAAGCTCTCTCATGTGAGCACCTGTTCCAAGAACCAAGCCTATATCCCAACACAATTTTCTCATATATGTACCAGCTTCAGATTCTATTGTTAAAAGCACCTTTCTATCTACAACTTCATTTAAATCTATTCTATAAATAATTTTTTTCCTTAGAGTCCTTTTTACATGGCTCCTAATGGGCGGTCTCTGATAAATTATTCCTTGAAATTCTCTTAATACAGACTTCAAGTTACTAATATCTGTATCTTTATGCAATTGCATTATGCAAACATAGGCTTTCTTTGAATGAGTTACAACACCTATAATCTTTGTCATTGAACCTAATGCTATTGGTAATACTCCAGTAACTCTAGGGTTTCCCCGCACTTGCCATTTAAGGCAAGAGCTCTAGGGTTCCTCCATGGCCAGCTCTTTGTATACCAATAATCTTTTTAATCCAAGCAACTACCTCATGACTTGTTGGCCCAGGTGGTTTATCCAAGTTAATAACACCATAGTTTAAATATTTTTGTAATGGCCTTTCGTAAGGTATATAACCGTAATCTTGGTTTGTTTCTTCAGGAATCTTTTCCAATAATTTTTCTTTGTTATTGCAAAAATCATTTATAGATTTGATAAAATCTATTCCTTTTTTGCTAACCATATTACTCAAAATATCTCACCAAATTGATTATATAAGAAAAATAACGATTTTAAGCTGTTATAGTTTTTTCTACTTTTTTAACAAAATCTAAGAAATTTTGCTCTTGTAAAGCTTTAGCTACTTCTTCATCCGAAGCTCCTTTATTTATGTTTAATTTATGCTCAGTTGGAATTAAGTGTTTAATATTAACCCTTCTTCTTTTAACTCCAGTAATATTTTTAGGACCTGTGACCAATACAAAGCTTTGATCTATTATATCTACAATTACGCACTTTCTTCCGTTTTCTTTTCCGCTGGACTTAATACATATCCTGCCTATTTCAATAGCAGGCAAACTGCTCACCCAAATCACTATTAAGCATTAAACAATAAAAGTTTGACTCTTTCAGCTATAAAAATAAATAATTTAAAATTTATTCTGGAATTTTTCTTTTCTTAATTCATCAGCCTTTATCTGCTCTTCTCCTAAGATGAAATATCTTCCACTTTCTCTATATTCTTGTTTCCATATTGGCGCCTCATGCTTTACTTCATCTACTATTTTTTCTAACCCTGGAAAGACATTTTTTCTTGATTCTCCAGAAACAGCAACTATCATAGTTAAATCACCAGGCATCCTTTGACCAACATAATGATATATTATAACCGAATCTAAACCAAACTCCTTTATTCCATTAAATGCTATTTCTTTAAGCTTACTTTCTATTAATTCCTGTGAATGCTCGTAAACTAACTTATTCACATTTTCCCCTTTATTTATTCCCCTAACAACTCCTATAAAAAGAGCAATAGCTCCAACATTTTTATTATTATAGATATCTTTAACTAATTCATTTAAGTCTATATGCTCATCGGTTAAAACCTTTATATCAACCAATCCTCCTGAAGAAGAAGGCAAAATAAATATCTCTTTTACATTACTAGGTATTTTATCTTTAAACGAAAGTACTTTACCATCAGCTATAATCCTTAAAGAATCCTTCATTTCAAATAGTATTTTATCAAGATTATATTTTGATAATTTGCTTAAAAAATCTTCAACTGTTAAATCACTATCTATATTAATTAATATCTCTTGGGAACCTGCAATTTCTCTTAAAATAGAATATAACTTGATTTTAATAACGCTCATGCAATCACCTTTTTATTCTTTTTTTCTTTTTCCTCTAGTTTCTTTTCAAAATCCTTTATAACATCTTTTATACTGCTTTCTAAACACGATGCCTCAGGTCTTTCAATAAGCATTTTAAAAAAAGATGATGCACATTTATTACTATGAAATGTTAATTTTATAGATCCCCTTTGCATTACTATACCTTGACCTTCTGTAAACTCCTTTCCGCAAACAATACACCTATATTTTTGCCTTACCATGTTATATCTCCAGATTTCATTAGAAACGGAGAGTTAATAAGAACTGCTTGCTAACTACATTTAGGTTTGTAAAAAGCGGGTAATATTAGTCTGGTAGATGTAATATGGAAGAGATACAAGAAGAATCAGCTACAATAAAAATGCTTCATCCAAGCATAAGAAAAATGATAGAAGAGAGAGGATGGAATAAATTAACCGAAATACAAGAAATATCTATGCCGTATGTTATGAAGGGATATAATACTTTGATTATGGCTCCTACAGGAGAAGGAAAAACAGAAGCAGCTCTGTTACCAATAGTTTCTATCCTTCTTAACTCAAATCAAGAACCTATAGATGTGCTATACATAACACCTATGAAGGCATTAATAAATGATATATATAAAAGAGTTTCTTGGTGGACAGAAAAATTAGGACTAAAGGTTTCAAAGAAACATGGAGATACTCCAGCAAGTGAAAGAAGTAAAAGAACTAAACAGGTTCCAAATATTTTGATAACAACTCCAGAAAGTTTAGAAATAGATTTGGATTGGTCGCCAAAATTTAGACAATATTATAAAAATATTAAAGTTGTTATTGTAGATGAGCTTCATGAGCTATTAGGCTCTAAGAGAGGGGTTCAATTACTCTTACTTTTAGAAAGACTTAGACATATGTCAAGGTATGATTTTCAAAGAATAGGCCTTTCTGCAACAATAGGCTCTCCAGAAAAAGCAATAAATCTGCTTAGCGGTAGTAGCGAAAGATCTAAAAGGATAACATCGGTTGATTTTTCAAAGGAATATAAATTTGAAGTCAAATACATAGATGAAAATTCAGAAGATCCTTGGAAAGAGGTAGCTAATGAATTAACAAAAGAAATAGAAAAACCAAGCTTGGTATTTGTGAACAGCAGATATATAGCAGAGAGGGTTAAACATTCCTTAGAATCTATAGGGGCTAAGGATATATTTGTTCATCATTCAAGCGTATCAGCAGAGTTAAGAGAAGAGGCAGAAAGTAAACTAAAAAAAGGAGAGCTTTCTGCTATAGTTTGCACAAAAACATTGGAATTAGGAATTGATGTAGGATCGGTTAATAAGGTTATTCAAATAAGATCTCCTGGCAGGGTTTCAAATTTAATTCAAAGGGTCGGGAGAAGCGGCCATATCTCTGGGGGCTTGTCTAGAGGAAGCATAATAGCAATAGGCCCTATAGATTTCGCTGAAGCTCTAACAGAAGCAAGCCTTGCAAAAAATGGTTATGTAGAAGATGAAGTAATTGAAGATGCACCTATAGATGTAATAGCAAAAGAAATAATAGGTTTCACATTAGGTGAAGGTCCATCTGATCCAAGCTTGATATATAACATATTGTCGAAGTCTCCTATATTTAAACTTGACAAAAAAAGGTACATCGAGTTATTAAAATATATGCAAAAAAATGGCGTTATAAAAGAAGAAAACGGATTAATAATGCCAGGTAATACATTTTACAAAATATGGAAATTCAAATCAAAGGATCAAATGAGAGCATGGTGGTCAAGAAGTTTTTCAGAATTCTTTACAACAATACCAGAAAAAGATGTATTCGTAGTAAAAAATGGTGACACTACAATTGGATATATTGATTCGTTATTTGTTTACAGAAACCTTAGGACAGGAGATACAATAAGACTAGCTGGTAGCTCTTGGGAAATCAAAAGAATCGATGACATAAACAGCAAAATTGATGTAATTAAAGCAAGTGGGGAGGCAGAAATCCCATTATGGAAAGGCGAGGGATCTAAGAGAAGTAAGGTTATATCTAAAAACTTTTTAAATATAATTACTGATAATGCATCTCTTAGTGTTCAAGGTGATAAAAATGGCTTGGAAATATTGCAAAAAATAGGAGCTATCTATAAAGAAAAGAAAATTGCGTTTGATGATAAAAAGGTAATATATGAGCATTACAATGATGAGCATATATTTATTGCCCCACTAGGAAGTGGAGTTTCTGAAGCTATAGCAATAATAATGGTTAACTTGGCATCAAAGGTGGAAGGTCTAAATGTTTATTATAGACCATCATTTTACGGCTTTAGCGTGTTCATTGGTGAATTAAATCCGTTTGAGCTGCTTAAAAATATTGATCCAGATTCAATAGAAACCCAGCTAAGAGAGGCTTTACAAAAGAGCCCGTATCTGTATCAATCTCTCAGAGAAGCACAACTTCATCTAGGGAAAATAGGATCAATAGACGAGGAAAACGATGAATTTCTGATCAATGAAATAAGCAAACAAGTACTAAATGAATACTTTGATATCAATGGTGTTAAAGAATTTTTGAAATTATTGAAACAAGGAAAAATAGAATTTTTAAATATATCAGAAATGGAACCGACCCCTTTGGCGAGAGGCATATTAGAAGTTCCATCTGTTAGACCTTGGATTCAAGATCTAGCAATAAAAATAGGAAGATTACTTGATAACACGGGTTTGACAATATTCGAAATAGCAGATATACTGGAACTAGCTGAAAAAACCATAGAAAATAAACTGAAAGATATGAGAAAGCCTGAATATGATGAATTGAGAGTAGTAAGATTTATTGATGTTGACGAAGACGACTCCAGATGGACTTTACTTAAGTCATTAGAAAGCATAGTAAATTCTGATGAGTTCAAAAATTATTTTACACCAAAAAGGATAAATGAACCAATGAGAGTACATATTAGAGTTTCACCACAGGCTAAATCAAAAGAATACATAATAACACCTAAGTTTTTGATGGAAAGTTGGAATGACATGGAAAAGTTATTACCTGAAGAAATATATGAAGTTAAAATAACTTCAGCATATGAATATGGGTCTAGAGAAGATAGTAATATATTGCATTATTTTGTAAATGCTAAGGCTCTTAAACTATTGCTCTTAAATGCAGCAACATATATTGAAAGGAAGCAAATAAGAAGATATTTTTAAGTTAAGCTTAATTTTGTTTACCAAAATATAATATAATGGTGGTTAGATTTGAACAGTGATTGTATAGACATAACTCAAAATCTATATTTTGCTACTGCCGTATTAAACAACAAAGGAGAGGAATGGAACTTAGCGAAAAATGAGCTAAAAAAAGTTATTGATATATCAGAACAATATTGCAGGAATAATGTTATTGATGTCAATTTTATGTTACAAACTTCAAACGATATATTAATTTCAATCAAAAGCGATGATATTAATAAAACAATGGATTGCATATCTAAAATCAAAAATTATTTAAAGGCTAATTCTAAGCTGTATTCTATTAATAAAAATCTAATGCTTTCCCGATTATTACTATCAATATCTTTATTATTAATTTCATTTATTATATTAGTTTTTGCATCAATTAATATATATCAATGGATTACAAATCTTATTGTAATGAGCGTATCAATGGCTTCTGCAATGCTTTCATATTATACCTATTCAAATGCCATATTAATAATAGCTTCTATTATTGAAAATCTAAATATATATACAATCAACAATATTGAATTATTTGCTGGACAAACGTTAATAACCATATTTTCAATAATAAATTTATTTTTAAATAATTTAACAAAAAATTTAATAAAAACTTAACTATACCTCACTTTCTGCACCCACACTTTGATTAATATTGTATAGCAAGTTATCCTCTGCTGGAAGCTCATTCCAAAGTTCTCTTTTTAATAATTCTCTTATTGCAATTCTTATAACCTCGCTTCTGCTTGAATATCTTTGTGCTTTAACCAATTCATCTACTCCTTTAACATATAAATCGGGCATCTTAACAGTTATCAACTTCATACAAATCACCATAGAAAAGTTTATAAGCTCTAGTATTATAAAGGTAAAAACTAATTTCATGAGGCATTAAGCAAAAATCAGGTTATATTAAAATACATTGTGTAGCCAATTTCTGGCTTAGAGATATTTACTTTCAGTTAACAGCTATGCTGTATTTTGTAAAATTATTAAATCATAAAATTAACTAAAAATATTTCATGGAATCTAAAGATAATAAAGTAAAGAAAAACTAGTTTTATGCAGAAAAAGTTTTTAAAGATTTTAAGAAACAAGACATAAAGAGGCTTCTTTCAGGTAAACCTAAATTAGACAAGTAGTGGGATCAACTTTACTCTTATCTAAAAGAGAAATTTGAGTGGCATCTATTAAATGAGTGAAATCCTCAAGACCTCAGGAGTACTCTCACTCTTTAGGGTGAGTAGGAGGTCAGAAATTGCGAAACGTCTACCGATATATGGAGGAGATTAAGCTATGACAAATGAAATTAAAATAACAACCGGAAGCAGATTGCATGCAGGTTTTTATTATGCTGGTAGCGAATGGAGCATTAATTGGGGTTCGGCAGGTTTTTACATAGATAAGCCATCATTCGAAGCTTATTTTTCAATAGATAAAAAACAATTTGAAGGGCCAAATTATATAAAACAAATAATTGATAAGGTTGCGAGTTTGCTAAACATAAGGGATTATAGTGTTAGGGTTTCTTCTTATATCCCAGAGCATATCGGCTTAGGCAGTACTACACAAATAACATTAGCTACTATTACTTGTTTTAAAATGCTTTATGGTTTAAATATAAATTCAAACGAAATAATCGATAAATTAGGAATCAACAAATATAGCGGAGTCGGATCATTGCTATTCAACAAGGGAGGATTCATAGCTGATTCAGGTGTACCAGATAAGCATGGTCCAAGAGAACTCATAAGTTTGCGAATACCTGAGAAATGGAAATTTGTTTGGGTTTTGCCAAATAAGCCAAAGGGATTAGATGATGCAAAAGAAAGCATTATAATGAAAATCCCATGGAATGTCTCAGAAGGAGTTAAAGGACTAATGTCAAACGGATTGCTTAGATTGGCATCTGGTATAGCAAGAGAAGATATAGAAGATACCCTAGAAGGTTTAAGAACTATTCAAGAAGGTACAGGACTTTACTTTTCAAAGATACAGGGAGGGGTTTTTAGAAATGATCTGACTAAAATAGCAAGTGAGGCCTGGAGATCAAGAATGATATTAGCTCAATCAAGTTGGGGACCAATACTTTACACAATATCTAGAGAAGACGAAGCTGAAGGCGATGCAGATCTACTTAAATTCATCTTAAATGAGCTAAAAATTAAAGGTGAAGTATTTATTAGCAATCCTAGAAATAAAGGTTATGAAATTGTAAAGAGCTGATTTAAATGAGTATTAGCGAAACTTCTTTAGGAATATTAAAAAAATACCCTTTGTGCAATAGATGCCTAGGAAGGCTATTTGCTAAGCTAGGATATGCATGGTCCAATGAAGAAAGAGGGGAAAGCATAAAGAAAATCATTCTTATGGAATATCATAGAAAAATAAGAGATGGGGACGAAAACGCCCTAAATGAATTTAAATTAATAGCTAAAAATATGGGAAAGGTTTCTGAAGAAATATATAAATTATATTTTAAAGATAATTTAGAACCTAATAATTGCATCATATGTAATGGTAAGCTTAATGATTTTATTAACACCGCATCGTTAAAAATAATTGAAGAGCTTAATAGAATGAAAGTGAAAAATTTTCTAATTGGAGTAAGAGTTGACCCAAAAGTATTGGAAATGGAGGACAAAATTAGATCGGAGTTTAAACTTGAATATGGAGAATCAATAAAAAATGAAATAAAGAGAGAAATAGGGAAAAAAATTCAATCCTCAAGCCAATTTAAAGTAGATTTTTCTAAACCAGATATAGTAGTGGAAGTCGCTTTTCCAAAATTATCTATAAGAAATCAAATAAGATCTTTAATTGCTTTGGGAACATATAAAAAAATTGTTAGAGGGGAGTCAATAAAAAAAAGCGATGCTGAAAAAAAATTAATTAATATTATAGCTAATAAATTTAACGCAGAAGATATCATATTGTATTCGATCGCAAGAGATGAAAAAGATACCAGAGTTATAGGTGAAGGAATCCACCTAATAATGGAAATCAAGAGAGCAAAAGAAAGAAATATAGATCTACCTACAACTTTTACCAATAAAGGTCTGATAATTACCATAGAAAGTTTAAATGAAAAATACAAATCATATTTAGATAATAAAGAAAAAATTATGAATAGAATTTATAGATGTCTAATATATTGTGAAAACGATGTCAGCGAAGACAATATAAATATTATTAATCAAATAAGAAATAAAATGATAGAACAAAATTTTAATGGGAAAAAAAGACTTGGTACATTAAGAGAAATAAAATGTAATAAAATATCGAACAATTTAATTGAGTGTTTAATTTTAATTGATGAACAAATATATATAAAAGAATTGATAAATGGCAATAAATCTTTATCTAGCATATCTTTTCTATTGAACAATAACTGTTCATGCATAGAAAGCGATTTGCTATCCTCTTCACCTTTTTAAATATCAATACATATTATAAGTTATAATAAAAATATATAATAATTTAAACTATAAAATTCAAAATTTACAAAACAATAAAAACTTAAATATTATTACAAAGCAAGGGTAGAAATCGAAATGATAATGCCAAAACAATACCTTGGCTTGATCATACTAACAATAATTATAGGAGGATTTATTACAAGAGCAAAGATTCCAAAAATTCCTGCCTGGTCAATAATGTCATTTAGTGCATCTTTAAGCATAATTTTTAAGCTAATTCCTATAAATGATATTAATAATATTGTTGATTGGAATGTGATACTTTTCCTAATAGGTATGTTTAGTCTAGTAAGCATTGCTGAAGCTTCTGGAATATTAGATTCTATTTCAGCAATAATTTCAAGCTATGCAAAGGGAAAGGTACAACTACTTTATTTATTTTCATTGTTTTTTGGAGTACTAGCAGCATTTATGGTAAATGATGCTGTAGCAGTTGTAGGTACATCACTATCGGGTATATTAGCTAAGATTGCAGATCTACCTCTAGAGCCTGTTGCAATTTTATTAGCATTTTCAATAACAATAGGCTCTACCATGACACCTCTAGGAAATCCACAAAATATGTTGATTGCAACACAAACAGGAATAAAAGCGCCTCTAATAACTTTTTTAGCCTATCTTGCTATACCAACTATAATAAACATATTTTTAACTACTTATATAATAACAAAAGTTTATAAGATAAAGAATACTGCTAAAAAAGAATTTTATTTAGGGGTACCTCAAGAACTTATAAAAAATAAAAGGGATGCATATATAAGCATAACAGCTATTATTATAACAGTATTATTAATATTAGTTAACGATATCTTAGAATTGGAAAAATTACCTCACATAAATGAAATAGGGATAATACCTTTTACAGTAGCAGCTTTTACTTATATTTTTGTATCGGATGCAAGAAACATAATATCTAAAGTAAACTGGGGTACTATAATATTTTTTATAACAATGTTTATAGCTACTCAAGGTATATGGAATTCTGGCATACTTTATTTACCTTTACATGCAATTTTACCAACAGAAATACATGGACCAAGTAACATATTTAGAATTACATTTGCTTCACTAATATTTAGCCAACTAATAAGCAATGTACCCTTTACAAATGTATTTATTATTTATCTGCAACAACTAGGTTATAGTGCTGCAAATTCAATAACATGGACAACCTTAGCAATGAGTACAACCATCGCAGGAAACTTAACAATACTAGGGGCTGCATCAAATGTTATTATATTAGAGATTTTAGAAACTAAGTTTGGTTCAACTATTTCTTACAGCAAATTTATGAAAATAGGTATTCCAATCACTATCCTTAATACATTAGTCTATTTGGCGTTTATAATTCTTTATTCTTTTATGGGAAAGGTATTTTAAACAAAATTTATTGATTTACAATCTTAGATATAACCTTTGAAGAAAATGTAAAGTTAATTAAATTATAAGTTCCATACTTTTTTCGATGATAATATATAATTAACTATGAAACCAAATATAATTCCTATGAACTGCCCAATTAATGGATAAATTTTTAAGATTTTAGCTAATAGTTCCATAACAAAAAATATAGTTAATCCGCTGGGTGCTACCATAATATGATATCTAAATAGCCTGTACCTTAATAGTCTATTTCTTCTATCTTTAAAAGTCCATAAATCGTTAAATAAAAAATTCGTTAATATGCTACTTTCTATTCCTAAAGCACTTGAATAATCATAAAACAATCCTAATCTCAAAAACAAATACATAACACCTAAGTTAACCACTGTTCCTGATGCCCCAACGACTGCGAATTTAATTGGCCTTGAATCTCTTATTGTATGTATAAAAAATTGAAATATTTCTTTAGTGCCTAGCTTGCTCTTTCCCTTATATCTATTTTTAAACACATATGAAATATCTGAAACCTTTAGGCTTGGGTGAGCATAAAGGATTTCCATCAAAATTTTATATCCAATAGGCTTAACCTTTTCTATATCAACTGATGATCTTTTAAAAATAAAATAACCTGACATAGGATCTGAAGTTCTATTAGATTCTGGAACCAGCAACTTTGCTAATATAGAAGCTCCCTTGCTTATCAATTTTCTTGTAAAACTCCATCCTTCTATGCCTCCACCTTTCTTATACCTAGATGCCACAACAACATCATCGTTGTTTTTTAAAGCCTGCTCTAACAGCAATGGTATTAATTCCGGTGGGTGCTGAAAGTCGGCATCCATAACTATAATATAATCACCTTTTGAAATTTTTATGCCATCTATTATCGCTGATGATAAACCCCTTTTTTCTTTTCTTAACAGCAGTTTAATGTTGTTATTTTTTCTGGAAATTTCTTCCACTAGTTTATATGTTCCGTCTGGACTATTATCATCAACCACTATGATTTCATAACTGTAGCAATCTGATTTTTTCATTATTTCATCGATTCTATTTATTAAAGGTATTATGTTACCAGATTCGTTATATGTTGGCAATACTATCGAAATCTTTGGCTTTTTATTTATTTGACTTTTTTGCATTATCTCTAACCCTCAATAATTAAATTAGAAATTAATATTATATTTTTGCTTTTAGCCATTATAGCATCTAGTTCATTTTTACCTATACTAATGCTAATATCTTCTAGATATAATCTAAAAAATGCGAGGAAAAATGTCACTGAGCCTAGAAAAACTGAAAATACTAAATAGATTACCAGTGCTAGTTCATGAAAAAAGTAATTCGGCAATAATTAGCGATATCCATCTTGGATATGAAGATGCTATGGCTAGTCAAGGAATATATTTACCTAGGTTGCAGTTAAAGAGAGCAAAAAATATTATTAATGAAATTTTAAGTCAGGGTTTTACCAAAATAGTAATAGCAGGCGACTTAAAGCATGTTTTTGAAAAACTTACAAGGCAGGAAAGGGCAGAGATCTTAGAGCTTATTAGTTCATCGGTAAGAAATAAGGCAAAAGAAATAATTTTAGTTAAAGGAAATCATGATACATTTATAGGAAACTTACTAAAAGACATAGGAATAGATGTTATAGATGATTATTTAGATTTAGGAGATGGAATATATATAACTCATGGCCATAAACTAATCGATGAAATAAAAAATTCCCAATTTGTTATAATGGGACATGAACATCCAAGCATAGAAATAAGCTTATCGGGAAGTAAAGTAAGACTACAATCATTATTAAAAATGCCATTAAAAGGGGGTTCAACAGCTCTGATATTGCCAGCTATTGGATTGTATCAAACTGGAACTGTTCTAAATTTAGATAAGTCTTCTTATTTATCGCCAATCAGTAGAGATTTAGGTATAATTGAAGAATCAATACCAATAATCATTGATAAAGAAATAGGTTTAATTGAGCTTCCACAATTAGGCTTGCTTTTTAATGCAAAAAATAAATAATTTAAGATTCTTCTTTTATACAAGAATTATTCTTTAAAATATCGTAGATGCCAAACACTGCATCATCTACTTCGCTCTCTCTCTTTGCTCCAGTTATAACCATTTTTCCACTACTGAATATCAATAAAACAACTCTTGGTTTTTCCATTCTATATATTAAACCTGGGAATTGCTCTGGTTCATACATACTTTTAGGTAGAGTAAAAGCTGCCTTTTCTAAATCAACTACTACGTTTAAATTTGCAGATGCTACTATGTTTTGTATTTGAATTTGAGGCTTCCCCTGCATAGGAACTCCTTTAACCATAAGCTTTTTGAGTATTGTCTTAACAGCCCAAACTAATTGTTTAACGCTTTTAGCTCCAGTAACAACCATTTTTCCCGATTTAAATATAAGAGCTGTAATCTTAGGGCTTTGCAATCTATAAACTAAACCTGGGAATTGATCTGGATTATAATCTACATCTGGTATTCTAGTTTCAATTAAGTTCAAATCCAATGGAGTATCTAATATTACAGTTGCCACTATATTTTCTATTTTAACAGTTGGTTTATTACCTTCTTCCATTTTTGGTAATTTAGCTTCCTCTTCAGAGAAACTTTCATTTTCTTCGTCTTTTCTTTCCAAAATCATCACCTGCTTTTAAACTCACTTATTTAAATCAATTTAGAAATATATAAACCTTTTTAAACCATTTTTAAACTAAAGAGAGCGAAAACTATTTAATAAAATTTTAAATGTATCAAGATGTAAGTGCTATGCTTATGAATAAGATTTCAATATTTTTATTGATTGTTTTTAAGAACGCCGGGGGAGGGACTCGAACCCTCGACCGCCCGGTTAACAGCCGGGCGCTCTACCAGCTGAGCTACCCCGGCAGAGCCAGAAGAATTTATAAGATATTTGGGTTTAAAGCATTTACTAATTGTTACCTAAAGAATAAATTTAAAAAGAGCATAAATACATTAACTTAAAATCTTTTCTACCTTACCTAATATTTCTGCCCTTCCACCCGTAGATTTAATTAATAACGTTCCGCATGATAAACATCTAGCTGGAAATGTAGCATGACTGAAAATAACTTGCTTATGACCACAATTCGGGCATTCAACTATTAAAAATCGGCTCCTTGGCTGTGGTACCAATATCTTTCTTCTCTTATTATTCGCTGGCATAAACTATCACCTTGATGGTTCTACTAATTCTATTTTCTTCAATCTAATGCCTAATATTGTTCTCTTATATCCACATTTACTGCACGTTAAAAGCAAAGTAACCTTTTTTGTTGTCTTTGCAAACCTTTTTTGTTCTGGTTTTCTTTTACTCCCATAACCTTTATTTTTTCTAATATATCTTCTCTGTCCTTCTGATAGGGTTCTTCTTTTACCAGATTTATATATAGATACAGTATGTTCTGTATGTTCATTACACCTTGGGCAATATGCTCTAATTTTCTTTGGAAACTTCAATTCTTCTCACTCTCACTATCCTATATTGGCATATAGGAAACTCCTTATTAACTTTTATTCTTCTTTGAAATGATCTATTTTAAGATAACAAGGTTTTCATCTTTTTGCAATCATATGGCTTGACAAACTCTTTATTAAGCTCACATTCCCTAAAGCTGATAATAGTATTGCCTCCTCTAATAAAACTAAAGTCATTTCACCTCTCTCTATAAACTTATTGTTTAATAAAATAAGATCTTTATTGGCTTTAACCAATACATACTCACCAAAAGATATAATTTCTCCAGAAAGGTAAGATGCATAATCAGACTTAATTTTATTTAATTTTGCAAAGAATTCTCTGTCAATTCCTTTATAATCCTCATAATTAATATCCTCTATCCTCATTTCAGCTATATAATTAGATAACTCATAAATAATTTCATAAAATTTTTCGCACAATTTATTATCATTAGAACAATATAGACCCCATAGCCTTCTTGAATCCCTTATGCTATCTGCATTAACTTGCTCATGAAGTCCAATTGCAGCCCTGAATGGGCCACCAACCGGTATTCTTTCTGACAACCACATCTCCTCCTATAACATTAATATACTTTTTTGTAAATAAAAATATAGCTAATTGTGCTGGCAAGTTTAAATCTTCTTTTTCTTTAAATGATACCTTCTGACCCAAAATTTTCATTTCATTCAATTCTTTTTCTGCCTTTACATCCAAATTTCCTGAAAATGGAGATAACCATTTGCCCATCTTAAATTCTCCACATATAGGAACTACCAACAAAGAAGCCTTTCCGTTTAATGTACCTGGAATTCTGGTTAATCTACTTGGATCCTGAGTAACCATAATATCAATATCAACCTTTATTGATTTCACTATATTAATTATATCTTCTCCATCAAATTCATCTTTTAATCCGTTTCTTGCTATTAAGCCTCTCCAGCCTGGATCATCTTTGTTAGGCTTTGCTGCTTTCCCAGCTTTACTTGATTTTGGAAAAATTAAATCTAAATCAATGCCCTGAGCAGCAATAAAGTTTGCTATTTCGATTCTTTCGTCCTTGCCTAGTTGTTTGCAATAATCACAAAAACCTCTAACATGGTATCCTCTATTTCCTGTAAAATATATTTGAGTATAACCACCTAAGAAGTTATCGACTATAAGAGATATAGTGTTTACATACTTTATTCCATTTTCAATACATTCGTCATCTGCTATATCCTCTACAATTTTGCAATCCTTCATATGATCGAGATCTAAATCAAATAACAGGTCTGAGCCTCTCCAGCCTTTCTCTTCCATAGTAGATGCTTCCGGTAAATCATAAACTGCTATAGAATAATAGACCTGCTTAGGTACATTTTTTGTTAAATATTCTAAAAATTTTCTTTCATTATCGAAGGAGATGTGTCTAACATAGCTTGTGGATTCAAACAACTGAAATGCAAATTCTCTATTTTTAATATCCTTTGGTAGTATAAGAGGAGGATTTAGGCTATAGTATTCTTTATAAAGGTATTTTAATGATTCATTACCCCATTTTTTTAATTTAATCTCTTTAGCTTCATTCAATTCTTGGTGAGACATACGTTGTCAGCCTACCACCGCTTTGATATTCCATATCAATCCTAATGGGCGCATCTTGAGAATATTGTAAGGAAATTAGATCTGCCTCTTTGGCTGCAAGTAAAATATCTGAAAAATATTCTACACTATATGTCGATGAATCGGGAGAATCTATTACTAGCTCTATTAAATTCTGCTTTTCCATGGACAGCTCTATCTCTGCACTTTCTATATCTCCCTTACCAGTAATAATTAACTTATTTTCCTCTTCATTTGCAGTTATTGTTAAAGAATCTGCTATCGATTCTATATCGCTAACAAAGTCAATAAAAACATTATTAGATAGCTTAGCCTTAACATTAAAGGTTATTTTTGGTTCTGGTAATTTTTCTTGGCTTAAGCTTATTAACGGTATCTTAAAAATTCTTTCTCCTCTACCAACATATCTAAGCATTAATGAATTTTCATCAGATATCAATTCAAGTTCATCATTTTTTTCTGCCCTTTTCAATACATCGCTTAATACTGAAAATGATATACCTAAATTTTCTTCTTCTCCATTAATGCTGAATTCATCAAATGCGGATTTGGGATAATAGAAATCAATCATAATAACTCTTGACGTATCTAACGCCCTTAGTGACAATCCATTATTATTTATATTAAACACTCCTTCATCTATTATCTTTTCAATAGAACCCATTATGTATCTCCAAACTTTTGGCTCTTTAAATCTTAACTTCATGATCTTTCACCAAATATAAATTATACAATCCTCTAATTTAGATTTTATATTTTAAACTAAAAAACTTAATTACTCTTTTCCAATTACATGTTTAAAACTCTTAACTTCATATTTTATCATATATCTATAAGCAACAAACCTGTCTTGAGGACTAAACTTTGGAGGATGTGGTACTTTTACCATACCCCCGCAATAAGGACATCTCTCTTGGTTTAATGTATATTTGCCACAAACAGTGCACTTTCTGAGCAACCATCTCATTATTTATCCCTTTAGTCTTTCTAATGAATATTCTAGCTTTAAATCTTTAGCCAACTTCTCCGCTTTACTGCCTATTTTCCCCATAATGTTTTCTAAGGTTTTGTAATCAGGACCTATCAAATCTATCCTGTATTTAGGAGCTCCTATTGTATAAATCTTAGCATCTATGCCATTAAACTTCTTCACTTCTTCCTTTATGCTAATTAAGGTTTTCTTTATTTTCTCTATCCCATCAGGATTATTTGACCTAAGGGTTATCACACCGCTTATTTCTACATGCTTAACTTCAATGTATTTTTTAGCTAAATCTGTTAAAACGCTTATCCATTCATCAGATATCTTTGCCTTTTTTAATAAATCTATCGAATCTGAGGCAGCAGCTTCGAGACCTGTCATAGAATCGCCAAAATAATCTTCTAATTTCCAAATAACCTCTTTATATGCATCGTCTTCAGTCTTATTAAGTTGTTTGGCAGCCATTAAAATTAAGTTGACTGCTTTTAGTGTCCTTTTCCAATACATCATTTTTCTTTTTCTTTCATTATCGCTAACTCTCTTTAAACTTACATCTACTTGACCTTTATTCCTATATACTCTTATTACCTTCACGGCAAGCTTTTGATTTTCTTTTATTACATTGTTTATATTTTTTACTGCCCTACTTGCTACTTCACTCCAAGGCAAAAAAGCTCTCAAATTATTATATTCATCTATAATCATATATGCACCAAAATCATGAACTTCTTTTATTGTTCCGACAACTATCTCTCCTGTATCTGGTAATTCCTTTCTATTTTTTAGAGCCAATCTAATCCCCCAGTTTATGTTAAATAAGGAGGCTAATGAATTTTTATTTTGCTTACAATCTTTATTTTAAATAAAGATTAAAAGCTTTATCTATTTAAAGAATAATAAGGGGTTTAAATTGAAGAGCAACTACATAAGCATTGAAAATAATAAAGTCATAGTTTATGGAATAGGAAGGCCAAAGGATTTGTATTTGCCAGGTGAAATTATGGACTGGATAGGTAAAAGCAAAAATATAAATAGAATAATATCCTTACTTTTCACCCATAGTAAATTCAAGACAAGACTATCGAATCCTAATGCTATTAGAAGTCTAATGCTATATCTTTTTGCTAGAAAATATAATATTGCACCATATTTAATTGCTAGAAAATATAATATTGCACCCGAACAACTTTACAGGATAGAAAGGGGATTAAAGAAGGATAAATTATATAATGATGTAATAATACTATTAGATTTGGATGAAAATTTCATTAGCTCCTAATAAAAATAGAAAACATCTAAGCAATGAAGGCCAGAAATAATTTTGATATATTTAAATATAAAAACCGCCGGATAGATAATTAAACTAGGGATGAAAATTTCCATAGCTATAGTTATTGATGAAAATGATAACGTAGCTACGCTCTTAAATGATGTAAAAAATGGAGATATAATAATTCTTCATGGCGCACAAAAAGGTGAATTAAAAGCTGAGGATGACATACCAAAAGGACATAAAATAGCAATTTTTGACATACCAAAAGGTGGATATGTAATTAAATATGGCGAAGTTATAGGAATTGCTACAGCACAAATAAAGAAAGGCCAACATGTGCATGTGCATAACTTAGATAGCTTAAGGGGGAAAGTGTTATGAAATTTAACCTTGAGTTTAAAGGTTTTGAAAGATATAATGGAAGGCCTGGTGCTAGAAATTATGTATTAATACTTCCAACAGTTTCATGCAGTCTAGGGCTTAGCGAAGTTGCTTTAAAGAAAATAGCAGAGGAAATAGGGGAGAAAAAAGTTAAGCTCCTTAAAAACTTACATGGTTGCGGGCAAGTAGGAGAAGACCTTGAACAAACAACTAGAACTTTAACTAATACTGCTTTAAATCCTAACGTCTACTCAACTATAGTTGTAAGCCTTGGATGTGAAAGTGTTGATGCTGAAAAAGTTGCTGATAGTATATCAGCAACAAAACCGACAGAATTGATAAGAATTCAAGATCTTGGTTACTCTAAGGCTTTAGATAAAATAAAAGAATTAGCCAAAAAATTTTCTTCGGAAGCATCATTGGTTAAAAAATCCAGCTTTGATGCTAGCCAATTGGTTGTTGGCCTCGAATGTGGTGGATCAGACTTTACTAGCGGAATTGTTTCGAATCCTCTTGTTGGAAGGATTTCAGATATGATAGTTTCATTAGGAGGATCGACAATCATAAGCGAAGTTCCTGAATTCATTGGGGCTGAGCACATTTATGCAAAAAGGGCCATTAATGATAATATAAGAAAACAGGCAATTGATACTGTTAGATCTTTTGAGGAATGGCTTAAAAGGGAAGCTAATGTAGACTTTAGAGGAGCTCAACCATCACCAGGAAATATTGCTGGAGGGTTAACAACTATAGAAGAAAAATCATTAGGCGCAATAAAGAAGTCCGGTTCTTCTCCTGTTTCAGGTGTGCTTAAATATGCAGAGAGACTTGGAGAAAGAAATGGTCATTATCTTATGATAACTCCTGGATATGATATTGTATCAGTATCAGGCATGGTTGCGGGAGGAGCGCAAATTGTTTTATTCACAACCGGAAGAGGTACTCCGACGGGTCATGCGATTGCTCCAGTTATAAAGATTACAGCCAATGCCGATACATATAAAATCATGCAAGAATTTATAGATTACGATGTAAGTCCAATACTTAATGGAAATAAAACATTTGAAAATGCCACTCAAGAACTTTTAAAGATTATAAGTAAAACAGCAAGTGGAGAGCTAACTAAAGCTGAAATCTTAAATCAAGATGACTTTGGTATTTTTAGAATTGGGCCTACTTTTTAAATAATAAAACTATTTATAAACCAAGAAATAAAAATAATAAGTTAAATAGCTTGTTACTTAATGGATTTAATATTTAATATACTTTTAAATAACCCATAATGATAAACTTGTAAATCTACATCGCATATAGTATATTCGAGTGGACATATTGGGTAATTATATAAGGTCTCCACAAAAGTAAGAAAAGAATAGGTAGAAAAAGTGAAAAACTTGGTATTA
The DNA here is from genome assembly GCA_049971805.1 of Caldisphaera sp. GTDB lineage: Archaea > Thermoproteota > Thermoprotei_A > Sulfolobales > Acidilobaceae > Caldisphaera. The sequence continues at coordinate 75,032 of JBMFKU010000002.1, forward strand.
ATATCTATGAATTCTTGAGAGAAAAAATTAAAGAAGAAGTAGAAAGAAGAGAGCTTGAACTCTTATCTAAAAGACTTAACGACCTTGAAGATGTTCTAAATAAAATAGATATTGAAGATATAGTTAACTGACATTCTCTCCAACCTAAAGGGTGAGGGTTCCTTAGGGCGATTCATTGGTTTGTGATTTACTGCCTTCATTTTTATCATTTCATAGCTAGTAGTTGTATGAAACACATACCCCGCTTTGTTTATCCAGCGATAGACTACTAGCTGTGCCTTCAGCTCGTTAATCCTATCTCTTATGAGCTATCGAGAGGCCTCGTTACCTTCTTATTCTCTTCGTCTCCTGCTACTCGTACTTCCTTCAGTCCCTTTCTTTTTTAGGCCTGCTTTCGATTTACTCCCTCTGTATATGCTTATCTATCTTTTTCAGTGTGTTGCCTATGTCTAGTCCTCTCATCACTAGATACTCCATTACTAATAAAGAATATTTAGCAATGCATGGAAAAATTTTAATAATTTGATAAATAATATGTGGCATTAAGCATTATATAGAGAATTTTTCTGGGAGAATATAATATAGCGCAAAGGCTATTAAAACTCGTCCAACAGCCAGAAAGGACTACATGCATCAGTACTTATATAATAGTAATGTTATCTATTTAACTTGGTGAAGAAATTTGCCAGGAGAAATTCCACTCATAGGTGAAAAGCTCCCTACGCTTAAGGTAAACACCACACATGGTCCAAAAACTCTACCAGATGACTACGCTGGAAAGTGGCTCGTACTCTTTAGCCATCCAGGAGACTTCACGCCAGTCTGCACAACAGAGTTCTATGCATTTGCTTGGAGATTCAATGACTTTAAAGCACTTAATGCAGAACTACTCGGCCTTAGCGTCGACACAGTGCCATCGCACATACAGTGGATCAGATGGATAAAGGAGAATTTGAAAATCGAAATTCCTTTCCCCATAATTGCCGATCCCATGGGAACTGTGTCTAAGCAGCTAGGTATGATACAAGCCCAATCTGCAGCAAATACCGTCAGGGCAGTCTTCATAATAGATCCTCAAGGTATCATAAGAACCATTATTTATTACCCACTTGAACTCGGGAGGAACATAGACGAGATATTGAGAGCAATCAAGGGACTCCAAGTAATAGACAGAGAGAAAGTAGCATTACCCGCCAACTGGCCAAACAGTGAGGTAGTTGGGGAGAATGCAATTGTCCCTACTGCGAAGACCCTTCAGGAGGCAGATGAGAGGCTGAAGCATTACAAAGGATTTGATTGGTGGTTAGCATACAGACCTGTCCCACCAGAAGATGTCGAGGTTGCTAGAAAGTACTTAGAGAGGGCCTCTAAAAAGCCTACTCCGCTCTCCAAGTAAGCGTTAAGCATCCATATCATATTTTTTTAAATCATATTAGTTCCAATAAGCTAGAGCTAATGATCGCATGTTGCATAGTTCTTGGGGGGTAAACTAAAAATTGTTGTATAATCAGCATAATCCTTCCCTTTTATACATATTTCTATTGAGAATTCATCTATTCTTTTTGGATTTAAAAGAAACACTCTAATTTCATTTATTACTTTCCTCAGCCGCTTATCACGGATCTTTAAGTTATCTTCAAAATACTCACTAATATCTTCGCCATTCTTTTCTTCTTTTTTATTAACATTAATTATTTCCTTTTCTATTTCTTCTATGAGTTCTCTCTCCTCTCATAAATTGGGAACCATCACCAGTTTATATGAGTCTAAAAATTAGTGTTCAAAAGTTTATATGAAATTTATGATATTATGAAGCCGCCGGCGGGACTTGAACCCGCGACCACTGGCTTACAAGGCCAGCGCTATCGGCTCCCACGCAGGGAATCTACCGGTCTGAGCTACGGCGGCTCCCACATATTTCGATAAAATTGGGGTTTTTAGTATTTTTCTCTGGATAACATTAAAAAGTAAGCTGGTGGAAAAATTTGCCAAAAAAATACTATGCAATGCTATCTGGGCTTCACCCAACACTTCCATTAGAAGAGTTAACAGCATTGCTTGAATCGACTAATTCCCAAGGAATCATCAAATATAATTATGATGGAGTTTCTATAATAGAAGGAAAAATAGATGCAAATTCTATTATTGCTAGGTCAGGATATATAAAGGAAATTGGAGAATTATTAGATATCTATGAAATAAATCAAATAGACTATGAAAGCATTAGAGAAAAAATCAAACAGATGGGGATTAAAGATGCAAGAATAAAGGCAGCTAGATATAAAGGATACTCTAATTTTATAAAAAGTCAAGAAATTGAAATAAAATTAGCTAGAGAAATTGAAAAAATTGGTATAAATGCGTCAACGAAATCGAACAATTTAATAAAAGTTATAATAACAGAGGGCGTCGCTATTGTTGGTTTGACTTTGAGCAAACAGATAAACAATTTTAAAATAAATGCAGAAAAAAGACCGTTTAAAAGAGCAGGCCAAATTGATCAACAGCTAGCAAGGGTAATGGTTAACTTATCCAGATTAAAAGAAAATAATATTTTTTTGGATCCATTTTGTGGAACAGGCAGTTTATCACTAGAAGCATGCTTATTAAACTCGATAAAAATATTTTGCTTTGACTTAGATCCGGAAATGATATATGGTTCTAAATTAAATTTAACAAATATAAATTGCTGTAAATTTTCTCTAGTAGCTAGACATGATATAAGAAGTATCCCATTAAAAGATGAATCAATAGATTCTATAGCAACAGATCCTCCGTATGGAAGAGCAACGTCAACAAAGAAAAGGGGATATGAAAACATTGTAATATCTTTTCTAGAGGAAAGCATGAGAATTTTGAAAAAAGGTTCCTATCTAGTTTATGCAGGACCATCTAGCGAGGAACCATATAAATATGTAATTGATTTAGGTTTTAAGTTAATTGGATTTCATGATATGTTTGTGCATTCAGGCTTAAACAGAGAAATAGTTATAGCTAGAAAGATTTAATAACGTTATTTCTAAAAAAGTAATTGATTTAATAATAGAGGGATATGAGATGTTAAAGACATATAAATCAAAATATAATTTTAATGAATTAAAAATAAAGTTGGAAAGCCAAATAATAAAGAGGGATATGAACATTTTTTCTCGTATAAACCATTCTGAAAATGCTGAAAGTGTGGGCATGAAATTAAATAGGTCTATATTATTTATATTTGGTAATCCAAGAAACGGCACACTATTAATTAGAAACGATATGAGAATAGGACTATATTTACCATTAAAAATTTTGATATGGGAGGATGATAATAAAAACCCATTTATTACCTATGAGCCCATAGGTGATGTAATCTCAAAATTTAATTTGAAGGAAAACAAAGATTTATTAATTAAAATGGACAATTTATTGGAAACTATAGTTAATGAATTAGCAGAAAAATAATTTATGATAATACTTTTTTAGATTTTATTATGAGCTTGTCTTCTTTATGGTCCCAATCAGTCTCATAAATTATTGGTTGTCCTGTTGGTATTTCAACTGTTGGTATTATATCTTCTGGTATATTCTCCAAAAACATTACAATAGATCTCAAACTGTTACCGTGAGCAACTACTAAGACATTTTTACCCTTTTTAAGATCAAGCATTATAGTATTTTTAAAAAATGGAACAGTTCTTTTTTGAGTTACCTCTAAACTTTCTCCATTTGGCGGGGATACTTTATAGCTTCTTCTCCATAATTTTACTTGCTCTTCTCCATAAATCTTAGCTGTTTCCTCTTTATTTAAACCCTGCAAATCGCCGTAGTGCCTTTCGTTTAGATGCCAATCTTTTATTATTGGTATTCTAGCACCCATTGCAGTTAAAGTTAGCTCTAATGTCTCTATAGCTCTTTGCAAAACACTTGTATATGCTACATCAAATTTATAATCTTTTAGCAATAAACCTGCTTTTAAAGCTTCTTGCCTACCCTTATCTGTTAAAGGTACATCAACCCACCCAGTAAATCTATTTTCCTCGTTCCATAAAGATTCTCCATGTCTTAATAAACATAATATTGCCATTCTAGCTCGCCCACAAATTTTTAATTAAAACCCAAAAATATAAACTGTTGTTTGCTGTTAGTACTGGGCACTCTGAGCATTCCGCTGATCTTAAGAGATAATATAGGTTACTCAAGCAGCTTATGAAATCTCTAATTTCACATAATATTTATAGAAGTTAAATGCATCATGCAGAGCTTACCTAGTTTTGACTAATAAAGTAAAGACAAACTTCGCCTTTCTGAGCAAAGCTCTTAATATTACTAAATAAAATAAACGAAAACCATTAAATGATATGTATACCAATAACTAACTTCCTTATATTGGAGTAAAGCCGGCTCCCGCTACTCATCAATAATAAGTTGACCTGAGAGACATTTTAATCCTCCTTCTCCTTTCTTTTTCCATATCTTATTTGTCAACAAGATATTGCTTATTTCATATCGAGAAGCATATTACATTTAATGGCTTTTTTTATTTTATCTTAAAAGACATTAAAAGCTTTACTCGCCATTAATAGCTAATATTGTTTATAATCTATCATATATATTATAAATATTTGCATGTATACACATATACTATAAATACAAATATTATGAATAATCCGCTTAAATTAGCTTACTAATTAAAAAATTGAAGGTGTAGGTATTGAAAGAAGAAAGTCAATATAGCATAGATAATGTTATATTATATTCTATCACATTTAGAGATTCATGCTTTGATGATATAGGAAAGGTAGGAGAATTAAAAGAAAAGCTATATAACTATTTATACTCATTAGTTAATGGTATTGTTGTTTTATCAACATGCAACAGGTTTGAAGTTTATCTAGATTTATATAATGAAAAAATAGCAAGCGATGAATTATACGATATTGTTGGTCCATACTCTAAGCTTTTTCATAAATTACAGGGGAAAGTAGCCATTAAGCATTTATTTAGAGTTTCATCAGGCTTAGAATCAGCAATAATAGGGGAAACAGAAATATTGTCTCAGATAAAAGAAGCATGGGATGAAGCTAAAGACAGAGGACTAACAAGCAAACTGCTTGATGCAGTTTTTCATCAAAGTATAGTTGTTGGAAAAAGAGTTAGAAGTGAAACGGAAATTTCAAAAGGGGTTTTAGGATATCCTCAAGCTTCTGTTGAGATAATTGCAAATAAATTATTAACGTTAAATGGTAAGAGGATAGCAATAATAGGGGCTGGAAAAGCTGCAAAAGCTATGGTTGATCTAATATGCAATAAATGGAATCCAGAAGAGATAACTATAGCAAATAGAAGTTTAGAAAATGCTAACAAATTAAAGAATGATAGGTGTAAATTTAATGTTATTGGGTTGAATGAAATTATAAATAAAGAGTTTGATGTAGTTCTAATCGCAATAAAAGGCGGGCCCTTGATTTTTTTAGATAAGATAGCAACAAAAAATTCCTTTATAGTTGATATCTCTACTCCTCAGGCTTTGTATTATAAAAAACCCACCTTCACAATTGATGATATACAAAATTATGTTAGTGAAAATTATTATAATAGAGTAAAGCAAATTCCTTTTGTTGAAAAAATTATCGAAGAAGAAATGCTTAAATTTGATGAATATTTATTAAAAAGGAGAATAGATGAAGATATTTCATGCATAATGAAAAATCTAGATGAATTAATTAAAAAAGAAATAGAGCAAACAAAGAAAAATATAGAGAAAGGCATTCCGGTGGAAGAAGCTTTAAAAATAGCATTTCAAAGCTACACTAAAAAATCGTTAAAACCTATGTTTGATTTATTGCATGAAAATTATAATAATGAAACATCAAAGCTTATTTTAGATTATTACAAAAAAAGAGCTTGGAGGTAAAAAAGATGGACTCTTTTCCAAGAATTAGGCCTAGACGTTTGAGATCTATCAGATACTTGAGGGATTTAATATCTGAAACTACGCTTGATCTATCAAAATTAATATTACCTATTTTTGTTAGCGAGACTATAAATAAGCCAATAGGGACTGAGGGATTGGAAGGGCATTTAACTTATCCTCCAGACTCGAAAGAACTAATAGAATATCTAACAAGTTCCATGGAATTAGGGGTACATTCATTTCTTTTATTTGGTGTTCCTAAAATAAAAGATGAGGATGGCTCTAGGGCCTATGCACAAGATGGGCCTGTTCAAGTCGCTATTAGAAATATTAGAAAGGAAATAGGTTGGGATCCGATAATATTTACTGACCTATGTATATGTGAATATACAAGTCATGGGCATTGCGGGTTGCCTTTAAACACAAGAAAAGGTACTGTGATAGATAACGATTCCACATTAAAGGTTTATCAAAAGATAGCTATTTCTCAGGCACAATCTGGAGCAGATTTTATTTCTCCATCAGGAATGATGGATGGTCAAGTAAAGGCTATTAGAGAGGCATTAGATGATTCAGGATTTAACGATGTAGGAATAATGGCGTACTCAGCAAAATATGCAAGCTCTTTATATGGTCCTTTTAGATTAGCTGTTGATTCAACACCAAGGTTTGGAAATAGGAAAAGCTATCAGATGGATCCAAGAAATGCAAAAGAAGCTATAAAAGAAGTTAAATTAGATATAGAAGAAGGTGCAGATATTGTTATGGTAAAACCAGCTTTATTTTATCTTGATGTAATTCGTTTAATTAAAGATTATTTTCCAGAGATACCATTAGCAGCCTATAATGTGAGCGGTGAATATGAAATGATAAGGACTGCTATAGCTAATAAATTGTTGGATGAAACACAATCTATAATTGAAGCATTAATATCAATAAAAAGAGCTGGAGCTGATATGATAATAACTTATTTTGCATTAGATGCAGCAAAGATATTAAATTCCAAAAAAGGCATATTTTAATTGAGCTTATTCTTAATTTATATTTATTGCTTTATTTTATAATTCAGGGGAGTAATATTTTGAAAAGGGCGTATATAGAGTAAAGAATAGGGCCCGTAGCCCAGCCAGGAATAAGGCGCCGGCCTGCGGAGCCGGAGATCCCGGGTTCAAATCCCGGCGGGCCCTTGCTAAGTTAGTATAGGATTATGACATTTTTTTAATGTCTATCTCACCTTTGCAATAGAGGCTTAGAATTTAAATTATTTTACAATAAAATTTAGAATTTAAAACAAATTTTAAAAACAATAATTATAATTGCTTTCCTATCAATTTAGCTATGTAATTAGGAATATTTTCATTATCAATTGGTTTCTCATATCTGCATTTGATCGTTATTTCTCCAGACCATATATTGTTTTTATTTGTGCTTGATTTATGATTTAATTTAGGTCCTCCTTCTCTCTTTTTTATGGAAAATTTATCTATGCTTATCTTTATTATAGAAACATTGTTTAAATCATTATCTGAAGGCAAAATACTATTTTCCCATCTTTCTGGAACCATTCTATCCATTAAATTTTTAAAGGCTTTTAATTTATCACTATTGTTTTTAACTTCCTCGCTTTTTCCAAAAATAACTACAGAAACATAGTTAACTGAATTATCTTTAACCATTTCAGCTAATACTATCCCATTTACCTTGGTCACAGATATAGATACTATCCCATTTACCTTTAAAACATTTACAATTCTGCTTTCAGGAGAGCCATGCAGATAAATGTAATTATCATCATTAGAATATAACATTGGAATAACATATGGTACCCCATCATATATGAATCCTACATGACATAAAAAGTTTTTGTTTAGAAAATCAATAAGTTCATTTTTATTGTATGATGCTCTCTCTGGATATCTTGTTACTCTAAACTTTATGTTGTTCTCATTAATCTTTTATCCCCTTTTAATTTTAGATTCTAAGTTACTTTAAATAGTTATTTACAATTTTAAGGCCATAGCGATAGTTAAATGTCTAATCATTACTTTAATAAATTGCTGTTTTACAGAGTTAAAGTTTACTATTTTTATTAGGAAGTATTTAACTTAAAATTAAAATATACAACTAATCATTAATTAATAAAACCTTATGTTTTATATTGTTTAAAACATAAGTGAAATAAAATATAAGCAAGCTTTGTTATTAATTAGCGGGGGATAAAATGCAACAAATGTATAAGTCTATACCGGGAAGAGGTCTAGTGATATCTTCTATTGCAATTGCAATGTTTTTCGCTATTATTATGATTATCGCAGGTTATTCTGTTAGTACAATACCTAATAAAGATATATATAACATAACAATCTCTTATTATAAATTACCCAGCAATATAACTATATCTAATATAAAAAGCATGTTAGTTAATGTGCTCTATGGTTATGGTTTAGTTTTTTTAATATTGGGATTAATTAGTTTTCCGTTTGTTTATTTACCATTATCTCATGATTTACCAGAAAAGGCAGAAAATCCAGCGTTACTTTTAGGTATAGTAGAAATTGTAGCAGGTATAGTAACAATCATATATATCATACCAGGTATTTTGATGTTGTTGGCATGGAACCAAATTAAAAAATACAACAGAAATAAAGCCATATCATTATCCCTACAGCCTCAAAACAAAACTCTTTAAATTAAAGGATTTAAGTAAATATTTTACTTTATAATATTTAATTTAAAATTCTTGAAAATCTTGAAATTAATCTAGCTTTTTCTTTAGTTATATACATCATATCTTCTATTCTAACTCCATAAAGTCCTGGGTAATAAATTCCTGGCTCTACTGTAACTATCATTCCAGGTTCAAGTAGATCCTTTGAGTTAGGTCTTAAATATGGAAATTCATGTATTTCAACTCCTACTCCATGGCCTAATCCATGGTTAAAATACCTAGTAATTCCTTGTTTGTCAAAGATTTTTCTAGCAGCACTATCAGGTTCCCAAGCTTCTATTCCAGGTTTCATTACATCCATTGCTTCAGATTGGGCTTCTCCAACAGTTTCTATTAATTTTTTATACTCTTTTCCTCCATCGCCATACCATAGTGACCTTGTCATATCGCTTAAATAACCATTCATATTAGCCCCAAAGTCTATTAAAACAGGACCTGGTCTTTCTAACGTTACTTTTCCAGGATTATAATGAGGTAAGGCTGTGTTTTCATAGAATCCGACAATTGTTGGAAAAGCTTCTCCCCATGCACCTTGTTCCATCAATGAGCTATAGAATGTTGCTTCAACTTGGCTTTCTGTAGGATGGTTTTCTAAGGAATCTAATGCCTTTCTTAAAGCCTTTTCGCTTGCATTAATTGATTCTATTATATTTTCAACTTCCCAATCATCCTTTGTTGACCTGATTTTAATGATATCATTGCTAATGTCTATAACTTTTAATTCTTCAGTTAAATATTTTCCAATATTATAATTGCTCCAAATTAAATCAGCCCCTATTTTATTTCCACATTGGCTTGATATAGATTTAATTGCTTCTAATAGACCTCCTTCAATAAGATCACTCTTGGATATAGGTGGTTCTGTTCCTTTTTCTCCTGGCCTATAAAATGCCTTTAACAATATATCCTTTGGAGCTCTACTTAGCATCCTAAAGTAATCTAATGTAGATGTTAGTAAATAATCAGGGCATTTATTAGATAGAATTAAGATTTCTGTGGGGTCTCTCATTCCAGTTGAGTATATTATATTTGCTTGTCCAGTTAATATTATTGAATCAAGACCTTTATTTTCTAAAATAGACTTAATTTTGCTTTTGCTTTTGTTCCAATTTTCATTCAAAATTAACACCTTATACAATTCTTATGCGGTTAACTTTTTTATTTTGCCAGCTATACTTTCTTATTTTTTTGCTTTTTCCATATCCGCAGGCTGCACAATATCCCTTTGCTACATTAAAAGCTCTTCTTCCACATCTCCTACAAATTATATGAGTTTTGCCTTTGCTATGTAGCCCTCTAGACGGAGTACCTTTCGTCAATCTATTCACCCAGCAGGACTTACAGCTATAACATTATCTCCTCTTAATAATACTAATCCGAGAGGTCTAGATGTTTTGCCTTCGAGCTCTTCAGCTTTTTCTAAAACCAAATTGAGGTGTTGATCATAGCTAGTAAGTATACCCTTAATTTCTCTATTCCCTTTCATTTTTACTAATACACTTGAATTTACGTAATCAGCTATTACCTTAAACGTGTTTGATTGTAAATGTGAATTTTCAGCCATTACATTTCTCCTCTGTATCACTGAGTTATAAAGACTAACTAGGTTATTTAAAGTCTTTCTGTATTTTCACTAATGAAATTTAAACTTCTTTCGTAATAAATAAATAATGGCCCCAATGATAGGCATTCAAATTCAGAGTAAAACTATGATGAGCAACGGGTCTAACGAGGGGCGCAGGACTTATTTGGATATTGGATTAAAATATTTTAATTCTTGGCTAAAAATTTAAAATAAGGAGATGTATATGTCTGATAAGATAAAAATAAGTAAACGTTATCTACTTTCTAAGAAGTCTGCAAAGGAGTTAAAAGAGAGAGTAGAAAAATTATATTCTAAATTAAACATAGAATGGGAAAACGTTGAAAGAGTAGAATATGAAAATATAATTATATATGTAATTAATGGTATTGCCACTTTGACAGAAATAGACAATTTAATTTTTCCTACATTAATATATATGCTAAAAAAAGATAGTTCTTGGGCCCAGGGAGTAATAATAGATAGAGGAGCAACAAATGCAGTTTCTAGAGGAGCTGATCTGATGTTGCCAGGAATTAAAGGAATTAGAGGGAAATTTAAAGAAGGTGATATAGTTTTTGCTTTTGATATTGAGAAATCGATACCAGTGATGGTAGGTAAGGCTTTATTGAGTAGCGATAAAATAAATGAATCAATAAACCAAAAAGCCAAAGGTAGGGCTATACAAAATTTGCATTATGCAGGCGATTTAATTTGGAAGATTTCGATATCTATTTAATTTATAAAGCTTTTATTAAAAAGATGCTTAAATAACTCCATCAAATAAAATGTAAGATTTTATTGTTTGATAATTTAGCATTGCTTTTTGCTAAATTTATAGGTTTTTAATTTGATATTGTGTTGAATAGTACCTCAATGAACCCTAAGGCAATGGTGGGGAAGCGCTTAATGAAAATCCTACATCTTCATAGGATCCCCTCATGTAGACTGCAATAAGGAAAGAAATAAGGGATACGATGTGAGTTTATATCTAATATTATGTGTGTCTTGAAAGCCTAAGGTTACTATCAAATAATCTTATGAGGATAAACCTTATTGTTTTATGATAAAGAAACAACAAACTTTATCGTTTAGAACAAAGATCAGAAGAGTTATGATTTTCTAAGGCACAAATAATATTTTTCATTATAATTTAGTCCTATAGGCGGATCAAATTGAAATAAAATTCCCCAAAGGGATAGAATTGTAATCTTAGCTTGATCTTCAGGTTTAACCAAATATCCATGAGCACAAAAATCATATGACTCAATATTTTCAGGCTTCTTATTATCTATATATAGTTCTATTTTATCTCCTTCATTAACATTAAACAAATTTTCTATTAAATCAAATGTTATATGGATCTTATCATTATTTGCTTCGACTACTTTAGCTCCCTGTAACTTTGATGGACTTATTTTCTTGATCTCAACTCTTGAATTGAACATGCCTTACTCCCTAGTATCTATGTTTTCTAAGGATTTATAAACTGATAAAATTTATTTTTGAATTAAATATCTATTTCAATAAATCCATCATTATTTAGTCTAACTTTATATGTTTTTAAATTGACTGACTTATCCCTTTTAAATTCGCATGGAACTTCAGGTTTTATTTGAGGCGGGACAATCATCTTTCCGCTTATAACATCAAATTTTGCTCCATGAAGAGGACAAGCAGCTATGTTATCTGAAACATCACTTAGTAAACCACAGCCCATATGAGAGCAAACGGCATCCATACCATAAAACTGGTCTTTATACTTAACTATTAATATTGGCTTATCATCAACCATAACTATCGCAGAATTTCTTTTATCAAATATTTTTCCTATAACAGACAATCTTCTAAACATTTATTTCGCCTCTTAGTTAATATATCTGTAACTAATATAAATATTTTAGTAATAAAAGTTTATTTCGCCTCTGTAATATAGCATATTAATTTAATTAAGGAATTTACCTTGAGCAATAGTAATGTGAAGAGAATAATTATTTTTGTTTTAAAATAGTTTTATATATAAAATAGTAAAATACTTAGGATCTTATAATTTATAAAATTTTAATATTGAGAGCAGTTAATAGCAATAAAGGTGAGGAAAACGGAATCAAATAAAAAATGCAGAAATTGCGCAATGTGGAGACCTCACGTAGTTTATCCATTTATAGGTTTATGTGTAAAACATGGCAAATTAACTGGTGATGACGATTCTTGCGATTATTTTATGGAAATTCAAGTAAATTCTCAGGATTTTTATTGGGTACCAGAAATTAGAAGCAGAGTTTTTGGAGAGGAAGCAAAACTTCTTAAAAGAGAAGGGTTTAAAATTTATTTGGGAGCTTATGTAGATCCAGATGTAAGAGAAGAAATATATGGAGGTTTTTAAATTTTTAGATGCTGTAAATAAAAAGTGTGTAATTTGGAATTTGCACAGAAATTAAAAACTAATAAAAAGATATAGAAAGAAATTAACAACTCAAGGCTAATTAAAATAGCTTATTGAATTTATCTTTAATTAGAAAAGGTTTTTAATTTTAAAATACTTAAGATAAAAATGTATCATAGTTTTAAGACAAAAGTTGTTAACTTTGAGCTATAGAAGATTAAAACATCAAAGTTAGACTTAAGTTAATAAAAATATAAAAATGAAGTTATATAAAAAGTAAATAACACCATTTATAAATATTATAAATTAGTTGTTAGATAGAAATAAAGTAGACGAGTTATGAAAAATCAGACAATTATTGAAAAAGGATTAGTTAAGAAAAAATTTAGAAAAGGAATGAAAAAAATAGCATTATTTTACCCATCAAACTACAATATAGCTATGTCTTCTTTAATATATCATAGAATTTATTTCCTTCTTAATGATATTGATGACATCTATGTAGAAAGGTTTTTTATTGATATTAGAGATGAAAATACAGGTAGATTGAGAAGCTTAGAAAATAGGATGAACTTAGAAAACTTTGATTATATTATCGTCCCAATTCATTATGAATTAGATTATGTTAATATTATAAAGGCATTAATGAGCAGCAATATAGAAATTTATTCAATAAGAAGAGAAAAGCCAAAGATAATCCTAGGCGGGCCTACTGTAACAGCAAATCCAGAACCTTTAGGAGATTTGTCAGATATAGAAATTATTGGAGATTTAGAAGCAGTATGGGATGATCTCATTGATATTATACGAAATGATTCTATCGAGCCAAAGAGAGGGATTTATGTTCCAAAATTAGGTAAGATAGAAACAGAGGAAGCTATAGCAAAAAGCATATTTAAATCTGATTATAGAAGAATCTTAAGTAAAGAAGCTAAATTTACTTTAGCGGTAGAAGCCATGAGGGGTTGTCCATTTAATTGCTTATTTTGTATGGAAAGTTATATAACAAAGCCTGTTAGATATAAAGAATATGATGATATAATTAAAGAAATTAATGAGCTTAATTCTAGGTATGGAGAAAAGATTACTTTAATGGGCCTAACGCTGAATTCTCACCCAAGGTTTAAAGAAATTCTTAAATATAGTATCGAAAATAAAATAGACATTTCTTTACCTTCTCTAAGAGCGGAGTTGTTAGATGAGGACTCAATAAAAATGATTTCTAAACTAAGGCAATTAACATTAACCATCGCTCCAGAAAGCTCTGAAAGAATTAGAAATGCGCTGGGGAAAAATATATCTAATGATGATATTATAAATGTTGCTAGATATGCTAAGAAGTATAATATGAATCTAAAGCTCTATTTAATGGTTTCCATTCCAGGGGAAAATAAGGAAGATTTAAAGGAAATGGTAGAATTAACAAAAGAAATTAAAAAGATAGGAGTTAAAAAAATTCATTTGAGTGTTAACCCATTAGTAATCAAGCCTAGGACTCCCTTACAATGGTTACCAATGAATAGCGAGAAAAATATGAAAGAAAAAATTAAATATATAAGGGAAAACGCTTTGTATGATGATATAACTATATATGATCCTTTTTATGCGTTAATTCAAGGAGGTATATCATTATCTGATAGAAACGTCTTAAAACATTTAATAGATGTATCTATAGGTCAAGGTAAGCCTTCTTGGAGAAGGGCATTGAATAACGGTTTGGCTGAAAACGCTATTAGAGAAAAACACGAACCATTTCCATGGAGCCATATAAAGGGATTTATAGAGGAAGCTATCATGAAGAAAATTCTAGAGGCTTTTTTAAATAGGATAAGCTAAAAAATTATTGGTAAATTTTATATTACTTTTTTTATAAGAGAATCAGGTTAAGAATAATTTTATAATATTATGCTAAAAGATAAATTCTTTTTAAGCTTCATTAACTAAGAGGTGATGCATAGTGAATGAAATAAAGATTGTTCTTCACTTTGATAGTAACGATCAGCAAAAGTTTAAAACATTAATTTCAAGTTTGTATGATATAATAGATTCATTAAAAGACTCAGAAAAAGATATTAATGTAGTAGTTAACGATGTTGGAGTTATGCAGTTTTTAAAAGGAAATTTTGATAAATATAATTTAGAAACTTTAAAGGAAGTCATGGGATCAGATGTTAAGATATGGATATGTAGCGTCTCCTTAAGAAAGTACGGGCTATCTTTTAATGATTTAGTTGATGGGCTGCTATTAGCAAGTTCTGGTATGCTTAAATTAATGGAGTTTATAAAAAACGGATATGTTTATTTAAAAATTTAATATATTTGCCTAAATATGATTTATTTAGAAATCATAATAAATAATACCGAAGCTAGTAAGAGATGGTACAAAAGTAGATACTATCTTATTTCCATCAACAGATAATTATCCCACGTAAAATACACAAATATGACCTGTTCAATACTGGGCTACAAACCTTTTTATAGGTTGAAAAATACTATTGTATCCTGAGGCGAATATATTGCCAGCTGGTAAAGATCCGTATGAGGAAGCAAAAAAGCAGTTAAGGCTCGCGGTTGATATTCTAGGCTTAAGTGAAGAAGAATATGAGATGCTTTCAACACCCGAAAGAATAGTTCAGGTAAAAATACCAGTTAAGATGGATAATGGTAAGCTCAGAATTTTTACCGGATGGAGGGTTCAACACAACAGCGCATTAGGGCCTTATAAGGGAGGGGTAAGATATCATCCAGAAACAAATTTAAGTGAAGTTATGGCACTTGCGATGTGGATGACATGGAAGAATTCATTAGCTGATATCCCATATGGAGGAGCAAAGGGGGGAATACAGGTAGATCCATTCCAATTAAGTGCAAGAGAGCTTGAAACATTATCAAGAAAATATTTTGCAGGAATCAGCAAGTTTGTAGGTGTTGATAGAGATGTTCCTGCACCTGATGTGAATACTAATCCACAAACTATGGCATGGTTCTTGGACGAGTATTCAGGAAGATACGATTCCCAATTGTTTGGAGTAGTGACTGGTAAACCTTTAGAATTAGGCGGACTAAGGACCAGAATTTTCTCCACAGGTTTAGGTGTAGCCAGTGTAGCAAGGGAGGCGGCAAAGAAATTATTTGGTGATATAGAAGGAAAAACTGTTGCTATACAAGGATTTGGTAATGTTGGTCTATATACATCAAAATTCCTTCATGAAATGGGCGCTAATATCATAGCAATAGCTGATGTTAAAGGTGGTATTTACAGTAGCAAAGGATTTAATCCTGATGAAATAAAAGGAACACTAGATAAAAAACACAGCATGTTTGTCGTTGATTATCCAAATTATGAAAAGAAAATATCAAACCAAGAATTATTGGAATTAGATGTTGATATTTTAGTTCCTGCAGCAATAGAAAACGTTATAACAGAAGAGAACGCACCACGCATTAAAGCTAGGTTGATAGTTGAAGGAGCTAATGGCCCAACATCACCTGAAGCTGAAGAAATACTAACAAAGAGAGGGATAGTGATAGTACCAGATACGCTAGCAAACAGCGGTGGGGTAATAATGAGTCATATAGAGTGGGTTAACAACAGAATGGGTGGTTGGATAACTGAAGAAGAAGCAAAGAACAGATTAATAGAAAAAATGACTAACAATTTAAATATGATATGGAACTTCTGGGAAAATAAATTAGATCATGATAGGCACAATTTGAGAATGGCAGCTTATGGCATAGCCGTTGATAAAGTTGTAAGAGCTATGAAACTAAGAGGATGGATTTAAATAGGTTATTATATTTTTTAATATATTGATTGAATCCTCTTTGTTTTTTAAAGAGGCTTTAAAAATATTATTTATGTCTATACCTAAATTATCTATAAGGTGCTTTATTTCTTCTTCGACTTTATCAATAATTTCTGAGTTTAACGAATCTATTTTGTTGATTACAATATAAATTTGTTTATTAGCAATTAAATCTTTAATTTCTTTTATTATATCTACTTGATTTTTTATATCCATATATGCACCTTCTGCTGGATCTAATATAAATAAAACAATCCCATCTAGGAACTTTAATGCTGATATCGCTTGTCTTTCCACTTTATTCATTTGATCTAATGGTCTATCAAGCAATCCTGGGGTATCGATAATTTGAATTAGCTCGTTACCAGTTTTATAATGACCTATAATTATCTTCTTTGTAGTAAATGGGTAAGAAGCTATTTCAGGCTTAGCAGAGCTAACGTTTGAAACAAATGTCGATTTGCCAGCATTTGGTGGGCCAGAAACTATTATAGTCTTTCTATTGACCATTATACCAGGTAGATCATTCAAAAAAATAATTAAATTTTTTAGGTACTCTAATGATTTTGAGCATCTTTTTATATAAGATAGCATCCTACCCCTAGCTTCCCTTGCAACAATTTTAATTTCTTTTGGATTATCAGCTGCTAACACATTGTTTCTATAATTTATCCAAATTTCCTTGGCATTTTTTCTGGCCTTTTTGATACAATTAATAGATTTAACTATTTCTTTTTTATCAAAATTTATTTCTATGAGACCCCAATAGAAAGGGTGTATTTTTTCTAGTATTTTTCCTAATTTTATAGCTTGAATAGTTTTTGAATTAATTATGTTATAGGTTAATTCAATTGACTTTATTTCTTTCTCATAAAGCTTTCCTTTCTTCTTCGGATATCTAGATTTAATTTTCTCTATAATTTCATCATATAATGATATATGAATTTCTTTTATAGATTTCGAAGGATCTGTGTCGAAACTTTCCATATCAATCCTCATATATTAGTTATGATGAAACCTTATTAGTTTTTTTAACATCTTTTAAGGTTTGCTTTTTAAATTATTTTCTATAACATGAGCTAATTCAGCAATATAGTTATCAAGAGTTTTTCTTTGTTTATATAAAATATTTTTTAATGTATATTTAGAAATTCCGAGTTCTTTAGATACCAAATTTATTGAATGCATCTTTGAATAGTTATAAGATCTGTATAGCGCATATAATGCTATAGCATGTTTATTCCTTTTTGTTCTAGATTTTAATGTAGGATAATTCTGTAATATCTGATAAGAAATTTTAAAATCTTTATTGTTTTCAATCTTGTTAAGCTTTTGGTCTATGATAGAGCTTATGCTTATTTTCCCATGATTTAATTTTAAAATCTTACCTCTTTTGATTATTTTTGGTGAAATATTCTCAATATTTCTTTCAATATTTCTTTGTGGCTTTATATTTTCACTTCTTGTTAGAGGATTATATTTTTTAGTTCTATTATCTTCTTTTTTTATGTACATAGAATCATCATAAATACTTTCTAGTACTGCCCCACAGTCTTTACAGACTAAATGACCCAATTCGTGATCCCAAATTATATTTGTCGAGCCACAATACTTACACCTTATATAGTTCATCAGTAAACACCAAGTTTTAAAGGCTTAGATATTTAATTAGTAGAGCGTTATCATAGATATCTTATCAGGGACTCTTCTTTTAACATTTATATATCTAATTAAAATTAATTCTTATATGGATCCTTTTTATTTTCTTATTAAAAGAATTGAAAGGAAAAATTTAATGTTATCCTTAAAAATAATGTAATACTATCTAGTACTGCTTTACTTTTTTATGTAACAAATAAGTCAAATAGGGATATGTATTGTCAAAGATAAGTATACCAAAAATTAAAATATCAAACATAACTATTGAAGAAGCATCTAGATTGTTTCTTCAAGAATTGGAAGCTTCTGGAGCATCTCAACATACAATTAAATCGTACAGAGCAGCTATTAAGCAGTTTATAAATTTTATTGGAAATAATAAAAAAATTGATCAAATAAACGATGAGAATTATTTACAATGGATTAGTTTTGTAAGAAAGCATGGGTTTGCAAACTCGAAAAATGGCAAAAATTTTGAAGTCACTATACACTATTATTCTATATTTGTCAGAAGATTTTTGGTTTGGCTAGGTTTAAATGAAAACATACCAGTAATGAATGCAAGGAAGCAGTCCTTTAGCTATGCATTAACATGGGAAGAAGTTGGTAGGCTTGTTAATTCAATAAGGGATTTAGATGATTTATTAATAATTTCAATAATGACAGAGACAGGGATTAGAGTTAGAGAACTCTTAAATTTAAGATGGGATGATATAGATTTTCAATCAGGCCAAATTAGGATTTTGGGAAAGTACAATAAAGAAAGGATCGTATTTATGGGGCCTATTAGTAAGCAGGCTTTGCAAACAGCATATTCTATATATGGTAATAAAAGGCAAAACATAATAGGTATGACATACCAAGCTGTATATAAAAGGCTAAAAAGCTTGGCTATTAGAGCCAATTTAGATCCAAGAAAAATAAGACCTCACGTACTGAGACATACCTTTGCTACAGAAGCTTTGAGAAGAGGGATGAGCTTACCTGTTTTACAAAGATTGTTAGGGCATAGTGATATAAAGGTAACTCAGTTGTATTTGCATTTAGTAAATGATGATATGAGAAGAGAATATAGTAGATTATTTGATCAAAATAATTATGAGTATTTAGATCAGAACAAACAGATGCATTATAGTTATAATAGAGGAATGGCTAGGATTTAAGGTTCAATATATGGTCTATTCTTTCTTTTAGTTTCTTTAAACTTTCCTTATATATAGATAGCATGTCTTTGTTTTCCTTGATTAAGTTTTCCAATATATCTAAATAGCTATTGATATTTTCTATCATAAAAGATGGATCCGGGGAAACATAAAAAGCCATCCAGGTTGCCTTAACAAATTCCTTGCCTTCATCCGTAAGCTTATATTTACCATCATCTCCTTTAACAATTAATCCTTCATCCGTAAGCTCGTATAATATTGGATACAAACTGCCTGGAGATGGTCTCCAATTGCCCATAGTAGATATTTGTATTTCATTCATTAGTTCAACTCCATTCATTGGTTTTTTAGATAACAAAAATAGTATCATTGGTCTTAGCCAACCTCTGTGTCTCCATGCTCTGGCCCAACCTGGTGTTCTTCTTCTGTAAAAGTCCCAGCCTGACCACGACATTTTTTGTTTCCTCCTATCATATATTGCTGTATTTTCTGAATTCTTAAGGATTGCAGAATAGGTAGAGAACAAATTTAATGGCAATAAATAGCGTTAACTCTAAAGTTTAGAACAAAGATTCCATAATGAAAGATTTAATTTCAATGATAGTGAATTTTTTGATAAAAATTGCTTAAGTTTTTTTGCATAATAAAAACCATAGTCTCTCTTTTATGATATAAAAATTGTAAAATATGTTCGTATAATCAGAATCGATACAAGTTTATTTTATATATATAAAAAGTCCTATTATAATTTGTAAAAAGGGTGTGACCAAACTTGAGCGAAGAAGTTGATCTCTCAGTAATGATCGGTGGTCCACAAGGTGGTGGAATAGAATCTTCAGGTCAGATGCTAATTAGAACATTTATGATAAAGGGATACGATGTTTTCGGTATCAGAGAGTATCATAGTAATATAATGGGAGCGCACAGTTATTATAATGTTAGAGTTAAGATGAACAGACCAAGAAGTGTGAGATTACCAGTAGATAGTTTGTTGGCATTAGATGCAGAAACAATATTTACACATTATAATGAAGTTTCTCCGAAAAGTTTTGTAATTTACGATACAGACATACTAAATACTCGTATGGAAAAAATTGCACCTATGGAACCAGAAGTAAAAGAAAGAGTAGAAAAAAACCTTAAGGGGCTAGGAGTAGAACCTGTAGTTTCTGATGTTATAAAATATCTATCAGGTCAAGGTGTAAGAACTATTGGCTTACCATTAAAAAATTTGTTAAAAACGACTGCAGAAAAATTAAAGACAAATGTCGTTTCTGTAGCAAAAACAGTTAACACAATGAGTATAACTGCTTCTGTTGCATTATTAGGGATTGACGTTGAAACCGTTGCAAAATCAATAAACTACTATTTTGCAGGCAGAAAATCAATAATAGATTCAAATGTGATGGCAGCGAGCGTGGCTTATGAGTATGTTAAAGAAAATTTTGGCATGGGAAAGCCAATTCCAGATGGACCAAACCGAAATAGAATAAGGATGGTTGCGACAGGAAATGATATAGTTGCTATGGGCAAATTGGCAGGCGGACTTACTTTAGAAACTTATTATCCAATTACTCCGGCACAAGACGAAGCTTTTTATCTTGGAGATCACAGGCATTTCAAACTTGATGAATGGTCAGCAAAAGAATTAGGTGTTGATAAACTAGGTGTATTATCTTTCCAGGCAGAGGATGAGTTAGCGGCTTTAAATATGGCAATAGGTGGTGCATTAGCCGGTGCTAGAACAGCAACAACAACGAGTGGTCCTGGTCTTTCTTTAATGAGTGAAGCAATAAGCTTTGCAGTAATGATCGAGGCACCTGTCGTTATAACAGTTTGGATGAGAGCTGGCCCAAGTACAGGTGAGGCAACTAGACAAGGACAACAAGATTTATTGCATTCAATATTTGCAGGTCATGGAGATACTCCAAAAATAGTTATTGCAAGTGGTGATCATATAGAAGCATATTATGATACTATAAGGGCATTGAACTGGGCAGAGAGGTATCAAACACCTGTAATTCATTTAGTAGATAAATATCTTGCTTCTAGTATGATGAGCTTCGACAGTGAAGATGTAGATCCTCAATTAATCCCCATTGATAGAGGAAAATTTGTATTAGATGAAGGTCATGAGGAATATAAAAGATATGAAATAACAGACGATTATATAAGTCCAAGAGCTCCTCTAGGGAAAAGATTAATGTGGGTTAGTAGCTTGGCACACAATGAGTATGGAATGCAAACTGAGGATCCATATACTAGAGAAAAGATGTTATTAAAAATAGTTAAAAAATTTGAAACAGCAGAAAAAGAAATACCTGATAGCGTTAAAGCTTCATTATATGGAGATCTCGATTCTAAGATTACTATAGTTTCCTGGGGATCAGCTAAAGGTCCTATATTGGATGCTTTGAATTTATTAGAAAAAGATGGAATAAAAGCCAAGTTATTACACTTAAGGGTTATGTCGCCTTTCCCCAAAGAACTTGTTTCAAAGATTTTAAATTCTTCTGATGTAGTAATAGACGTAGAGGCAAACGCCATGTCCCAATTGGCTATGGCTATTAGGATGTACACTGGATATGAAATAAAGAAAAAGATAGTTAAATTAACTGGGAGGACTATTATGGAACATGAGGCGTATAAGGCGATAAAGGCTATGATAGAGAAAAATGAAGATTTTAAGGTGATAAATGATGGTGCATAATTGGTCTGATTATAAAAGTAATGCCTGGGTTCAATGGTGCCCTGCCTGTGGTAACTTTGGTATATTAACAGCAATACAAAGAGCCTTTGCAGATTTAGATCTATCTCCAGAAAAAACAACAGTAGTATCGGGCATAGGGTGTTCAAGCAGAATACCATATTATTTGAAAACTTCTAACGTGCATTCATTACATGGTAGACCTATACCAGTAGCTGAAGGTATTAAACTAGCAAATCCGGAGCAAACCGTTATAGTGGCAAGCGGAGATGGAGATTTATTGGGTATAGGAGCAGGCCATTTCGTTGCATTGGGAAGAAGAAATTTGCAAATAACTGTTATTCTACATGATAACCAAGTATATGGATTAACAAAAGGTCAGGCAGCACCAACCCTACCTTTATGGGTTAAGACTAAAGCTTTAGATTCTCCAAACATACAAACTCAGATAAATCCGCCTTTGTTGGCATTTGCAAGCGGTTATACTTTTATAGCAAGGGCATATGCATACCACATCGACCAATTAAGAGAATTAATTAAAGCTGGTATACAGCACAAGGGAACAGCATTAATTGATGTTTTACAGCCATGTCCAACTTATAATGATATAATGACAAAGGAATGGTATGAAAAGAGAATTTATTATCTAAATACAGAAGATCCTTCATGGGATCCTACTATAGCTTCCCAAGAAGACTTTGATAGAAAATCATCAAAAATTTTAGAAAAAATGACAGAATGGGGAGAAAGGATACCGCTCGGAATATTCTACAGAAATATATCAATAGAACCAATGGAAAGTAGAATAGAGAAAATACTACCCGGCTATCTGCAATATCCGCCAGCAAAAAGACCAATAGAGATTAAATCGAAGGCATTAGTTCACCCGTTTACGGAATTTAAGGATAGATTGGTTCAAACATAACTATGGTAATTTATCATGAGCTATTATATCAATGCTACAGACCTTGAAACAGGAGAAATAATGGTTTCAATAGCAGATAAAGAGATAATAGGACATAAATTTTCTAGCGGAGATGGATTAGTAATCGATGTTTCACCCATATTTTATGGTAATAAGCTGGCAGATGATGAAGAAGCATTATTATACATGAAATCCGCCGATATCTTAATTTTAACAGGTAAAAGAATAGTTGATAAGGCAATAAAAGAAGGCATAGTAAATCCAGATTCGGTTTTGGAAATTGATGGAGTTAAGCATGTACAGGTATTTAAGTTTTCATTTTAGAAGGTATTTTTAAATACTTGATTTATTAATATTATAAACCCTACATGTTTTTATTTTTATTTCTCCTGATTAATATGTTTTATATAGGTGAGAAGAATTGGGAGACATAGTTGTGTTGCTAAAATCTGCGCTTAACCCAGAAATGATTAGATCTTTGCAAGATGGTAGCGTCGATTTTGATAATATACCATTAAAACTTTCTGATGTAGATAGAAATGCAATAGAAGAGTCCACTAGGTTAAAGGATATATTAAAAGGCAAGATTTATTCAGTTACTGTTTCTACATGGGGTCCAATAAGTAAAAGGGATAAAGATATTAAAATGGCAGTTCAAGAAGGCTTAGCTAAAGGTGTTGATGAAGCAATTATTTTAGAAGATGATAGTATTACCCCTGGAGATCAAATAACTACAGCTTCCGCTATAGTTTCAATAATTAATAAGTTTAATATAAAACCGGATTTAATTTTAGCAGGAGAAGCAACTGTTGATGGATTTTCCGGCCAAGTAGCAGGCCGTGTTGCCACGAAGATGAATTTACCATTTGTTAGCTTTGCAAGAAAAATAGATCTAAATGGTAATAAAGCTGTTGTTGAAAGAGATTTAGAAGATTTTGTTGAAGTTGTTGAAACCCAATTGCCTGCTGTGATAAGTGTTACAAGAGAAATAAATTCTCCAAAGCCACCAACTTTAATCCAGATAAGGATGGCTTCTAAAAAGCCTCAGCACGTAGTAAAGGTTTCAGACCTAGTAGGAGTACAACGTCAAAAGAAGAAGTTGGTAGAAGCAAGGGTCTTAACAGTAAAGAGAAAGCAAACAATGATAGAAGGAAAATCTCTAGAAGAAACCGCAGATAAATTAATAGCAGCACTTGAGCAAGAAGGTGCTTTAAGGCATTAAGGTGATAAATATGGTAGATGCAATAGTTGTTGTTCAAAAGGAAAGCGATGCATCAGAATTGTTAACTATAGCAAATAAATTAGGAACTTCAGTCGGGTTTACATATGGTAATAGTGAAAATGATAAATTGTTAAAATATTTTGATAAAGTATACAAATTAAAAGCTGATGATCCAGAAACGATATTTTATGGATTAAAATATCTATATGATAGTTTGAAGCCAAAATTAATATTAGGAATTACCAGTAAAAACTTAAAAGATGCATTTTCAAGGTTAGCGGGGCTATACGATTTACCCATGTCTACAGATGTTTATGATATAAACGTTTCAAATGGAAAAATATCATTCAAGAGGGGATTTTTAAGCGGAAGAGCAATTGAAACAGAAGAATCACAACTACCATCAATCCTGCTTGTTGCAGCTAGAAAAACACCAAAAAGTGAAGGTAAATCAAATGGTAGTTTAGAAGAATTAAATATTAGTCAACAGAATAAAGTTGTGGTTAAAGAAAGAAAGGAAAAAGTAAAAGGCGGAGTTAATATAGAATCAGCCGAATTTATAGTAAGTGTTGGAAGAGGATTTAAGAATAAGGATGATCTAAAGATAGCATTTGATCTTGCGGATTTAATAGGTGCTCAAATAGGTTGTTCAAGGCCTGTAGCATCTGACTTGAAGTGGCTAACAGAAGATCATTGGGTAGGTCTTAGTGGGAAAAAAGTTGCGCCTAAATTGTATGTAGCTTTAGGCATTAGTGGCGCTCCGCAACATCTAGCAGGCATTACAGATGCAAAGCTTGTTGTTGCAGTAAATAACGATAAAACGGCTCCAATATTTAAGAATGCTGATTATGGAATAGTAGCAGACCTTTATCAGTTTGTTCCAATTTTGATTAAAAAACTTAAAGAAAAGCATTAATAAAATAAAAATTATTTATATTTGAAAGCTTTTTTATTTCTTTTTTTTAAAATACATATTTACATTTAAGTATCTTCTATTTTGTAAAGAGTATGAGAATAAAAGGCGATAAAAATGCCTAAGAAAGAATTGCATTTAATGCTTGGAGGTCCTCAAGGTGCAGGTTTAGAAACAAGTTCAAGCATAATAACATCGGCATTTACTATGCAGGGTTATGCTGTGTTATCAGATAGAGAATATTATTCAAATATTATGGGAAGGCATAGTTATATACATGCTACAGTTTCTTCATTTAATATTCCAAGAAGTTTAACATACCCAGTTGATTTAATTGGTGCTATGGACGCAGAAACGGTGTTTACTCATTTTAAGGATATTTCAAAAACGGCTTTATAGTATATGATTTAGCTAGTGAAGTAACAAAACTAGAACAAATAATAAGCATGGAAAAAGAAGTTTATGAAAAGACGATGACCTTTTTTAAAAAAGAAAATATAACACCTGATATAAAAAATGTTGTGAAATTTATTGCAGATAACTTTAATGCAAATCCAATTAAATTAGATTATAAAGGTATTTTAGGTTCTTTGAAGGATAAGTTTTCAATAAACCCAGTTGAGGCTCAGAAATATAAAAGCAGTATTTTAATAGGTGTTGTGTCTGGTCTAGCTGATATAGATGATGAATCAATTAATAATGCAATAGAAATTAGGTTTAAAGGTAAAGATAGAATTATAAAAGCAAATGAATATATAGCTGAAAACGTCAAAAAAGTAGTTCAGAATGATTTTGGCTCTCCTTTAAAGCTTTGTAAATCGACTATTAATACGGATGAATTTATAGTGGCAAGCGGAAATGATGTTGTTGGTATGGGCAAGATAGTAGGAGGCGTTAGATATCAATCATATTATCCAATAACTCCTGCTGCGGATGAATCCACATTTCTAGAAGCACACCAATCTATTAGTATTGATGGCAAACCTATTTCTTCAATAGCCGTTTTTCAAACGGAAGATGAAATTGCTGCTATCACATCTGCTATTGGTTCTGCTCTTACTGGTGCAAGAAGCGCCACTGCAACAAGCGGACCTGGTTATAGCTTAATGGTCGAAGGTCTAGGTTGGGCAGGTCATAATGAAGTCCCTGTTGTGATTACCTACTATCAAAGAGGGGGACCAAGTACTGGATTACCAACAAGAGGAAGTCAAAGCGATCTTCTATTTACGCTTTATTCAAGTCACGGAGAATTTCCTAGAATGGTTATAGCAAGCGGAGATAATGAAGAGGCCTTTTATGATTCTATCGAGGCATTTAACTATGCTGAAAGATACCAATTGCCTGTAATCCATTTATTAGATAAATTCTTAGCTAATGTTATATCAACAATGCAAATGCCTGATATGAGCAAAATAAAAATAGAGAGGGGTAAGCTAACTTTTGATCCAAAGGTTAAAGGGCCTTATAGGAGATTTGATTTATCTGAAACGATAGGTGAAAGACCAGCTCTTGGATCAGGTGTTGTTATGTGGCATACTGGTGATGAGCATAATGAAATGGGTCACATTAGTGAAGAGTCAGGAAATAGAAGGGCTATGTATGAAAAGAGGATGAGAAAGTTAGAGATTGCCGATAAAGAAATACCACCTGAAAAGAGAGCAATTTATTATGGGGATGATGATGCAGATTATTTATTAATTGGATGGGGGTTTGTTAAGGGCGCTGCTTTAGACGCCATTGAAGAATTAAAGTCATATGGATATAAAGGTGCCTATCTTCATATAAAGATGTTTATTCCATTTCCAACCAAATATATTAAAGGTTTATTAGATCATTTTGATCCTAACAGGATAATTGATGTAGAGCACAATATTATGGGGCAGGCCGCACAAACAATTGCAACCAATACAGGATTTATTATCAATAAATTTATTTTGAAATATACAGGTCGTCCTATTTATAGGATGGAATTAGTTCAGGCTGTAAGGAATATTTTGGATAAGAAGTCTGATAAAGAGGTGTTGGTTTATGGTGAGTGAGGTAAAATTTAAGACAGAAATTGATAATGAAGCAAAATATAAAACAGATCTATGGGTAGATTGGTGTCCTGCTTGCGGTAACTTTGGTATATTAACAGCATTGCAAAGGGCACTAGCTGAGCTTAATTTACCCCCTGATAAAGTTGTTGATATTAGCGGTATAGGTTGTAGTGGAAAGACTCCCCATTTCTTAAATGTTAATGGAGTCCATGGTCTTCACGGAAGAGGGATACCATTTGCTGAAGGTATAAAAATAGCCAATCCTGAGCTGACAGTCTTAATAGATGCTGGAGATGGAGATTTATTGGGTATAGGAGCAGGCCATTTCGTTGCATTGGGAAGAAGAAATCTGAACATAAAGGTTTTGTTGCATGATAACCAAGTATATGGATTAACAAAAGGTCAGGCAGCACCAACTTTAAGAAAAGGGGAAAAAGTAAAGTCCATGCCTGTTGCAAACATGCAAGATTGGATAAATCCTATTTCTATGGCATTAGCAAGCGGCTACACATTTATTGCAAGAGGATATTCTTTATGGATTGATGATCTAAAAGAGCTAATTAAAGCAGCAATAAAGCATAGAGGAGCTGCACTTGTAGATATACTACAACCTTGTCCAACATATAATGATATCTATACTCCAGATTTATACAGAAAGAAGGCATATAAGCTTGATTCCGATAAAAATTGGGATCCGATTGTAAAAACGAACACCAAAGAGGAAGTAGAGACAAAACTATTACAGGCATATCAAAAGTCTCAGGAATGGGTTGATAAAATACCTGTTGGCATATTTTATGTTAATCCATTTGTAGATACCTTTGAAGACAGATTTATAAAGCTAAATCCATTATATGCAGAAATCCCTCCTTCAAAGCAGATAATTTCAAATAATAACAATGAGTCAATTATTGGTATAGATGATTTTAGAAAAATATTTAGTAATTATGTAGTTAAGGTAAAGAAAGTACAGAAGTAATAAAATTTTTATTCTTTTTATATAATTATATTTTTGTGATGAAAAATGGGCAATTTAATAGAGATCTATATTCATCCAACTTGTGCAACAAGCTATGAAGTTATTACAGGTTTATATAATAAAGGATATTTGGATAAAGTTAAAATTAAAAATACTGAAAAAATTATTGGAAATAAGTTTGTATTAAGTGTGCCTTGGATAGAATTTAATGGAGTTCCGATTGCAACAGATCCAGTAACTGTAGACGATGTTATAGAAATAATTGAAAATAATAAAATTAATGTAGAAAATCCAACAGATTCTGTTATGATGTCAATAGTTCATAGCTCATTTTTATCTTCTATTGTTATGTTGCATAAAGATATAGAAGTTGCATTAAATGAGTTATTTTTAAATGCTGCATTAAGAGTTCCGTTATCTAAAATAAATGTAGAAGATGTTAAAAATGAAATGGTAAAGTGGAAAAATAAACTATTTGATGAATATAGAGATATGATTAGAAGGGCTCTATCAGTAAGCTATGTTAGGGAACTTTATTGGACTTATAGCCAAATTAAGCCTGAAGAGATAAGCAGTATTACAAATAAAAATATTGTAGGGCTATGGATCATAGCAAAAGGTAGTATTGGTAGAGTTGCATTACCAGCTAGACCATATTTGGATAATGACAAAGATATAGAATTAATTTCAGAATTTGTTAAAAAAAGAAGCAAAGGTTTGCTGGAAAAGGTTAAAGAAGAACAAGAGAAAATTCGTAGTAATGAATTATATTGGAAAATAATTGAAAAAATATAAAAATAATACCTATTAATTTTATTTTCCTTAATTTTAAGGCATAGCCTTTGCAAATTTAAGCCCGCTATTGTTTAGTTCATTTATTACTTCATCAATTGCTGATGGATCAGGTGATTCAACTAACACTTCTACTAATGCTGTACCTGGATCAATCAATGGAGTTATTCTATCATGTCTTATATCTATAACATTAAGTTTAGCTTCTGCGAGCTTGCCTAATACTTTATCTAGCCAGCCAGGCATATCAGGAATTATTCCACTTAACTTCACAATTCTTCCGCTCTTTGCTAGCTCATAGTTTAATATGTTAGAAATTCTTGTCATGTCTACATTTCCACCGCTTATTAAAACAACTACATTTTTACCTTCCACATTTATTTTATGTTCTATCAGCGCAGCTAGAGATGCTGCTCCAGCACCTTCAGCTAATATTTTACCTCTTTCTAATAATAAAAACATGGCCCTTGCAACTTCAGAGTCATTTACTTTAATTATATCATCAACAAATTCTTTTATAAATTCAAATGTATATTTACCTGATCCCTTAACTATTAGTCCATCCATTAATCCTGGAGGTGCGTTTTTTACATCTATTGGTTTCCCTTCTTTTAATCCTAGAGAATATTTAGCAACATAGCTCGGTTCTACTCCAATAACTTTTATCTTGTTTCCTAATTTTTTCTTTAACACGATAGCATTTCCCGATATTAATCCCCCACCACCAATTGGTATAACTACAATATCTGGTTTTGTAGGCATTTGTTGCAATATTTCATGAGCAATTGTACCTTGTCCAGCAATAATTTCTGGGTCATCATATGCATGTATTAATGTATATCCTCTTTCTTTACTTAATTCTATTGCTTTACTCATAGCCTCATCAAAACTTTTACCATAAAGTATTACATCTGCGCCATAGCCTTTAGTAGCATTTATTTTTGCAACCGAAGCTATTTCTGGCATAACAATAATAGACTTTGTGTTTAGCAAAGTTGCAGCTAAGGCGACTCCTTGTGCATGATTTCCTGCGCTCGCAGCTATCACTCCTTTACTTTTTTCATTACCTAACGACCATATTTTAAAATAAGCCCCCCTTATTTTAAAAGAACCTGTTTTTTGTAGGTTCTCGAGCTTCAAGTATATATTTCCTTTTGTTATTTCTGAAAAAGTTCTACTATAATCAAGAGGTGTTACATGTATTACATTTTTTAAAATATCTAAGGCTTTTATTGAGTTTTCATATATCTGATCTGAAATATTCATGTTGTGTCACCATTAGTAATTATATCCTAATTAGAAATATTTAATCTTATTTGTTTCATTATTTTATAGTTTTGTTTTCAATAAAAATGAAGGCATAATCTCTAAGCATTTATAGATACAAATATTAAACTTTTATATTTTTTGATTAATTTTATAAATTCTTCAGGATTAATCTCTTCAATTCCGTATATCGTATAATTCCCCCTTAACAATATTTCAACAAATCTTTTCTGCCATGTATCGCCCATAACATTATACCATGATCTACCCTCGTCGTCTCTATTGTATTTTAATAGTATAGGAACTTTCATAAATTTCCAGAAATATGGAGGTATAAGCTGTATGATATTATTTGTTTCATTTTCATCAAATATATGATAATCATCACTAAACAATAAAATAGATTTTTTACCTTTGTTCAGTTCTTCTAGACTTATTTGTTCTTTAGGCCATAGAGATCTTAGATTCTTGATTTCATCTAAAAACTTTTTTTCAATAGTTTTTACTTGCTTGCTATCTATTGACAAAATTAACCCCTATGATATATAGCATGTATCATAGCATGATCTTTGTCGAACGGGTCTAAATGTATTGTATCCTTTATTTCAAAGCCTCCATTTATTAGCTCATCATTTTCTTTCTTATATATCTCGCTTGGTTCCTTTGTAACATCAATACTTCTTGCCTTTATAGCTAATAATAGATAGCCATTATCTTTCAAAAAGAATTTAGCATTTCTAACCACTATGGCTGCTTGCTCTGGTTGAGCCACATCTGCATATAAGCCATCTACAGTCTCTACCATATGGCGATATCTTTCTGGGAATCTTGCATCAACTAGCATAGGATATATGTTTTTTCTATCTGTTACTATTAATAATAGGTCCCTGATAACTCTTGGAGAAAACTCTACTCCAAATATTTTTCCATTAAAGCCTAATATATCGCTTATATGGCTTGCTGTTGTACCACTTGCTATACCAAGATATAGTAATTTGTTTCCCTCTTTAACAGGAAGTTCTTCCATACCTTTTAATAGTGCTGCTGCAAGCTTACTTCTATAGGCATTCCATTCCCTATATTCAACACCATTATATTGATACAGTCTCTCTCCATAAACTCTTTGACCTGGGACTAAGTTTTTAGTTGCTAACTTAAATGTTCCATCTTCTTGCTCTATTATATATACGTTTTTCCATTTCTCATGCTCCTTTATATCCATTCAACTCACCTCCAATTTCTTCTATGCTTGTGCTTATTTTTACTTTGGACCTTTGGTTTTTGAAAACTTTGCTTTGCAGTTTCTTTTTTCTTTGGTGGGCTTGCATATAGCTTCTTTATCTCTTCTGTTCTTTTATTTAGATCTTCTTTAAGTTTATTACCTATAAATCTACCACTATAAGCATCTACTTTTGCTGCTATGGCCAATTTAGCAGCTAAGGCTCTTGCAATTTTTCCTCTCTGCCATTTAGGGCTCTTGTATATTTCTGGATATTGAAATATAATTCCATGTTTTGGTGGTCTCCCACCAGTTTTTAATGCTCTAAATAAGGCCTTTTCAGCTCCCAAAACTTGTATTGTGCTTGCAGGCATGGTTGCTAATCTTTCTAGCCCACCCGCTAGGCTTATTAACCTTGCTCCTAAAAGTGGTCCAACAAGTTCTGTTATATTGGGTGCAACTTCTTTCATGGCACTAGTTGCATATTGATCTAGATCTTTTCTTAAATTATACATCTGGCTGGTAATCCTAGCAAGGGTTAGCATTGCTTCAAGGTCTTTATCTGATACATCAGCTCCTATACTTTTCTTTGCTGCTTCTTCGATTTTCTTGCTTTTATTCTCATTTACTCCTAACTCCATAAGTCTTTCCTTAGTAAAGTTATTCCTAGAGCCGAGCTCTGAAACTAGCATTGCATATAATTCATGATCTTCTACTAGATCGTTTAACTCGGGGAAGTGTACACTGTACCATTCTCTAAGCCTAGTTGCATAAAGGTTAACACTTTTATCTAAATCATCTATTGCTCTAATAGCTTGAGCAACTAATAAATCACGCTTCTGAGCAGCACCTCTTAGCATTCTCCTTGTAAATTCATATACTATATTAAAATACCAGTTGTAAAAATCTTCTTCATCTTTCGAAAATTCATAATTTATTGCCTTTTTTCCGACATCTTTTCTAAAATTAATTGTTATTGAGTTTGCAGGTTCGACAATAGCCTTAAGACCCCTTTGATTAATTATTTTCGCCTCAGCCTCAGACTCTACAATCATTTCCTCTGGATTTTCTTTCACTAATTTATCCAATAGCTTTAAAAAAGTTTGAGAAATGTCTCCCTTAAATATCTTTATTATTTGGTCTATCGCCTCATCATAGTTCTTTGGTAATAGCTCATATGAAATAACATTCCCTTTTTCATCTAATCCATAGCTACCATTAATTGTATCAACGACGTAGATTCTCAACCTTTCATACCCCAACTTACTTCACTATTATGTTTATTTATTCATCCTAATAAATTCATAACTAACATTTTTCAATATAATTAAAGTCTCCCTTAGAGAAAGAGGTAAAGATATTATCAAAATAAAAATAGTAAGCGAATATGCCATTTATGATGATAAAGAAAAAGATTTAAATATTGCTTAAGAAAAACTCAAATACATTTATAAAATAAGCATGCAATAAATGGTCATGAGTCATGTGTTATATTATTGATATTAGTGCGAAATGATATTAAGTATTTCTTAGTTAAATTATTTAAATTATTTAAGATAAATATTGTGAGAAGTTTCTCTCTTTCTATAGAGAAATTAATGACAAAATAAATGACAAGCCTCAACTCTTCTAGGGGTGGATAATGCTTTTAAGGTTTGTTTTTTAAATAATTAGATAAGCAATGGCCATCCAATGGGGGTATGCTTCAGAGAGAAGCTTTATATAAGAGAGGGTCAGTTTGGGAAATAAAGTGTATGTATACCTTGGTATAGAAAATCAGCAAAAATCTTCATAGGCAATATTTTCTATTTTAATTCTTAAAAATTGGACAAACCTAAAGCTTTTAAATTTTTTAACAAATATTAAACAGGGTGAAAAGAATGCCTACGCATGGATCTATGACTAAAGCTGGTAAGGTAAGAAAATCTACACCTAAAATAGAACCAAAGGGTAAGAAAAATTTAGCGCCTAGAATTAAGAATAAAAAGGAATTTATAAAAAGAGTTCAAAAAACAGAAAAACCAACTTCTAAAGAATAAATATTTTAGGTTTTTAAAATTAATAACAATATGCTTGTGGTGTTAAAATTTGATAGAAAATAAATCGTATTATGGATATCAAGATATTGTAGCCGACAAATTAAAAAATATTAATGCAGTTCCTGGAGATAAAATATTAATAAAAAACAAAAATGGAGAATATTCTGGAATGCTTTTGCCGAAAAACGAATTTTCTAATACAGACATAGTTGTTATAAAACTAGAAAATGGATATAATATAGGTATAAGAATTTTTGATGATAGCATAATAGATCTTATAGAAAAAGGTCGTTTGACTACACACCCAGGTGAGCCTGTTAAGTTAGTGGAGGAAGAAATTGCTCCACCTCAAGGCAAAAAAGTTTTAATACTTGGTACAGGGGGTACGATAGCAAGCAGGGTTGATTATGAAACTGGGGCAGTTAAACCATATTTAGATCCTCAAGAACTTGTATCAGCCATACCAGAGGTATTAAATTATGCTAAAATAGATGCTGAAGAGATATTATCCATATTTAGTGAAGATATGAAACCCAAATATTGGGAACTGATTTCCAATAATATTCTGAAAAAATTTGATGATTATGATGGTATAATTATAGCTCATGGCACAGATACTATGGCCTATACAGCATCAGCTATTGCCTTTGCATTTAATAAGGGTCTTAAAGGACCAGTAGTATTTACTGGATCTCAAAGAAGTAGCGATAGACCCAGTAGTGATTCTGCTTTTAATTTAATTTCATCTGTATTGGTTGCATCTAAAGCACCTTTTGGTGAAGTTGTTTTAGTGATGCATGGAGAATCTGGTGATACATATTCTTTGGCTCATAGAGCTACTAAAGTTAGAAAAATGCATACTAGCAGAAGAGACGCATTTCAATCAATTAATGATGTTCCTCTGGCCAAGATCTATCCATTTGATGGAAAATTGGAGATTTTAAATAGAAATTATAAAGAAAAGGCAAGTAATAATATACCAGAAATAGGCTTTGATGATAAGGTAGCGTTAGTAAAGTATTATCCTGGAATGAATAATGATATAGTAGATTTCTTGATAGATAAGAACTATCATGGATTAGTAATTGAAGGAACAGGTTTTGGCCATATAGCAAATTCTATGATAAGTTCATTAGAAAGAGCTTATGAAAATGGTATACCTGTCGTTGTGGCAAGTCAGACGATTTTTGGAAGAGTAAATCTTAATGTCTATAGTACAGGAAGAAAGATGTTAAAAGCTGGTGTGATACCTGCTGAAGACATGCTTTCTGAGACTGCCTATGTAAAGCTATCATGGATTCTATCAAAAACAAGAGATTTGAAAGAAATAAGATCCTTAATGCTTACGAACTTTGTAGGAGAGATAAATTATAGGCATGAAATGTATCTCTATCCAAGGTGGTATCATGGATAAAGAGGAATTAGATTATCAAAAATTAGGACTGAAAGTTGGATTAGAAATACATCAACAATTAAACACTGAAAATAAGCTTTTTTGTTCGTGCCCAACATATTTGGTCGATGAAATTGGAGATAGATTTAAAAGAAATTTAAGACCTACCAGAAGCGAGACTGGTGAAGTAGACATAGCTGCTCTGTTTGAATGGAGAAAGGGTAGAACATATGAGTATCAAGCACCACATGGTCACTATTGCATGGTAGAGGCTGATGAAGAACCGCCACACATGCTAAATAGAGACGCTGTAATTATTGCTTCTGCTTTAGCTATGGCCCTAAACTCAAACATGATTGATGAAATTCATACAATGAGAAAGATTGTTATAGATGGTAGTAATACTGCTGGATTTCAAAGAACTGCTATCGTAGCTTTGAACGGTTTTATAAGTGTTTCTGGAAAAAAATATGGTATTGAAACTATATGTATAGAAGAAGATGCTGCAAGAAAAATATCTGAATCTGGGAAAGAGATTACTTATAGATTAGATAGGTTAGGCATACCATTGATAGAGATTTCTACTTCACCAGATATGCATTCGCCAAGAGAAGCTAGAGATGTTGCATTGGCTATTGGAAGACTTTTAAGATTAACTGGTAAAGTAAAAAGAGGTTTGGGTACAATTAGACAAGATCTTAATGTAAGTATAATTGGTGGAGCTAAAACAGAAATTAAAGGTGTTCAAAAACTGGATCAAATAGAAAAAATAGTTCAGTTTGAAGTAATGAGACAAGTAAATCTATTAAAAATAAAAGATGAATTGGTGAAGAGGCAAATAGATAAAAATAGTTTAGATAAAGTAAAACCAATAGATTTGACAGATGTATTTACAAATACTAATAGCAAAATAATAAAAAATAAGATACAACATGGAGGAAAGGTATATGGAATTAATTTAAGGAAATTTAAAGGAATCATCGGTATGGAATTAATGCCAAATAAAAGATTTGGAACAGAATTGGCTGATTATTCAAGATTTTGGGCTGGAGTAGAAGGCATATTCCATAGTGATGAATTACCTAATTACGGCATAACAGAAGAAGAAGTAGAAAAGGTTTTTGAAAGAATTGATGGAAATAAAAGCGAAGATGCTTTTATTATAATAGCAGATGATCCTAAAAAATGTTTAAAGGCAATAGAAGTAATATTAAATAGAATAAAAATTGCATTTGATGGTGTCCCTGAGGAGACAAGAACAGCCAATGAAGATGGAACAACTAAATATATGAGGCCAAGACCAGGAAAAGAAAGAATGTATCCAGAAACAGATATCCCTCCTCTTTATGTTGATTCTGAGATCATACGAGAAGCATCTAAATTAAAGCCAGAGTCTGTTGATGTTAAATTGAAGAAATTGATAGAGCAATATAGGTTTAGTCAAGAGCTAGCAGAAAAAGTAATTAATGATGTAAATTTAGGCTTTATTGAAGAAATGTTATATAAATATGGAAACAACGTACAGCCAACATTTATAGCTTCATTATTTGTAACATTACTAAAAGGGCTAAAATCTAAAGGAGTAGATGTAGATTTATTGGATGAAAATAAAATAGAATCTTTATTAAAGCTTATAGCTGAAGGCAAGGTAACAAAGGACGCAGCTGAAGATATTATAACAAAAGCAGCTGAGAGGCCAGAGTCTAGCTTAGAGGAAATAGTTAATTCTATGGGAATATCAAAAGTAACTAAGGAGGACGCGGAGAAAATAATTTGCGAGATAATTAATCAAAACAAAGATATAGTCTTATCAAAAGGTGAAAAATCGATGAGTACAATAATGGGAAAGGCTATGGACAAGCTTAGAGGAAAAATAGATGGTAAAACTGTATCCGAAATAGTTAGTAAAGAACTAAAAAATTTTTTAAGAAATAAGTAGAAAATGTTAATAAAAATAGTAAGCTATTTTAAACTCAATTTTCAAAATACATAAACAGAAGGGCCCGTAGCTCAGCTAGGATAGAGCGGCGGTCTCGGAAAAAAATCCGAGGTCGAGGCTCCAGACCCGTAGGTCGGGGGTTCGAGTCCCCTCGGGCCCACCACACTTAAAGAAAGAAAATTATAACAAGCTTTTTATTGCTTCTAAGCTAAATATTTTAATACTTTCATAGTAAAGACTTAATATTTTTAGATCTCGAAAATCTTATACTTAGTGGGAGATCAAAATGACAATTAGTAAGTTTCCTAAAAATCCAGTAGTCGGAATTGGAACTCTTTTGATGAGAGATTCTGATGTTCTATTAATTAAGCGTGCTAATGAACCAGAAAAAGGAATGTGGGCAATTCCAGGAGGCCATCTAGAACTTGGTGAAAGAATTTTAGATGCAGCCAAAAGAGAATTTTATGAAGAAACTGGTATTGATACTTCTCCACTAGGCGTAATAAATGTTGACGAAATAATAACAAAGAAAACCGGGAACTCTATATTGTTTCATTATGTATTAATAACAGTCTTGATGAAAGATAACGGAAATGAACCAAAGGCTGGCAGCGATGCTTTAGAAGCAAAGTTTTTTAATATAAATGATATAATTCAGAGAGATAATATATCTGTGTCTACAAAAGGCTTAATATATAAAATAATTAATAACAAGGTTAACCTATCGAATCCAATTCCAGTTAATACGACATCGCCAATCTAGTAAAGATAAATATTTTTAATTTAGCAGGATGTATATAATTTAAGAGCGTATTTATATGTAACAGCTATGTTGCTTTTATCAACTACATGTAACATATAGTTATTTCCTTTTAATGATATTACAGGATAGAATGACTTATCATTATTGATAGTTACTAATGGAATTCTATTAGTTTCATTGATTATCGATAAATTGGCCTTTAACCCATTCATTAATAAAGAAATAGGGTCTTTGTTATCTAGGCCTATAATTTTACCTGAAAAAATAAATGATG
This sequence comes from Caldisphaera sp., assembly GCA_049971805.1. GTDB lineage: Archaea > Thermoproteota > Thermoprotei_A > Sulfolobales > Acidilobaceae > Caldisphaera. The sequence continues at coordinate 112,722 of JBMFKU010000002.1, forward strand.
ATCCTTTAGCTATTAGGAAATATGGTTCTTTGTTTCCAACATTACATCCATCAACCCAATCGCTATTAGCAACCTTTAAGCCTTCAAAGGGAAACTGAACTTCAGATACAAGCGATCCTATTCCTAGAGCATATCTAACTTTTTTTGTTTTAATGCCTATTATTATGATAGATGGATTGGTTATAAATATGGGTTTTTCTGTTATACTCCATTCTATTAACTTATCAACTTTGCTCTCATCCATATTATATATCGATGATATATCTAAGGCATAGTATTTGCTATCAACGCGTGGCATTCATTGTTACCTCATACACTGTTTGTATCCAGATTATCTTATAAATTGTTTTATAATAATGATTTTAATTATTTAATTTCATATATTAAATAATTAAAATATTAATTTTATAAAAAAGCTTAATACGAATATTTAATTCTGGTAAATATTTTTAACTTGTAAAATTCAATGAAAATCAGGAGAGAGGCTGAGGCTTACGGGTTTACTGCTTAGCTACAAAGGGTTTAAAATAATTTTATCATCAATATTAGGTTTGATTACATTTGCAGTTGGAATAAGCTTAGCTATAGCTTTGAAAGGGCCATTATATATATCTGTTATTGTGGCATTAATTGTATTTGCGTTAACTTATATTTCTTCCGATGCAGCTTCTAAAGAAATGATGAATTATGTACAAGAAATGATCGAAAGAGTTTCAGGAAATGATGTTGAAAATAAAATTGATATCGACATGAATGATATAAAAGCAATTCAATCAGAAGGTGAAGAAGACCTATTCTTAGTTTATAACTTATTATCTAGTATTGCAAAAAATATAAATAAAGATGCAAAAAATATAATAATGGAGATATATAATGGAGATTTTGCAGCGATATATCCAGAGAATAGTTTTATAGATGATGACGATGATATATCCGATGAACTTTCATATAATTATCCAGATGATGGTCCAAAGGCTGAAGTATTAAATAATAATCTTATTATAAAAATACCAGGAAATGATTTTATCAACTTAGTTTCGGCATTAAAGAGAGGAGAGGGTGAAACAGGTGTATTTTCTAGTATAAGTGAAGTAAGGTCATTGTATTTTGCCACAAAGGCTATAGCAGAAGCATTACTAGGAGATGATTATGAAGAATTAATTTCTTATAGTTCCTATAAGGCAATAATATTATTAAAGAAAAAAGGATTCGTTAGCATATCGGAAAACTTGATGGAAGAATTACCTTTTGAGAGCAGAGAGTTGAAAAGAAAAATTAAGGAGCAAATAAAGGAAGAAAATGGTCAAATTCCATAATAGGTAGATTATTTTGATATATTGTGCCAGTGTGCCATATCATATAACAGCTTTGTTTTCGCCAAAAATTAAGAAAGATCCGTTGGATTCGGGTTCGATAGGTGTAGGAATAGCTGTTGAGCCAAGGCTAAAGTTATGTGTTGGAAATTCAGGAAATAATTTGCAATTACCTTATACTGCAGAAGAAGTATTGAAAAAATACAATATAAATGAAACCTATAGTCTTAGCATGCCGTTGCCGATCAAGATTGGATATGGAAGTAGTGCAGCATCTACTATAGCAACAGAAATGATAGCATTTTTAAAAGGCAAAATAAGCTATTTTGATGCTATGAAAGATGCGCATTTAGTTGAAATAGAGAACTTTACAGGTTTAGGGGATGTTCTGGCATTATCTTGTGGAATAGGGATAATTTTAAGATTAAAGGAAGGAGCTCCAGGTATTGGAAAAGTAGATTGCATTAATTTTCCTAAGAAAGTAAATATAATATCGATAGAATTTGGTCAAATGTTAACAAAGGATCTTTTAAATATAGATAAAGATTATTACACTAAATCGGAAGAAAGACTTAATTATATCTTCGAAAATTTCAATTTTGATTCATTTATAAATAATGTTAAAGAATTTACTGATGAGATGAAGTTATTAGATACTATAACTGATAAAAAGGATGTTATTATAAAAACACCTGGACTTATAGGGTATTATGTAAAAAAGAAGATGTCTGTTTTGTTTATTGATGAAGATTATTATTATGATGCGTTGTCATATCTTAAAAATAATAATTTAAACTTTAAAATTTTAAGACCATCCACTCACGGTGTGGAGGCATGGTATGATTGAGCGAAGATGAGATTCCCAAAACACATCCAAGATATCAATCATTAATAACTAGAGAAAAATTAGTAAAATTCTTTAATTTAGGTATAGTAGTTGCACAGGGCTTAGTTGCACAGGGTAGAGGAGAGGCATTTGATTATATACTAGGAGAAAAAACTCATAATTTTGCATTGGAAGCAGAAAAAATTACCGTAGCTAGTATTTTGACATCAAAAAATCCAGTTATATCTGTTAATGGCAACTATGCAGCATTAGCAGGAGAAGAAATTGTTAGATTATCTGATATTTTAGGAGTTCCAATAGAAGTAAATTTGTTTCACAGAACGGAAGAAAGAATTAAAAAAATAGAGAATTATCTGAAAGATTTAGGAGGAAGAAAAATTCTTGGTAGTGAATGTAAAAAAGCTAAGTTACCGAATTTAGATAGCCCAAGGGGTATAGTATGTGAAGAAGGTATTTTTAATGCTGATTTTGTATTATTGGCTATAGAAGATGGGGATAGAACATTGGCATTAAAGAATCTAGGGAAAAAAGTTGCGGCTATTGATTTGAATCCGTTTAGTAGAACAGCTCAAACAGCTAATATAACAATTGTTGATGATGCAATCCGAGCAACAAAAAACATGATACAAATAGCTTCTGATTTTAGCCAATTAAGGTATCGCGATTTATTAAAAATGCTTGAAAGCTATGATAATAAAAAGAATTTATCTTTGGCATTTGAAAAGATGTTTGATAACTTAAAGATAGCTTATAGTAAAGGTATTTTACAGTTTTAATGTTTTAAAACTCAATGTTGAAGTTTAAGTTAAACGAATTATTTTCATGAAGATACAAAAATATTTTTCTATTTCAATAAAAAATTAAAAATTTAAGAATTATATATCTTAGCATTATTAAATAAATTACAAATCTGTCTACTATAAAACTTATATATCGATTTTGATATTATGTAAATAATTATCTTGATTTAAATATTAAATTAGTAATTAATAAAATTAAAATTTAATAAGTTTTTATATTTCCCACAATATAGGGAGTAACAGTTAGTGGTGGTGATTTAATGGGAAACAAATCTTTGGCTGTTGAATCAGATAAAAAATTAAGAAAAGCATTAACTTTACAGGATTTATTTTTTATGTCAATGGGTGGAATAATAGGTTCAGGTTGGTTATATGCTGTTGCAGCTGGAGCTTCAGTTGCCGGTCCGGCTGCAATAATATCATGGATTGTTGGTGGAATATTAGTTTTGTTTATAGCTCTAAACTATGCAGAAATTTCTGGAGCCATTCCAAGGTCAGGCGCAATTGTTAGATATCCTCATTTAACTCATGGACCTATCACAGGTTATATAATGGCTTGGGCTTACTTAATAAGTGCAGTTACTGTACCAACTATAGAAGCTGAAGCAGTAATAGGTTATGCTTCAACGTATATTCCAAGTTTGGTAACACAATCAGGTGTATTAAGTGCTTTAGGAATCCTTTTAGGGATTGTTTTATTAGTTTTCTTCTTTTTCTTAAACTATTAAGGTATAAGATTCTTAGGTAGGTTTAATTCAATAGTAACTTGGTGGAAATTTATTTTACCAACCATAACATTCTTATTCTTACTCATAATTTTTAATAAAACTAATTTAACTGGCTATGGTGGATTTACTCCAATGGGAGTCTCTCCACTTTTCTTAGCTATTCCAACTGCTGGTATCGTATTTTCATATTTAGGATTTAGGCAAGCTTTAGAGTTCGGAGGAGAAGCTAAGAACCCACAAAGAGATGTACCAAGGGCAACTATATTGTCAGTTGTAGCTGCTCTAGTTATTTACACCCTATTACAACTGGCCTTTATAGGAGGATTAAAATGGACTGTGTTTGGCTTAACTCCGGGTAACTGGACTGCTTTAGGTCAATATGGTTCTGGCCCAATTAGTCATGCACCATTTTACATAGAGCTTAAATATTCTGGAGTAGCTTTATTAGCAGCCTTCAGCGTATTGCTGCTAATAGATGCATGGATTTCGCCTAGTGGAACGGCATGGATTTATTTAGGAAATTCTGCCAGAGTATTTTATGGCATTAGTGCTGATGGATATTTTCCAAGTGTGTTCCTGAAAATATATGAAAAAAACTAGAATTCCACTAATTGCCTTAATTGCTGCACTGATAGTAGGTTCGATATTTCTATTCCCATTCCCATCATGGTATAAGCTAGTAGGATTCATATCATCCTCAACAGTTTTAACTTATTTAATGGGGGGCGTTAATTTATATGTCTTAAGAAATGTTGCTAAAGACCTAAAAAGACCCTATAAGATGCCTGCTGTAAGTATTTTAGCACCATTGGGTTATTTGGCTGCAGTAATGATAGTATATTGGTCAGGTTATTTGACACTATATTATATATTTACGGCTATATTCTTAGGCATTCCAATATTGCTATTCTTGTACGCTCCTTATAAGCTAGGTGTTCATAAGAACTTTGCTTATGCTTTAGGTATAATAGAATGGATAATTATAGGGATTCTTTCATGGTTCGCTCATGCCTATGTAATTAGTCCTCCAAGCTCATTAAGCGTAGAAGCTATAACAATTTACTTTTTAATTTATTGGATTCTTATGCTTGCTACGGTTTTCGGTACTTTTTATGTCTTATCCATAAAAATAGGCAAAGAACATAAACAAGTAATAAACGCATCATATTGGTTGATAGCATTAATATTCTTTACATACCTTGTATCATTCTTTGGGCCATTTGGAATATATGCATCAGTGGGCCTACAAGCCCCATTACCATTCCCTATTGATAACATTGTTGAGATGGTAGGAGCATTAGCTATGTTTTACTGGTCTGTCAGGGTAGGTTACAGAACAAAAGAGCTAGATGAAATAATAAAGGGTTAAATATATTTTTAAATTTATTTTACCTAATATCCTTTTTTATAGTTAAAAGATTTTTGTTAAAACAAAAACATTTTTCTTTTTCAATTTGATTCTTAATAATGCTTGAGTTTTTAAAGGCATGAAATAATCTTAAACTTTGCTATATTAAAACCTTTTTCTATTATTAGACCGATGGGATAATCTAATTACTATGCTTTTTCATTAGATTTTAAATTTTAGATTAAGCCTAACTTTACCTTAGCATTAACCTCAGAACCTGTTTCATATATTTTGAGAGCTTAAAGATTTATTTTATAGATATTTTAGACTAATTTAATACGAATAAAATATATCCTTTTTTATTTAATTAGAGAAATGTGGATATAAATGGATGTAGCAATAATAATATTAGCAGGGGGAAAGTCAGAGAGATTTAGAGAGGATAAGCTAACTTATAAATTAAACGGAATACCATTAATACTTTATCCTATTAATACTTGCAAAAAATTAAGTAATAATATTTTTATTTCAACAAATGATCCTGAATATAGCAAGATAAAGAAGTTAGGAATTAATGAAATTGATTATATTTTTGATGATAGAAATTTTAGATGCAAGGGTTCAGCCAATGGTATAGCATCTTCACTTAAAAAGATTGACTATGACTACTATATTATTGTTCCTGGAGATGCTCCTTGGATTGACAAGTTAGCACTAAATAATTTATTAAATTTTAGTATTAGGAATAATAAAATAGTATCGCCATTAATTTCTCCAGGGATTGCATCACCACATTTCTTGGCAATTCCCAAATCATATAAAAGCAGCATAATGGATATATGCAATAGTTATTCAAGTTTAATTTCGAGACCAAGCAATTTTTTGCGAGGTAATAATACGCTTTTAGTTGGAAGCTACTATTTAACTGATAACAAGAAAGCATTTCATGATATTGACACTAAATTAGATATATTGAATTACAATTTAAAAGGGTTTATGAGAAGGATTATAGAAATAAATACATATATTAACTTTAGAGAAGGAGTAAAATCATTTGAAGAAAAAAATATTAGTAAATCCTATAATAATTTTTTTATTGAAGCAAATTTTTATAAAAAACATAAAATTTATAACTTAGAGTTAGCTGCTTTATTGGATTCGATTGTTGTCTATAATAAAGAAAAATTAAGTATTAAAAAAAGAATTGAATGGTTAAGGAATAAGATAGGTAGAGAGCCAAAAGAATCATAACATAATTAATATCTATTGTGAAATTGGCTTTAATATAATTATTTAAAATATAAGATTAAAAATATCTCAAAAATATTAAAATGCGGTGCATAGAGTAGATATATACTATTTCAAAATATTAGCAATAAAAATAAGCATTTCTGGGCCCTTTACGCTAAACCATTAAGTTTTTCTGCTATAGTTCAAGGTTCTCGGGAATCATAGTATAGTGGGTTTAATGAGGCAATAGGTCATTTACTTTTTGAAATGCCTTTTGTGTTTTCTTTAGTATTTCTAATAGAACAAATAAAAGTTTTCTTTAGTAATTTTATAATTAAGTATATCCTTGTTTTTATTCTTTTAGTATTTTTAATTTACTTTTCTTTTATTGTAATGAAGAATGGATACTATAAAATAAGAAACTCAGATATTAGACATAATAATTTTTATAACATAATTCAAAAATTTTTACTAATTCAATAATGACAGGATTCATTTTAACTGCCTCAAATCCCTTATTTTTATCATGGTGGGCTACTATTGGATTAATTTTAATAATATCCACAAGAAATTTTGGATTCATAATAGGTATGTCAATAATGCATATTAGTCATGTACGGATTTTACATGGTTAGGTTTTATGGGAATAATAGGAAAAAGTGGACAAAAGTTCTTGGATAATAAAAAATTTGGAATATTTTTGATATTAATGGTTGTTTTAATGTTAATTTTTGGATTAAGAGTTTGTATTCAAGTTAAACATATAACATAAAATCTCATTATACCTTCTTATGTAAATATTATTTGTTTTTGATGTTTAATAGGCTATTGAATTTAAATTTATATTATTTATTTATATGAAATTTCATAATATAATAAAAGATTAGCTTTTTTCATGCTTTTCTTTGAGCGATAAGCTGTTTTGATTTTAATATGGTATATTTTTGCGCTAAACTAAAAAATTAATTTTAGCATTATTATAAAAGTATATTTTTGGTAAAACTAAATTTATAAATATCTGATCTTTAATAATATAATATGAGTGGTGATTAAATTGATTGATGATTCCCAAGATATTTTAAATCTTCTCAAAAAACTAAGTGATTCTATTGGAGTATCTGGATATGAAGACAATATCAGGCAATTAGTTATAGAAGAGTTAAAAGATTATTCAGATAGCATTGAAATAGACTCCTTGGGAAATGTTATTGCAACAAAAAAAGGTAGTAAGTCGTCTAAAAAAATAATGCTAGCTGCACATATGGATGAGATAGGCTTAATTATAAATTATATAGATGAAAAGGGCTTTTTAAGATTTTCTCCAATTGGTGGTGTATCAGAAAGAACATTAATGGCCCAGAGAGTTAAAGTTATTTCTGGTAATAAGGCCTTTAAGGGTGTTATAGGATTAAAGCCTCCGCATATCATGAAACCAGAAGAAGCAAAACAAGTACCAGATTTTTCGGATCTATATATAGATGTGGGTATGTTTAGCAGAGATGAGGTTTTAAATTCTGGCATAAACATTGGTAGTTTAGTTGTTATAGATAGAGAATTAGAAGTTATTGGAAATAAAGGTATCGTTACCGGTAAATCTTTAGATGATAGAGCTGGATTGACAACAATGATAGACTCATTTAAAAAAATAAGTGATAATGAGCTTAGCGTAGTAGCTGTTGCAACTGTTCAAGAAGAAGTAGGTTTAAAAGGAGCTAAGGTTTCATCTTTCTCAGTTGAACCCGATGTAGCTATAGCGTTAGATGTTACTATAGCAAGTGATGTTCCACCAGTACAAGAACAAAATTGGATCTGTAAATTAAACCAAGGCCCAGCTATAAAATTAATCGATGGGCAAAAGGGTACAGGATTAATTTCTGATCCTAGGCTTGTTAATTTTGCAGTGAATTTAGCCAAAAAATATAGTATACCCTATCAGCTAGAAGTATTACCAGGAGGCACAACAGATGCATCAGCAATTAATTTAAATAAGGAAGGTGTACCGTCAATAACTATTTCAATACCTTCCAGATATGTACATTCATCTGTTGAAGTAGTTTCATTAAATGATATAGCAAATGCATCTAGATTAGTTCAAAAGATAGTTACTGAAATAGATGATAATTATATTAATTCTATTTTAAAAAAGAAAATAAAGTGATTTTTAGTTATAATAATCTCATCAAAAAGAAATATTAAGATCTGCTCTTACTTATTTATTGGCTGAAATCATGAAAATCAAAGCAATAATAAGCGATTTGGATGGTACTTTAGCAGATACTGAAAAATTACATATTAAAGCATGGAATAGAGTAGCTAATGAATATGGTTTTAGGCTTGATTTAGGAGATAGCAACTATTATAAAGAATTGTTTGGTTTAAGAGATTTAGATTTTGTGAAGGCTTATGCCAGCAAGGCTGGTATTAAGTTGGATGATGAGATTTTAAAAGAAATATTATTAAGAAAAAGTTATGAATATAAGAAGTTAACCATGAACTTAAGTCCAGCTAAATGCGTTACCAATTTAATGGATTTTATAAAGATTCATAATTTAAATTTTGCCATTGTTACTTCTTCTATGAAAATAGATGCATTTGCTGTATTAAGTAAATTAAATATTAATTATGATGTTTTGATAACTAGTGATGATGTTAATAAAGTAAAGCCAGATCAAGAACCTATATTAAAAGCATTAAATATGCTTAAAGTGATGCCCGAAGAAACTATAGGCATTGGAGATACAATATATGATAGAGAATCTTACAAAAAAGCAGGCTTAGAAAATATTTTTATATTAAATTGTAATAATTTAAATTGTTTTGAGTCTATTTGTGATGTTATTGACGTAATTAAAAAGAAATATTTTTAAGAGACTATATTATACAATTTTAAAGTAATTTAAGTATAGTTTGTAATGAAAAGACCAAGAATATAGATGAAGGGCTCAGATTTATAATAGAAGTTTAACAATTTTAGAAATAGGCGAAAGAGATTGACAGTTAAGATAGGTCTTGTTGTAGCAGAATTTAATTATGATATAACAAGGGTAATGGAAGAAAAAGCTTTAAGCCATGCAAAGCTTTTAAATGCAGAGATTCCGATTGTTTATAAAGTCCCAGGAGTATTTGATTCTCCATATGCAGCTTCAAGGCTATTAAAGTTAGATTATATAGATGCGGTTTCAGTCTTGGGCGCCGTTGTGCAAGGAGAAACAAAACATGATGAACTAGTTGCAAACCAAGCAGCAAGAATGTTGTTGGATTTAAGCATAAGATACGAAAAACCTGTTACATTAGGAATTATTGGTCCTGGAGCCTCTAGGATGCAATCGTTAGAAAGAGCAGAGGAATATTCAAGAAGAGCAATAGAAGCGGCTGTAAAGCTTATATTGAGAGATCAACTCTTAAAATCTACTAAATATGAAGGAAAAGTTATAAATATAGAATGAAATATATAATAGGAGATAGAAATGATCAGAATTGCAATAATAGAGCAAATAGGGTATAGGGAATGGACTGAAAGTATTGGAACTGACAGGGAATGGAAAATACAAGAAACACAAGCAAAAATTTATTCAGAGTCTCAAAAAATAACAACTAAATATGGAGGATTTGTTTTACCATTAAGATTCGATTATATGACTATTGTTGCAAGTAATTTGAATGAAGAAAATGAAAAAGATATATTGGAAACAGTTTCATCTTTATCTCCAGTTGCAGTAAGATTATCTAGCCATATTGGTTTAACACCTATTGAAGCTGAAAATAATGCATGGCTGTATATGAGCGACATTGACCCAGGAAAAACAGGTCATTTTGGCAAATCAGAAAAAGAATACGTTATAGTGAGCCATATTGATTTAAATGGTTTAACTCCTATAACACAAAAGCTAGGTACATTTAAAACATATGCAAGAATCTTAAGTATCTTGGAAAGAATAAATGAAATTTCACAGGAAAGAGGTGGACTTGCACAATACTTAGGAGGAGATAATATATTGGTTTTGTTGCCTCATGACGATTATGATGATTTAGTTTTAAAATTAATTAGTATAGATGACCTTAAAGCTGGTATAGCCCTTGCACCTAAAGCTAGAGATGCAATGAAGCTTGCTGCTGATGCTCTTCATGAAATTAGATTAAAAAGAAATGCAAGGATTGTTAAAAAATCTTTAATTTAATGTGCTATATATTTAAAAAATATTATTAAGGATTTTCTACGAATTTCCTGAAGAAATGGTTTTTCCTAAGTAAATTCCTTATTCCATCTTCAATAGATTCATTTAATGGAACTTCATACTTTAAGAAAACACCTGTTCTTCCTATCTCCTTTCTTCTAGATAACACTCTTTCTCTTTCAAGTATTGTAGATATATCAATATTTAATTTTTTTGCAACTACATTTTCTCTACCAAGTATAGGCATTTCAATATGCCCCCTTTCTGTCGGTATAATTAATCTTAATTCTTTATTTACTCCAGGAACTCTTTTGTTGGATATTATTTCTGAATAAGATATTTGACCCCCCCATTTATAAAACTCTGCTTCTCTAGGTTTAAGCTTAAAAAGTGGAAAACTTATAACTTCTTTATCAAATGCATCTAGAAAGATGTAAGCCTTTGGAGTATAATTGGGCGTAGCTTGTATGATTTCCTTTTTAAAAATATGGAAACCCTTGTTTTCTAAAGAAATTTCTATTCTATACGGAGAAAAGCTTTCCAATATAACTATATCTATGTCGCTACTTTCCTTTATATCACCTCTTGCAAGGCTACCAATAATATAAATGTTTAAATTTAAATCTAAAATGGCTTTAACTATATTCTCTGCTCTCTTTCTCTTAAGGGTAAACAATTCCCATCTCTTGTTGTCGTATACTATTTCTTGTTCTTCGCTCATTATTTACACCGATCGATTCTATTTTTTAAGTAAATGTCAAAAAACATATATTTTTCAAGTTTATGAAACATATGCAAGATTGAATGATGACATTGTTTCATTGTAGTAGCATTGGTACAAATATAACCCATTTTGAACATTTAGTGAAAAATTAGTATTATATAAGATGTCATTATTTTCTATTACAAAATTATTTATTGGATAAAAGATATTGTATTTACATGTAGTATCATATGTAATTCCATCTATTAAGTTTAATGTATTAGAATCGTTAATTGTTAGATTTTTGCTTAATATTATTGCGATAAATTGATTTAATGGTGTAAATAATAGAATTCCTTTATTTATGCCATTACTAATATTGATTAATGTTATATTGGAAAACAATGTTGGTGAAATATTAGCTTCTTTTAAAATTAGGTAATAATCGTTGTTTGCTGTTTTATTTAAAATATATCCAGGAATTGTTGTTGAAAATATTATTTCTTGAGGATTAGAAACTAGATATGCATGATTATAGTCTGCTTGAAATAATTGAACATAATTTTTAACTATTCTGCTTACATTTCCAACATTTGTCTCAAACAATATATATTGATTGTTTGAATTATCATTTATATTAAAATATGACAGTAAACTTTCCATATTATTTAATTTTTGATTAAGAGTTATAGAATTATAAAATAAAGGTGCATATGGAATTACTTGATAAGACTTATGGGCTTTCAATACCCATATACTGTTTATTATAATGCTACCATTGATAGCAAATGTTTGGGAAGATGCTATATTAGAATAGTAAAAAAGAAGCAGACCTGGAGAAATTATATTGCCATAAACAGAGCCTTTTCCTTGATATGTTGCTTCATTATTTGCCCCATTTATTAATATATTGGAATAGATAAAACTTCCGCTGTATTTTGAATTAAAGCTCCATGCAGCGATAACAGGGGCGTTATTTAATAAAATTGGCATTTGAAGGAAATTTGCCGTAAAAGTTATAATTCCGTATTCATTTGCAATTAAATTATAATAAGATATATTTGGAGAATATAAATAAAAACTCATCATAAAATATGGGGATTCATAAATGGTTATTAAATAAAGACTTATCGCTAAATTCCTTATATAAAAATTGTAAACTTTAGTTATCCCGTTCCCGTTTATATAAATTGTGCTATTATTAACATTGATTTTTGCATTAAGATTATTATTTAAGGATCCGCTAATTTTAAAATTAATATGGCTATATGGATTTATTATATCATAATTAATTAAAGGAGGATTTAAAGAAATAATATAATAACCAGAATAAATAATTTTATTTAAGTTGTAGCTATAATTATATGGCGTATTATCTCTTAAAAAGTCGCAAGAAAAATAGTTAAGGCCTTGAAGATTTAAATTTTTATTTAGATTAGGATCAAAATAGGGGTTATACTGGTATATAACACCATCGCCAGTTACGGCATAGATACTTAAATTTTTACTGCAATTATAGTCTTTAATTAAATTAAAACTTGCACTAGAATTAACCATTTTATTTATATCTTTAATTATAGTATAGTTTCCTTCATTTATAATAATATATGAAATATTAATTGGATAAGATGTAAATAATGTAAGATAAACATTGGAGTTGTTTAATGATATGCTCATTAATGGTCTGTTATATTCTTCATAAATTCTTTCTGATTCATAATTAGAATAGCTAATAGCTTTTTTTAGCGAGTTTTGAGTTATCATGTATAATGATACTATAGATGTTACCATTATAGCTATTACTATAACGCTTCCTAATATTTCACTTAGATTTCTCATCTTTTATCCCAATATATAAATTTAGTTTAAAATGTGACTCGGTGTTTAAAATTAACTATTATTAATGAAACTTTTTAAAAGTCAATAAAGTTTAAAATTAATCTTGTTAATATTATCATTAAATTTTTCTTTTCAGTCAGTAAATAAAGAAAGTATTTTTATATTATATTTTAAAACTTATTTAATAATAAAATTATTAAGGTTTTTATCATAGTAAAGTTGAAGTGATAAATTAAGCTGTAAACCTTGCCTTTTAAGGCGGGGGTAAAGTTTAAGGTTTGTTTTTTAAATAATTAGATATGAATAGCTATCAAGGGTATTCTTCACTATATAAGGTAAGTCTCTACTCGTTACCAAATTAAAGAAAAAGGAGGGCAAGATTTCTCTCTTAGGTCAAATAAAGATGAGGAGTTGGAGCAACTTTACTCTCACATAGGGAGGAATCAAGTATCATAAAGGGGAGTAACACTCAAGACCTCGAGAACACGCCCTTCAGGGCGGGAGAGAGATCAGAGGGATTAGTAAATGGATAGGGTATTGTATATCTTAGAAAATAAAAAATATACTCCGAAAGATGTTAATTACTTAAAAAATAAGATAAAAGAATTAAATTGCCCTCATGGCATTAGAGTAGCAACTAACCATGTTGAGTTAGTAGTATTTTGTAAAGATTCTGAAAAAATAAGAAATAAAATTACATCAATATTAGGATTAAGAATAATTGATTTATATATTGGAGAGCCTGAAGTAAAGCAAGGTAAAGAACTAGAATACTTTATGGATTATATTAATAAAGAATTATTTTGGCTTGCTCATACATTTATGGAAATACCTTGGAGAAAATATAATGATGTTACAATACAGTTGGTAGTATTGTATATGGGAGCTTTAGCTAAAGCGCAAGAAAATGATGTTAATGCTGCTCTGAATTTATTTAAGATGATTAAGGTTTTAGGAAAAGAATCAAATTTGTTGAATTATGATTGTGTATTAGAAGAAATAAATAAGATACTTAATGGAGAAAGAACGAATGCTTATAGGTGTATAAATATTAGTGAGTTGAAAAAAAGGTTGAGATATACATGAAAAATATCGGTCTAATAATAAATCCAATAGCTGGTATGGGGGGAAGATTTGGTTTAAAGGGAACAGATGGAGAATCCTATAGAAAAGCGAAAGAAATGGGAGCTCAACCGGTATCATCTCAAAGAGCTATAGAATTTCTTAATAACATTAGAGTCCAAGTTAAACTTATTGTACCAACAGGGGTTATGGGAGAAGAAGTTATTTTAAAAAGTAAGTTTAAAAATAATTATGAAAAAATTAAATGTACAGATGGCAATGATACTACATCTAATGATACAAAGAATTGCGTTAAAGAGATGCTAGATAAAGTCGATTTATTAATTTTTGTGGGCGGCGATGGAACGGCTAGAGATGTATATGATATAATTAAGCATGATTATCCTTCGTTAGGAATACCTTCTGGGGTTAAAATGTTTAGTGCAGTTTTTGCCAATACACCAAAAGATGGAGCAAAAATTTTAGAAAAGTTTTGTTTTAATGAGACAAATTTAGAGCTAAGAGAAGTATTGGATATAGATGAAAATCAATATAGGAACAATAAATTAACTATAAAATTATATGGTTATTTATTGGTTCCTGTTGTGAAAGAAATCATAAGTAATAGTAAAATAGAATATAATTACAATGAAGAAGATTTAGAAGGAATAGTAAACTACGTAAAAGAAATAATAAAAAAAAGAACCACAACGACAAAAAGGCTTAATCTAAAACGATTCATCTTTCACCCTCGGTAGTGTTTCATTAATTGTGTCCGGTTGACATGGGAATAAAAAGAGGCTTTCCTCCC
>JBMFKU010000003.1:0-85287 GCA_049971805.1 Caldisphaera sp.
ATGCATCTTTAACAACTTGTTTACAAATTTATGAACATAATCCTTAACGCGTTTTTTCCCCTATGGGAGTACTTCTTCAATAGCTCCTTACCTTTTCTACCATGTTTAGAAGCAAAGGATTGTATTTTTTTCTCCTCTTTACATATTCTTTCAATGTGCAATAAGATATACCTAAGCGTTGGCAAACTTCCTTAGGTCTTAGCATCATAATTAATATTGTATTCAAGATATGTAAGCTTCATGGTTTATTGGAAACTGTTGTCAACGACATAAAATATAATAAGCCTCACTCTTCAAGCTAAAGGAAATCAAAGTTTTGATTAAATAATAAAGAGTAATATTTAATAATTTAGAAATTAAAACCCATTAGATAGGAGGGAGTTTAATACATGCAATCTAATTTCGTTACTAAGAGTGGATTGCCTGTTAAAAAAATTATAGAATTTGATCCGATAAGGCAAACAATTGCCGAAAGAATGACAGGAAGTCTTCATGATACGGCTCAATTAACATTGATGAGTGAAATCATAGTAGATGGCTTGATAGAAGCTAAAGATAGATTCAGCAAAGAATATAATTATAAGTTTACATATACAGAAATTTTAGCAAAAATAATTGGAAAATTATTAGAAAAAGAGGAAAATCAATATCTTAATGCTGTTTTAGAAGATAATAAAATAAAAATAATATCGCCAGTAAATTTAGGAATAGCTGTCTCTACAAACTATGGTCTTGTTGTTCCAGTTGTGAAAGACATTACATCAAAATCATTACTTCAGATTTCTGAAAATTTAAGAGAATTAAGTGATAAAGCTAGAGAGATGCAACTTACTTTAGATGATATTGAAGGAGGAACCTTTACATTAACTAATTTGGGCATGTTTGGAATAGATTCGTTTACACCTATAATTAATCCACCTCAAACTGGAATTTTAGGTGTTGGTAGAATAGTGAAAAAACCAACATATGATGAATTAACATCTAGTATTAAAATATCAAATACATCATGGATGAGCTTAACATTCGATCATAGAATTCTTGATGGCGCAATGGCATCAATTTTTTTAAAAGAGTTGTCCGAAGTTTTATTAAGCTATGAAGAAATAAAGAGTTTCATAAGTTTTTAACTATAATTAAAAGGGAATTTAAATGAAAATTACAGTAATGTATGGGGGCGAATATACTAGGATAGCAAAAACTAATAAAGAAGAGCTGGATGTTAATGATAATTGTGCTATAGACGATCTATTAAGTTTTTTAAAGGAAGAACATGGAGATCTAATAATTAAAGGGATAGCTAATGGAGATGCATTATTATTGCTAAATGGAAGATCCATTAAGCCTAATAGTAAGTTATTACTAAAAGAAGGAGACTTTATTTCTATTCTCCCCCCAGTAAAAGGGGGCTTTTAATAAAGCTCTAGTTTTTAAAATTTATTAATATATTTTTCGTATTAATTTAAAAATAGAATTATACAATTTATTTTTGGGGAATAAAATGGTTAAATATGACATAATAGGAAGTGAAATGCAATATCTTTTAGTAAGCTTGGAAATGGGTGAAGAAGTATTTGTAGATGGAGGGCACATAATTTATAAAGATAAAACTGTATCATTAAATGCTAAAATGCAAGGCGGGTTATTTGGTGCCCTTAAAAGGGAAATAACAGGTACATCATTTTTCTTGCTAGAAGCCAAGGGTCCAGGCAAAATTGCACTTTCTTCTCCTTTAGCTGGAAAAGTAATTAAAGTAGATTTAAATGGAAATGGTATTTTAGCAGAACATGATTCATTTTTATCATGCGATAATTCAGTAAGGTATGATGCTAAATTGGGGAGCTTAACAGCGGGTATCTTTGGGGGAGAGGGCATATTTTTAGCAAAGTTAGAAGGTAATGGATCTGTATTTTTGCATTCTGTTGGACAAGTTAATCAAATACATCTTAATAGAGGAGATGAATTAAATATAGAAGCATCTCATTTGATAGCCTTTGAAAGCAATATGGATTATGGTATAACAAGGGTTGGTGGATTAAAAACAATGTTATTTGGCGACGAAGGATTGTTTTTTGTCAACATTAAAGGAGAGGGTAATGTCTGGGTTAAAAGCTCTTCTAGAAGAGATATGGCATTATCTTTATATAAATATATGCCGAAACAAAACAAGTGATTTGATAAAAAAATAAATACATCAACAAAATTGCAAGAAAGTTTATCCATTTAAGATAGGTAAAAAATGATAGGGTAAAATAAACGGCTAACCTCGCCTTTAAGGCTGGGTAATGCTTTTAAGGTTTGTTTTTTAAATAATTAGATAAGCAATAGTCATCTTGTGTATTGTTAACACCTCATATGCCAGAACCTAGTAGTTATACTAGTAAAGCAACTATTTATATGGCATTGAAATAAATTATACATTATGTTAAAAAGGGATCAGTTTGAAATCCAGTAAATAAAGTTTGTAAAGAGAGTCATGATATTGAGGATTATTGGAATTATTTAAAGTGATCAACATTAACTTTTATTAATGCAATGTTTATGTATATAAATTGAAAAGAGGAGAATTTTACTTTTAAGAAGGGGAAATTAAAGTTTTGTTAAATCGAAATATTTATAATTAGCTGTTTAGATTTTCTTTAATAACTCTCATAGCATTTTTCCATAATACTTTATCTGCATTATCTTTTATTGATTCTCCAATTTTTGTAATTAAAGAAATATTTTCAAATCCCTTAATTGTGTTTTCCATACCCAAAAAATCAGTACCTATTGCTACATAATCCCATCCATAAGTTTCTCCTATTTCATTTATTACTTTTAGATAACCATCAATAGATGGTTCAGGTAAAACTTTTTCCCAAGCCATTACTCCTATAACTCCTTTATTTTTGACTATTGCTTCTATTTCTTCATCATCTAGATTTCTTGGATGGTCCTTTAACTTTCTGTATGCTGTGTGAGAAACTATAACTGGCTTATTTGTTATGCTGATTACATCAAGCAGTGTTTGCTTTGAGGCATGAGCTAAATCTATAATTATCCCGAGTTTGTTTGCCAATTTAACTAATTCTTCTCCCTGACCTGTTATACCATAGTCTTTTTTTGACATGCACGATGCTGCAAATTTTGTATCATAGTTCCATGTTAAGCCTATAGATTTAAAATTAAGCTCCTTTAAAAAAAGTATATCGTAAGGATCTGTTAATGCATCGGTTCCTTCTAGGCTTATTAAGAATTTTATGCCTTCTTTTTCCAGATCGTTTTTATTTCTTACAATTTTTATTAATCCATTGTCTTCAAGCCTATAAAATATTTTAACTTGATTTACTATCGATTGGAAATACATTATAGAATTATGTAAGTTTTCCATAGCCGGAAAGACTGCTGAAAATATTAAGACGTCTTCAAGTTCTTTTAATTTATTTAAATCTGATTGATAGTCACCTTTTATTAAATCATTTCCCAACGAGGCCGAATAACCAAAATCTTCATGCAAATCTACATATCTCAACTTAATCCCCCTATAATTTAAATAATACTCGTATAAAAATATTTTTAAAATAAAATTAAATTTGTCAACCAAGATATTATTTTTTAATAGCACATTTCTTGATTTAGGCTATGCAATCTTCTTTGCAATTATATAGGTTATAAAATAAAGATAAACCTCGCGTTTTATTGCAGAAAAGATTAGATATAATCCCATACCCCTTTCCCTTTATAATTATATACAATTGATTTCATTGCTGTCACTTGTTCGATACTATATCCTATACCTTCTCTACCTATACCTGAATCCTTTCTCCCTCCGAAGGGGTAGTAATTGATACCATGCTTTGGCATATCGTTAATGTAAATAGCTCCAACCTCTAGGAATCTAACCAACTTTCTAATTTTGTTTACATCCTTACCGAAGATTGATGCGTCTAATCCATACCTTCTGCCATTTGAAAGTTCTATTGCTTGATTTAAATCGTTAAACTTGGTTATTATTGCTATGGATGAAAATATTTCTTCTTTATATGTAATTAGATCTTTGATTTTATCTATTTGTTCGCATTCTATTAAAGCAGGTTCTATGAAGGTTTCATTAATTCTTTTCCCTCCATATATTATTTTGCACCCCTTAGCTATGGCATCTTTTACTCCTTCTTCCCATTGATCCGCGCTGGACTTATCAATTAAAGGTCCCATGCTAACGCTTTTATCTCTTGGATCTCCTATCTTGACTTTGGATAGCTCATTAACTATTTTGTTTTTGAGTTCTTCGTATATGTTATTTTCTGCTAATATTAGTTTAACAGAATCGCATCTCTGCCCGCTATAGCTAGTTATTGCTAGGGAAATCCTTTCTGCGGCCCAATTTACATCCGAATCACTTAATACTATAGCCGGATCTCCACCTCCAAGTTCCATTATAAATTGTTTAACTCCAGCTTCTTTCATTACTTCTATGCCAGTTTCTGTGCTGCCAGTTAAATTAATGATACTTATCTTATTATTAGATATAACCTTAGACATAGATCTTCCAGGTATGGTAATTAAGCCTATGCTTTCCTTAGGAATTCCTGCTTCCAATGCTATTTTTAATAAAAATAGAGATGGTATAGGATCAGAACTGGGAGGCTTTAAGATTAGTGCATTTCCAGGTAAAATTGTATATGTTATTTTATTTGCGCTATCAAATAAAGGATAGTTAAATGGTATTATTATTAAAGAAATTCCATATGGTTCCCTTCTAATTAATGCCTCTGTTTCAAGTGCTTCAGTACTCCAATCTCCCGGTATTAAATCTCCTACTATTTTTCTCAGATCTAGCGGAGCCTTTCTTAGCCTTTCTATTGTTGCATCAACCTCTCCTTTAGCAGAGTTATAAGGTTTTCCAGCATTTATTACTAAAGAATCTATTATAGCATCTTTATGTTTTTCTAAGAGATCTGCCATTTTTTCAATAGCCTTTAGTCTTTGATCCCCTGGCAGATCTCTTATTTTCCATTTACCAACTTTATACATTTCATTAATTGCTTTTTCTACCTCATTTTCACTGGGCCTAGATAAATATGCAATTATATTATAATCTATTGGGGAAAATATTTTAGACCTATCATCGCTCTTTCTCCATTCCCCATTTAAAAAATATTTAAAAACTGGAATACCATTTTCAACTTCATATATTTCATTAAAGAAAGGATCGTTTAAACTAAGATAAGTTTTTTCCTTTATTTTAAATTCGCTCAAGTTTGTTCGCCAAATAACATTGGCATTTTATTATATTTAAGCTTAAATATATATATTAAATATATATTAAAGATCAGCCCTTTCTTTCACCGAAAATTAAGGTTTGTCCTTACTTTATCAGGCTTTTTTCCTATTTTTATGCGTGAGGTGAGAGAGTTAGATGCTATTGAAACTATCTTAAATCATAGATCAATAAGAAAATATAAACCAAATAAGAAAATACCTAGAGATGACTTAGATTTAATATTAAAATCAGCACAAAGAGCTTTAACAATTACAAGCCTTCATCTATGGACAGCTATTAGGATAACTGTTTTAAAAAAGATTTCAGAAATTACAAAAGCAAAAGCAATATAGAAGATGCTTCCGATTTTCATATTTTTAGCTAATCTTTATAAAAATAAAAAATAATGGGTATGTTTGACATAATTTCTTCTGAAAACGATTTTGCATCATTAATATTTGCTTCAATAAATGTTGCTTTGGCCGCAAACAGAATCTCTTGGCTATGATATTTGCTTTATAGGAAGTATTCAAGATGTATCTAAAGAAATTATAGAAATACTTAAATTACCAGAAAGATTATATACATTATTTGGACTAACAATAGGGTTTCAAAAGAAAATCCACCTTTAAGACCTAGATTTTCAATGAAATCATTAATATATGAGAATTTTTATGTAGATTACAGTTCAAATAAGTTAAATGAAATAATTAACTTAATGGATGATGTACTTTATGCTAATTATAAAGAGATTTTATTAAATACATGCCTAATTAAGGTAAATTTTCCCAAAGAAGTAAATAATTAATAGAGTTATTGAAGAAGTAAAAATAATTATTGATAAGTAATTTTAATTAAATTGTAGACCTTATAAATGCGTTACAAAAATAAATATTAGGGGAAAAGGATGATACTTAGTCCAGCAAATGGTCCGCCAATTATATATCTTGATACAAATGCGATATTAGATATAATAAGCGGTATAGTGGGTCTATCTGTTAGCTATGTATCGTATAAATATAATAGATTAATTCAAGAAAGGATTTTAGATTATATAAGCCTAGGGTTTATTTTATTGGGCATAGGATTAGTTATACAAGGTTTTATTATGTTATTGTTAGGATTTAACTTCGCTAGAATCAGAGAAGACATTAGGCTAACTTATATATCATCAGTAATGTATTTGATATTACAATTGGCTGCATATTTAATAATAACAGTAGGTTACTCAAGAGAAGCTTATTGGTCCAAAAGCGCTTTAGGCTTTTTATTAACTTATTTTGTAATAAAGAAAAGAGAATATCTTTTGTTGGGAGCATACATATTTGATGCTTCTCAGCTAATAATAATTTTACTTTTGGGATTTATTGTCTTTTTAGGCTTTTTAGTTCATGTTAGAGATAGAAGCTCATTTTCATTGCTGGTGTTATTGTCTTTCTTTCTAATGTTAGTGTCACATATAACTTTTCTATTTTCATCGCTAATATTTTCCGATTTTTACTACTTAATAGCTAATATAATACAATTCCTAGGATTTTTGCTATTGTTGGTTTTCTTAGTAAGGAGTGGTCATATTGGCAGAACAAAAGAAAAATAGATCAAGAGTAAAGATATATCTAGACATATTAGAAACAATTGAAATCGAGGAAAAGGTAAGACTAACTAGGATTATGTATAGTGCTAATCTCCCATATGATAGGCTTTTGAAATATATTGATGAGCTAAAAGAAAAAGGATTTATAAATGAAATAAATGATAATGATAATAGATTCTTTATCTTAACAGATAGGGGGAAGGAATTTATTAAAGAATTAAAAAAAGTAGAATCATTTTTAAGGGGCTTTGGGCTATCTCTATGATAAATAATTAAGCTATAAATTTAAAAAATAACAAAAATATATCTGAGGAAACCCATAAAAATAGGTAAGAATAAATGGCAAATATGATACTTCAAAGTAAATTTATAATTTATCTTTTCCAATAAGATGTTATAAGATTTTGTAATTTTATCAAAAAGTAAAAATTTTGTGGAATTGTAAATAGACGCAGCGTATAGACCAGTTGTACTTATTTGTATATATTTTCAAAATTTAGATTTCATCTAGGGGGAAATTAAAATGAAAGGACCAATAATGATATTCGGCGCTGATGGTTACATAGGATGGCCACTTGCTATACATCTTGGAGTAAGGTATGATATACCGATAATAATGGTTGACAATTTTTCAACTAGAAAGCTTGTGAAGTCTGTTAAATCAGATTCCTTAATACCAATAAAATCTATGGCAGAGAGGATGTATTATTATAAAGAATTTTTTAATAGAGACAATTTAAAGTTTGAGGCAGTTGATGCTAGAGATCCTAAGCAGGTTGATTTAATAATAAATAAACATAAACCAGAAGCAGTTGTTCATCTGGCTCAACAAAGAAGTGCACCATTTAGTATGGTAGACCAAGAGCACGTTTTATATACTGAGATGAATAATGTAGTCGCTAACATAAATATTATGTTTTCAATGGCAAGGCATGTTCCTGGGGCTCATCTATTAAAAATGGGAACAATGGGAGAATACGGGACTCCTGGAATTGATATAACAGAAGGAGACATTGAAATAGAATTAAACGGGAGAAAGGCAAAAGTAATGTATCCTAGATTTGGGCAAAGCTACTACCACTTAACTAAGATATTTGATACATATAATTTATTGCTTGCTAATAAACTATATAATATAAGAGCAACAGATGTGATGCAAGGAGTCGTTTATGGTACTAGAACAGATGATATTGTAGATTATTCCTTAGCTACAAGGCTTGATTTTGACTCTAATTGGGGTACTGTTATAAATAAATACGTTGTTCAAGCTGTTCTTTTAAACGAGTTATTGATTTATGGTAAAGGAAAACAAACTAGGGGATTTTTGTCGTTATATGATAGCATTAATGCTCTCACTTTATTGCTTGAAAATCCACCAAAACAAGGCGAATATAGAATAGTAAATCAACTAGATGAAATATACAATACCTTACAGCTAGCTGAAAAAGTTATTGAGGTAGCAAATGAATATGGGTTGAAGCCAAAGCTAAAAGGAATTGAAAATCCAAGAGTTGAGGCGGAAGAACATTATTATAATGTTGAGCACAAAATATTACCCTCACTAGGATTTTCAAGAAAGAAAGATATAAAAGATGTGATAAGAGAAATATTTGAAGATGTGATAAAGTTTAAGGATAGAGCCATTGCTATGAGAGAGCTAATATATCCAACAGTTAAATGGAGAAGTTCTGTAATAATGAGGAATGAATCTTTCCCAATGCCTGAAGAATATATGAAAATCCTAACTAGAGAAGAAATTATGAAAGAATTTGGTCCATTTCTTGATGAAGCCATGAGATGATTTAAATGAAGGTATTACTAGTGTCTGAAATGGATAAAAGAACGAATAAAATAAGAAGAGGATCTTACTTGAGATTTAAATATCCTCCTGAAGGTGTAAAGTATACACTATTTAAAGATCTAACCCAAGTAGCTAGTAATATTTCTCAGTATGAATACACTATGAACAATTTCTTTAAAGTAATATTTAACTTAATATATAAAGGTTTTTCGCAGCCTATGGTAAGAGATGAAAATATAATTCACTCATTCTTCTGGAATTTTTATTTATACAATAAACCTTGGATTCATGAAAATGATGAAAGTCCAAGCCAATTTTTAAAACAATACTATGGTTATGAAGGATTTACCTATAATAGGGCACTAGATTTTTTAGTTTATTATCTAAATTTCTCCCTATGTAGGGGTATAATAACTTGGTCGGAATGGGCAAGAAGAGGATTTATAAAGGATGGCGTGGATTCTTCCAAAGTTAAAGTAGTTCATTTGCCTATGGAAGTTCATAAAAAAATAGAGCATCAAGGTGTTAATGTAATTTATATAGGAAGGGATTTTTATAGAAAAGGAGGAGATATGGTTCTAAAAGTATTTTATAGATTATTGAAAGATTTTGATACCATAAAGTTATTTTATGTAGGATCCTTGCCAAATAACATAAGAAAGCTTGTGCAAGAAAATAAAAATATTTATTATTATCAAAATCCAAGCGATGATATGCTATATAATAAGTTATTGCCTGCATCGGATGTTTTATTTTTACCAACTAGATCAGATGCATATGCTTTAACTATCGTAGAAGCAATGTCATATGGAATACCATCAGTTGTATCAAATATAAACTCAATCGGTGAAACAATAATTCATGGAAAAACAGGTTTTATGGGATATGATGAAGATAGCTATTATAAATACATGGGCTTAATTATTGAAAATGAAAAACTAAGGAAATCATTTTCAGAGGAGAGTAAAGAATTAGTTAAAGAAAGGCACAATCCAGTGACCATAGGGAATGAAATTAAGAAAGTTTATGAAGAAGTGATTTCTGGTATGTAACATGAAATCTATAGGGTCCGATTTAAAAATATTGTTATTATCTACATCTTCGATTAGGTTCAGTTCTATAATAGCGCAATCTGTTGTTCCATTGTATTTAATCGGTTTAAAATTTTCTCCTAAAATTGCATCAATAGCCATAGCAATATTATGGATTTCTAATGGTATAGGATCTATAATATCAAGCTTTGTAGAGAAAAAAAGATTGACTTTTATTATTGGTTTTATTATTGCATTGATGGGATTATTGCTTTTAATTAATTTTAAGCAAATAATTTTTATTTATGCTTCTATAGGATTGTTAGGAATTGGTCTAGGAGTAATATCAGTATTAATAGCACCTTTAATGCATACCTTGGTTGAATCAAGGGATTATACAGGTATAGGCCTCTATTCTTTAGGTCTATCAATAGGATTGATTTTAGGTACATTAATTTCCTCAGTAGTCATAAAATTATTAAATATTAAATATGTCTTTCTAATTACAGTTTTTTACTTAATTTTTTCTTTAATTTTTTCTTTAAGATTGAATTTAAATAGTAATAATGTTTTTAAATTAAATTTTAGTTTTAAAGAATTTTTAAAAATTATAGAAAATAAAGAATTTTTAAAAAGTTACTTGGTAAACTTTTTTTATTCATTTTTATTGCCATTAATGATCTCTTATTGGGGTATATACGAAGAATATAAAAATAAATTAAATCCTTCTTATATAATGCTTTTTTTATTTTTTATGTTTTTAATTTCAACAATATTTAGGTACAAATCTTTGCATTTAAATGAAAGAACTATTAATTTATATGAAATATTATCAATATTTTCCTTACCTATATTGTTTCTATTGATCAATACCGGAAATTTATTTTTGGGAATTATATCTTTGTTGATATTTTCTTTACCTCATGCATTTATATATCCAGTTTCATTGTATAAAGCATATAAATCTTTAAATGAAAATGATTTATATATAGGAAATTACATATTCTCAACATCTTCTGGAATTGCGGAATTTTTTTCTCCAGTAATAGCATCATTTGCTATTAGCACCTTTTCTTTAAATAACTTATATTTATTTTTTGCTCCAATAGCTTTTTTAACTCTTATAGCTTTTTTGATTTAAAGTGAACTAAGGTAGATTGGATTGAATAAGAGCAATAAATTTATTATAATTGGCTTCATTATAATGTCTTTTAATTCTTTATATCAATACTCATGGAATGCCCTATCACCACTTTTATATAAAGGCCTATCGGTATCTATCCAAGAAGTTTCTGTTGCTTTCACATTGTTTACGATTTTTTCTACAATTTTTCAAATAATTGGAGGTATAATAGCAGATAAACATGGTCCAAAGATTATAGGTATATTTTCTTCATTAGCATCTTCTATTGGGTTTTTAGGAACATCGTTTAGTAAAAATTTATATAGTTTTTATTTATTTTGGTCCATTGGTAGTGCTGGCGAAGGAATTTTATATATGATAGCATCAAATTTAGCAGTTAAGTGGTTTAAAATTAATAGAGGATTAGCTACCGGTCTTATTTCCTTAGGATTTGGTCTTGGTTCTTTTATAGCTGATCCATTAATATCAACATTTACATCTTTTAAAAAACCTATGCTAATTATAGGTTTAATTGAGTTGATTTTGTTACCAATTCTTTTATACTTATCAGATTATCCAAGTAAAGGCTTAATTGGGATTAGCCCAACAAAAATTATTACAATGCGTAAATGGTGGCTAATTTATTTTTCTTATGCATTATCCGTAGTTCCCCTTTTATCATTATCTAGTTCATTATATTATTTGGCTAGCGGATCGTCTAAGGGAATATTAGTTTTGCTAATCAGTTCGTTTGCTTTATTTAGTGGCTTAGGTAGACCAATACTTGGCTATGTTTCAGATAAAATAGGTAGGATTAAAACAATGATTATAGCCCTAGTCTTAGTAATTATAGGTAGCTTTTTAATAATATTAAAGCAATTTGTTGTTTCATCCATTATTATAGGCATATTTGATGGTTCTATGATACCTCTGTATTTTTCATTTATAGGGGATGTCTTTGGCATAAAATACTCTACATCTAATAATGCGATTTTATATACTGGTAAGGCACTTGGAGGAATTTTTGGAGGAATTATTTTTTCAGTCATATTAACAAAAGGATTATTAATGAGTGGGTCATATTTGTTATTGTTTAGTCTTGCTGGATTATTATTGTTGCTTTTATCTATAATTAAAAAGAATTAGAATCTTCTTCTATAAGCTTTGAGCTAATCATCGGAAATGGTATTATTTCTTTTATACTATAAACTTGGGTTAATAACATTACCAATCTATCTATACCGATTCCCAACCCACCTGTTGGAGGCATGCCATAGCTTATTGCTCTGACAAAATCCACATCGTATGGATGTGCTTCTTCATCACCCCTTTTCATCAATTCCAATTCTTTTCTAAATAAATTATCTTGTAAAACTGGATCATTCAACTCTGAATAAGCGTTTGCTAGCTCCATTCCTCCGACATATAATTCAAATCTTTCAACTAGCCCTTGTTTGCTTCTATGAGGTTTACATAAAGGCGTTGTTTCAATCGGATAATCCATTATAAATGTGGGCTCGACTATGTTATCAGCAACTAATTTGTCAAATAATTTTTCTATCATAAATCCTCTTATATATAGGTTACCCCTAGGTTTTTGCCCTATTTCGTCAAGCTTCAATTTAAGCTCATTGTCACTCATTGATTCAACATTTTTTCCTAAGGCTTCTGATAGAGCATCAAACATTGTCATTTTTTTGAATGGTTTATTTAAATCTATTTCGAATTCTTTTCCATTAACTATTTTTTTAACTATTGGTTCTTTTAATATATTTTTTGCAACATTTTTTATTAGGTTTTCAGTCAAATCCATAATATCTTTATAGTCTGCATAGGCCCAATATAATTCAAGCATTGTAAACTCTGGATTATGAGTTACATCAATATCTTCATTTCTGAACACCTTTCCTATTTCAAAAACCTTGTTTAAACCACCTACAATGTATCTTTTTAGGTACAATTCTAGTGAAATCCTTAAATACCAATCTTCATTTAATGTATTTATGTGAGATTTAAATGGTCTGGCCAATGCACCTCCATAAACTGGTTGTAATATGGGTGTTTCTACTTCAATAAAGCCCTGCCTATAAAGGTAGTCTCTTATCTGTTGAATTATATTAAATCTTTTTATTATGACATCCCTTGCATTAGAATTATATAGAAAATCTACATATCTATGTGCATATCTGAATTCAGGGCTCAGCTTAGACCAATCAGGTGGTTCTAATAACGCCTTTGATAGCAAGGAATATTCCTTAATTCTAAGCGTTAATTCACCTTTCATAGTATAAAATAAATCTCCTTTAACTCCGATAATGTCTCCTCTATTGATTATGTGCAACAGTTCTTCATACTTATTTCCTAATTCATTTACTCTGGCATATAGTTGAAGCCTTTCTCCTTCATCAAATAAATCTATAAAAGAAGCCTTTCCATGTCTTCTTATATTTGCAACTCTTCCCACTGTTGAAACGTTAAGCATAAAAGGCTCATGCTGTTTTTTTCCATATCTTTCAGCTTCGTTTTTAATTTGTAATATTGTGTGAGTAAATTTATATTTGACAGGATAAGGGTTTATTCCTTTAGATATAATTTCGTTTAAAATCTTTAATCTCTCTTCATCCCATTTCAATCTAAAGCACCAATGTTTATGTAATAACACTGAGATTTAAGGTTTAATTTAATTCTAACTAAATTTCTTCGCAAATGGTTTGTTTTATATCTTTGGCAATTTTATTTTCTACTTCAAAATTCCATAGCATTTCTGGAACATCTATAAACATAAAGATTTCGGATAATAGCAATGTCTCAACAGCCGTTACTGCTAGATTTTGTATCCATTTACCAATCCCTATTCTAATAGCTATGTTATTAGGTTCTCCAGTTAATAAGATGTTTAATGATCTTTCTGCTGCAATGATGTCTCTTAAAAAACCTCCTTTTTGTGCTTGAATTAAAACTCCATGAGGAGAATCTTTTGATACTTGGGTCTTAAATCCTTGTGATTTAAGATATTCTAAAATTTTCTCCTTTAAAGTAGATATATCTAAATTTTTACCAGAACAATTAATGACTTTTTCTGAAACCATATCTAAACACCTCTAATATAGTATTTTTCTAGATTAAATACTTTTATACGTAGGAAAATTTTTATTTTAAATTATATTAGGATTGGTAGGGAGTATTGATGAAAATTCCTTTGTTAAGCGATATATAGAGCGGCATATGCCTTGCTTGATACAGAAAATTGCAATGTAGAATTAAGGAGAACAAAATATGATATAGACAAATTGATTTGGTTACTTGAATATCTTAAAATACCAGAACCTTATATTGGAGCTTTAAAATACATGTTTTTAAATGGATCTGTTCCTAAAAAACCTAATGGTACGAACAAAGAAAAATACACTTTTTAATAATTGTTTGATGTGTGCCTTATTTTTTGCAACTATGTTTAATCCTATTGTTCATATTATGGGTTATAAATTAAATACAAACTTTTCCTTTTAAATGGTTTATCCATAATTTTAAGCATATTGATTTGAGAATATTTGCTAGATCTTGAAAATTATCTAAATTAATTATGTTCAGAATTTTAACTAAAGTGTAGATTTTATATTGATTTGATCTATTTTATTTTTTAGAAATTCTGATAATTTAGTATTATTGTCTACATAAGGATCTTTTCTTAATATTATTGTATTATCTTTGTCATTGCTTCCTAATATTGGCTTTGATAAGATTATAATTACCTTAGACTTCTTATTTTTTCCTATTTCAATATTTTTTATATCAGAATATGATATTGATATCTTAGATGCTTTTTTTCTACCTGAATTTATTACATCCATATGATCATTGTAAAATGCTATATAACTTACATTTCTTCTAATACCCATAAAGAATGCATCTAATATAAATGCTAAGAAAAGGAAAATATATGAAGTTAATACGGAATAAGGTGCGATGAAGATAGCAATTAATATAGGTAATATCATAATTAATGTATTAACTATATTTGATCTTCCATTACCAATAACTGTAGCAATAGGTCTTTCTGGAACTTTTCCTTCCCTGTTTATAGTTTCCAAAGATCTGTGCATTGTAGCACTGAGATATGCTAAATAGATAACGCCGGCTATATCATAGGGAGAGCTAAAACTGCTTGTAAAAGTATTGTTTTCAAACTTAATGTATCCTATAATGAAATTATTTTGATCCATAATTCTTATTTCCTTACCAGATAAAAGGATGTTCATTATTTGGTCGGATTTCAGTTCTGGCTTTAATGTAAATGAAATTAAATTTAGTTCAAACCCTTTACCTTTTCCAATATTTTTGTTATTTTGAAATATTTTATATCCAGAAAATCCTGGCTTGATGGTGAATTGATATGGGTATTTTCCGTTAACTATAATTTCCTTTTTTGTATATTCTATATCGCAACATTTTGAATTGTCCTCGTATATTTCGGTTCCTTTCAATTCAAACCTCAATTTTTACCCCTTTAATCTTAAGTAAATTAAGATAATACGCTTTTTCATGAGAGATCGTTGCCTACAATTTATTTATAGCTAGTTCATAAATTATGTATTGGGAATAAAAATGAGAGAGCTAAGATATAACCCGTTAACCGGACAATGGATAATGGTTTCCTCAATAAGAAAGGAAAGAAGATGGAGACCTCAGAATTATTGTCCATTTTGTCCCGGTGCCGAAGAAACCGGCTATGGTTGGGATACACTTGTGTTGCTAAATAAGTTTGCAGTATTAAGTTTTGATGCAGAAAATGTTAAAAGTAATGGGTTTTATAGAAAAGCAAAAGCTATGGGTGAGTGCGGAGTTATTATTGAAACACCTGTGCATGATGTAAAAGACCTTGATGGATTAGATATTATGCAATTAGTTAAAGTGTTAAATCAATGGAAAAAGATTACTGAAAAGTATAAAAATGATAGAAGAATAGCATATTTGATGATTTTTAGAAATAAAGGTGAAGAAATCGGAGTAAGCTTGACCCATCCTCATGGTCAATACTACGCATTACCATTTATTCCGCTAAGAATAAGAAACATGGTGAGAAACTCTAGAAGGTATTTCAATAGATACAATGAATGTATATTTTGTAGAATAAAAGATGAAGAGTTGGAATCAAGAGAAAGAGTTTTTTATCAAAATAACAGCTTTATTTCATTCTTACCATATTTTGCTAGCTGGCCCTATGAAATACATATATATCCTAAAAAACATGTGCAATATATGACTCAATTAAGTGATAACGATATTTTAGATTTTGCTGATTCTTTAAAAATTTCCTTAAAAGTTTTAAATTCAATTTTTGATAGGGAAATGCCATATTCTTTTGCATTGATTCAGGCACCCTTTAGAGGAAGATTCGAAAATTATTTTCACATGCATTTAGAAATATATCCCATACTAAGAGACAAAGATAAGATAAAGTATGCTGCGGGTATTGAAATGAGTACTTGGGATTTTACTTATGATGGAATCCCTGAAGAGAATGCAAAAAAATTAAAAGAGGCTTGCAAAAAAATTAATATTGAAAAAAATGGAAGTTGTGTTTAGTGGTGAAGTTAATGAATAGAGTTTATTCCCCTGGAAGGGTTAATATAATAGGAGAGCATACAGATTATTCGTATGGATATGTAATGCCTATAGCTATTAATTTATATACAATAATTGATTATGAAAAGAGTGATAAATTAGTTTTGTATTCAGAAGCTTATAATGAGACAAAGGAGTTTGATTTAGCTAATATTAAATCTAAAACCAATAGTTGGCTTGATTATATAATAGGAGTATATAAAGTAATGCATGATATGGGGTTAAATCCTGGGCCAATAAATGGTAAAATTAGCGGAAACTTACCTATAGGATCAGGCCTAAGCTCAAGCGCTAGCCTAGAATTGGCTATAGCAGCAGCATTAAATCATACTTATGAATTAAAGCTAGATCGCCTACAGATGGCATTAATAGGAAAAAAAGCTGAAAATGAATTCGTTGGGGTTCCATCTGGTATATTAGATCAATTTGCGGTATCCTTTGGGAAGAAAGGATATGCAATATTTTTAGATACTCAAACATTAAAATATCAGTATATACCCTTTCCAGATATATTACAAATCATTGTCTTTAATACAGGGATAAAAAGAGAATTAGCGAATAGTGAATATGCCAATAGAAAGAAAATTGTAGAAGAGTCATTAGGGATTTTAAAAAAGAATTCTTCTAAAGAAATAAATGAAAAGGATTTAGATAAGTTACCACTATTGCATAAGAAAAGGATGGGTTACATAATTAGAGAAAACCAAAGGGTATTAATGGCAATGGATTGTCTTAAAAACCATGATTATGTGAGTTTAGGTAAAATTCTTGTGGAAGCTCATAGAGATATAGCTACAAATTATGAGGTAAGCAGCCCAGAACTAGATTTTGTAGTAAATGAAGCTCTTAAGTATGGAGCTTATGGGGCTAGACTAACAGGAGCAGGTTTTGGTGGATCTGCTATAATATTGAGTGGCAAAGAAAATTCAGAAAAAATTGCTAAAAAAGTTTATCAAAGTTATACAAAAGAGTTTAAATATAAGGCATCTTATACTTTAGTTGAAGCCAGTGAAGGTACATATGTTTTGTAAAATCATTGTATTATATTTCCATTAGTATCAAATAATTTGATTTTTTCAGGCCTAACAAACATATACATTTCCTTACCAGCTTCTATATGTCTATCTGTGTTAATTGAAAATTCTATTGATTCATCATTAATTGGGGAAACCACTAATCTAAATACACCTGCTGTATAACTAGATACTTTGACTCTAACCTTACCTATGTTAACAAAATCATTAATAACTTCAGATTCTGATATTTTCATATCTTCCGGCCTTATACCAATCCTTATCACATCTTTATCCAATTTTTTATTTAAAGGAATGGATAAATTTCCTAAAATAATTCTATTATCTTTAATCTCCGCATTAACAACGTTTATATCACCAAGCAATCTTGATACTATTTCTGATATAGGATTATCATAAATATCTGAAGCATAGCCCTTTTGGGCTAACCTTCCATTTACTATAACCCCGGCTTCTTCAGCAATGGAAAATATATCTGCCGGATCGTGAGAAACTATAATTGTTGTAAGCTTAAGTTCTCTTTGTATTTTTCTCACTAAGGCTCTTGCGCTATCTCTAATTTGAGCATCTAAATTGCTAAAAGGCTCATCTAATAATAAAAGCCTTGGATTTTTAACTAAAGCCCTTGCAATTGCAGTTCTTTGCATTTGTCCTCCTGATATTTCTCTTGGATAGTGACTTAAAACAGACTTAATGTTTAATACGTCTGCAATTTCATTAACTCTTTTATTTATTTCTTCTTTTGGTATCTTTATGTTTTTCAAAGGAAAGGCTATATTATCATAAACTGTCATATTTGGATATAATGCCCAATTCTGGAAAACCAGCGATATTCCTCTATTTTCTGGTTCAACGATTATTTTATTTGGGGCAGAAACCATTTGATCATTATAATAAACATAACCATCTGTTGGAATTTCTAATCCAGCTATGAGTCTTAATAATGTTGTTTTCCCTCCTCCACTTGGTCCAACTATACCAAATGCTGAACCATCTTTGACTTCAAGAGTAATTTTATTAGCTGCATATACCTCAATTTTACCCTTTTTGAATACTTTTGTTAACTCCTTCAATTTTACATTAACCACGTTAATGCGCCTCTTTAATAAGCTTAATCAACTACCCGTTTTTGTAAATATTAACACAGGCTTATAGACTTTAATAATATTATAAAAAATTAATTAATAAATTATAGTATTAAATATTAAAAAAATTAATATAGTTGATATGGCTAAGGAAAATTTGCCTTTTGCATTTAAGTAATTAAATTAATGTCAAACCTAAAATAACTTATATCATTTGGCTTTAAGATTTTCAGTCCAATTTTGTTATTATATGCATCTGGCGCTCCGCTCATAGGCTCTATTGCGATAGAATTTTTAATTCCTGTATATATCTGAAAATATGGCATGCCTTCGGTATTGATTTCTATATTAGAATAGCCTGATATTAGTTTAATACTGTTTCCTACAAGGAAGCAATCATCATATTCCTTTGAATTGTTTAAGTCAAAATCAACAATTTCCCCAGTTGGTATTTTATTTATGCTTAAACATTTTTTGACAAACCTTGGTAAGATAGTGTAGTCTTGGTCAATTAAAAAATATGGATGCCCCCCAACAGTTAGAGGACCATTGGAATTCCCTATATTTTCTATAGCATACTCCACAGACAAATTTCTTTCTGTAATTTTATAGTTTACAAATATATTAAGCTCTGTAGGATAGCCATCGTCTATAAGATGGTAATTTAAACTCAAAAAGTTTTTGTCATTTTGTTTAATTGAAAATTTTTTATCTAATATTAACCCATGTATTGCATTTCCTTCGCTATTCTTTCTTAAAACATATTTTTTATTTTCAAAAATGTATTCACCGTTTTTTATCCTATTAGCAAATGGAATTAAAATGGCCATGCCACCATGAGTAGGGTTATTTAAGTTTCCATCCAACAATATTTTTTTACCATTTAATGTTAGCAAGTATAAATATGCACCTATTTCAGATATATTTGCTTTAGAATTTAAATAACTAATTTCGATCATCGTATCGCCTATTTAAAAATGCATGTGTATCTTAATAAATTTTTTAAAATATTCGTATAAAAGTTTAAAAATATTTATTTATAAAATACATAAAAACTTATGTAAGTAAAAATTACATTAAGGGTGATGAATTAATAATGAGTGATATAGATAATAACAAATTAACAAATTATCTTAGATTAAAAAAGATGACTCATCTAAGAAAGGAGCTATCATTTATTGATTTGTTGTTTTTATCGTTAGGAGGTCAAGCACCATTTTTATCGTTATTAACTTATGCAACATCAGTTATTATATATTCTTTATTATTTTCTCCCATAGTAGTTTTGTTAGGAACTCTCATAGTATTATTAAATGGATTGGTTGTATTTAAGTTATCTAGAAAATACGAAGAAACTGGAGGTTATTATATATATGCTATGTACAGCCTTACTAGGCGATTGGGTCTAGAAACTGGTTGGATGTATATATTCTATTCATCATTTTATGGAACAGCATATCTGGTTGGTTCTAGCTTTGTGTTGCACTATGTTTTTGGTTTTTCTCCTATTCTGGCATTGTTTGTCTCAATTATTCCTGCATCAGTATTTTTATTAATGGGATTAAGACCATCCGCAAAATACGCAGAGATATCTGGAGTTGTAGAGATCTTAATAATAGTTGCAGTATTTTTTGTTGGGATATATTTAGCTCATTTCAGATTTTATAATCCGCTTCAAAGGGTTCCATCAATAAGCGATATATCATTAGCAATATTGTTTGCAATTGGTATACCTACCGGCTATGGATCGATAACACCTTTATCAGGAGAAACTATCAACACTAAGGATGTAGGTAAAGCTATATTATACGTAATAATCATTGGAGGATTTGTAGCAAGTCTGGGTGTATATGGACTAATTGATATGGGATTATATACAAATCAACTTTCGATAATATTTAAAAGCAGTATACCAATATTAGATATTATGAAATCAAATTTAGGTATTTATTCCATAATTATAATGATTTATGCAGCAATTAGTGATGGCATATTAGCATCTCTTTCATTTATGTTGGGTACTTCAAGAACTATATATGCAATGGCACAAAAAGATATGCTACCAAGCGTTTTTACATGGTTAAGAAACAATCAGCCAATAATGGCTTCTCTATTAACTATAGCAATATATGCTATTATTTCTGTCCCAAGCCTGTTAGTTATAAAGAATCCTTTTTATTTATTCTTAGAATTAGGTGCGATAGCTGGATTGGCGAATTTATTTGTTCATTTATCCGCAAACTTCTCTTTGTTCTTCTCTTCATTAAAAGACCTGAGGAAAAAAGCAATTTATAAAAGCGAAAAAATTTTAAAAAGAATAGCTAGTTTTATTTTAGCTAGGCTTGGGGAAATTTTTCTTTCTATTATAGGAGTCACGTTTTCTTTATTTGTTCTCCTATATTCTCTAGGTACAGTTAACAGAATAGCAGAAAATTTATTTATGGGATGGATAATAGTTGGTTTTCTGTATGCAGAAATAGTTGATAGCATAAAGTCTACAAAAGAAAACAATAACCGCTAAGGTTTTTTAACTATCGCATCAGTTACGCCTATCCATTTTAATTGGTATCCAAGAAATTCGACTAATTCTTGAATCCAATCCCCATAGACTTTAGTTAATTCAGTTAATTTTTTATTACTATAGTCATTATTTTTTAATTGCTGTAAATAATCATTTTTTATGAAAAAGTTTTTCATTTTAGTATATCCATTAACTGAAAGCTCTTTTTTAATAATGTTCATAGGTACATTATATTTTTTTGATATTTCGTCAAATGATATTACATTTTCATTTAATGATAATTTTTCTCTAATCTCGTTAATGTTTATTGATGTATTGCTGTTGTAATAATTGTTAAGCCATGAATATATTAAACCTACATTTATTTCCTTCTTAAATTTTATTATATAGTTATCATTAAAGTTTTCATAGCCAAGGGATTCATCAACAACTAGCAATATTGGTTTATTTATTTGTCTAATTTTTTCTGCCTTTTTTCTTAAATATTCCTTGGTCCAAAATCCAACAATCTCTATGTATATCTTAATGTTATCTCTCATTACTAAAAAGTCAGGTATGAATACGCTATTACCTGCTAATAATGGTTCAGGCTCTCTTATAATATTCCATTCCTTAGCTATTGATTTAAATTTCATATAGAAGCTCTCCTCTAATGAACTATCAAAGCTAATGTTTTTCATATTTGACATGCTTGGAAATATTGCATCATTTTGATCAATTTCTAAAAAATATGTTCTATTGTATTTACCCATTATTTCCCCTTCTAATTTCCAATTATTAGATTCTAGAATATAAGGTATCAATAATGCCATTGATCTTCCATACCTTTCGGTTAGCTTTAGTAAAGAGGCTGGTCCAAATATTTCAATTGAAAATGGATCTGCATTTGCATTATACATTAACCCAAACTTTTTTATATTATAAATTAAATCTTTCCAATTATTTTTAGCATAAACTTTTAATTTTATTGCTTTAAATGCTGCAGTTTGAAGCAACTCCATGTTATATTCTTTTATTATATCTAAAGGATTTATTTCAGGTATGTATTTAATTTGCAGTTCTTCCTCCATATCAGAGTAAATAAATTTAATTGGATCTATTCCGAGTTCTTTTGAAACCAAATTCAATATCTTGTTTCTCTCTTCATTATTTGTCACAGGCCCATAGGAAAAGAGCTTGGATCTAATTAACTTAGGGTCTATTGGAGATGATTCTTCGACTTTTACTTTTCTCAAAATTAGAGTTGTTAGTGCTTCAATCAATTTTTGATCATAAATTTTTTTAAGATAGCTTGATTCTTCTTTAAATTCTCCAATAGTTTTATTTAATGAAAGTAGTGATATTAAATCATTTATAATACCAACATATCTATCATCTATAAATAAAATTTCTGCCTTTCCTTTCCTATATTTAATTCTCAATAAATCAGAGCTCAACATTTTTTCTTCTCCTCAGGCTTAAGTTATAATCTGATGTGCTTTTTGTTACTAGCTCAATGAGTTTAGCCTTTTTACCATTTTTCATTCTCAATACTCTTCCTAACCTTTGAATAAACTGTCTTTTAGTTCCATAGCCTCCAACTATGATGGCTATAGAGGCGTCTGGTATATCTACTCCCTCATCAAAAACATTCGAAGCTATTATAATTTTATATTTGTTTTCTCTAAAGTTCTCTATTATTTCTCTTCTTTCATCTTTAGGTGTTTTATAGGTAACTGCAGGAACTAAAAATATCTTAGATAATTTATACGCCATATTGGTGTCTCTAGTAAATATAATAATTTTTTCACCTTTTAAATCTTCCAATAATAACTTTAGCTTATCTATTTTAGCCTCTGAGTTTATTGCTATTTTATTCGATTCGAACCATGCATGGAGAGCTTCCTTTGCCAATGGACTTTTTCCCGCATGATAAATAAGCTGCTTAAAATCGTTAAGTGATTTCAATTCTAATCCTAGCTTCCCAAGATTCTCTTTTAATAACCTTCTAAACTCTTTATATTTCTTTTCTTCATCTTCTTTTAAATTAACATAGATTCTTTCGATTTCATATTCAGCCAAATATTTTCCAGAAAGGTCGGAAGATGATATTGTATATACTATAGGACCGACGAGATCTATTAATAATTTATCTCTCCTGTCTTCTCTTTCAGGTGTTGCTGTGAGACCAAGCCTATAAGGGGAAGCAGAGAGTTGGGCTATTTCCATATAACCTTCGGATGGTAGATGATGTACCTCATCGAATATTAAAAAAAGGAACTTATTTCCTATCAGCTCTATTTTTGAATATGCGCTATCATAAGTAGAAACTGTTATGCCTTGAATATCTTCGTAACCTCCTCCAAGCCTACCAGGATTTACGTTTAATCCTTTAATTAAAGATTTATACCATTGATCTAGTAAGTCAATAGTCGGAACTATTATAAGAGTAGAAACTTTTAAATTATAAATCGCTTTTAATCCAATCACGGTTTTACCCGCTCCAGTTGGCATTACAATAATTCCTCTTTTCGAAATTAACCATGATTTAAGCGCTTTTTCCTGATAGTCTCTAAGTTTAACTTTGTCTTTAACTATAGGGAATGGCAAAGGTTGCAATACATAATCCTTTACTGATATACCTGATTCTTTAAAGTAGCTTAAAATTTCTCTATACTTGTAGGCCATGGTTATATATTTGTCGGTTTTCTGGTCTACTTTCATTTCAGGAGCATATGTGTCTGATATTAACAAACCTTTATAGTAATTTAGTTTTACCACTTTTCGCACCCTAAATATTGTTAGTTTTGTTTAAAAATAATAAATTTCATTAATGTAAACGATTTTTGTAAATAAGAGGTTTGCAAAATTTTAGTAATTATTATACTTTAGGATTAAGGTAAATTAGGAAATTTTTTAAATAATTAAAGTAACTTAGTCAAATAGCTATAAGGTGAAATATTTGGATAGCACAGAAGTAAGAAAGCTTGAACATATAGAGATAGTGTTGAATGAAGATGTGCAGTCAAGAGACAGCAATTTATTAGAAAATGTAAGATTAGTTCATAATCCATTGCCTAATAATGATTTAAATAAAGTTGACTTGCATAAGGATTTTTGTGGATTTGAGTTAGATGCACCTTTAATAATTACTGGTATTACTGGTGGTCATATTGAGGCTGAAAAAATTAATGAATCTATCGCAAAAGTTGTAAACAAGTTTAATATAGGTATGGGAGTAGGAAGTCAAAGAGCTGGGATTGAAAATCCTTCATTGGCACATTCTTTTAGTATTGTAAGAGAAAGAGCACCTGACAAATTTATAATAGGAAACATAGGAGTAGCTCAGTTTAACAAAGGATATGATATTAAGGAAGTTGAAAGAGCAATTGAAATGATAAAAGCAAATGCTATAGCTATACATGTAAATCCAGGTCAAGAAGCCTATCAAGATGAAGGTGATGTTAATTTTTCCAGTCTTATTAATAAGATTGAAGAGTTAAGCGAAAAAGTTAGTGTACCTATTATTATAAAAGAAGTGGGAAATGGCTTAAATAAAGAAATTGTATCTGAATTGAGATCAATTGGCATTAAATGCTTTGATGTGGCTGGATTAGGTGGTACTAACTGGATTAAGGCCGAAATGCAGAGGTCAAGAAAAAAGCATGGTTATTCATTAAAGGAACCAGGAAAGTTAGCGGATTATTGGGGAAATCCAACAGCAATAAGTGTAATAGAGGCAAGATTTGCATCTGAAGATGCATATATTATAGGGAGTGGAGGAATAAGAGATGGATTAGATGCTGCAAAAATTATATCTTTGGGAGCTGATGTTGCTGGAATGGCTTTTCCAATTTTAAAAATTTTAAAAATAAATGGGGAAGAAGGATTAGAAAAATACATACAACAAATATTATATCAGATTAAAACATCGATTTTTCTATCAGGAGGAAATAAAGTGGCTTCGTTATGGAAAAATAATGTCACAATATGGGGTAGGCTAAGAGAGGAATTATTATCAAGAGGAATAAATCCAAATGAATTTTTGAATAGAAGATTATACACATTAGCCTGGAGGTATAGAAAAAATGGAATATAGCACTTTAAATAAGATAACAGATAAATATGTTAGCTTAATAGACTCATATATATATGATATAATGAAAGGAGAAC
Organism: Caldisphaera sp.; assembly: GCA_049971805.1. Lineage (GTDB taxonomy): Archaea > Thermoproteota > Thermoprotei_A > Sulfolobales > Acidilobaceae > Caldisphaera. The sequence continues at coordinate 25,209 of JBMFKU010000003.1, forward strand.
CTGAAAAACTTTACAAGGCTTCTTTGCATTTAATAAAGGCTGGTGGAAAAAGACTTAGACCAATGATAGTTCTAGCTTCATCAAAAGCTTTAGGTGGTCCTCAGGCCGAAGCAAAGGCAATATATTATGCAACATCTATTGAAATATTACATAACTTCAGTCTTGTTCATGATGATATAATGGATAATGATGACTTTAGAAGGGGTATCCCAACAGTACATAAGGTCTATGGTTTATCATGGGCATTATTAGCAGGAGACTTAATGTTTTCTTATGCATTTCTAATACCATATCTTGCAAAAAAAGCAGGTGCTGATGATGTTGAAATATCAAAGGCCGTCGAAGTAATTGGAGAAAGCTCAAAGAAGATAGCTGAAGGACAAGGCTTTGATATTATGTTTGAAAAAACATGGGAAGTAGATGAAAAGGATTATCTTAAAATGATTTATCTGAAAACAGGCGCATTAATAGAAGGATCATCGAAATTAGGTGGAATAGCCTCTGGTTCTTCTGAAGATATAATAGAATTAATGGGAGAGTATGGGAGATTTGTAGGTTTAGCATTTCAAATTAGGGATGATATTATAGGTATATTCGGAGATCCACAAAAAACAGGCAAGCCTATTTATAATGATTTAAGGAGAGGCAAAAAAACAATACTAGTATTATATGCTGCTAACAGAAAGAAAGAATGGAAAGATTTGTTTATGAAGATTTTTGAGGGTAATGCTACGGAAGAAATGATAAAGGAAGGAGCGGATATAATTAAAGAATCAGGAGCTTTAAATTATGCAGAAAGTTTATCTAATATTTTTTCTTCATTAGCTGTGGAAAAAATAGAGTCAATATCATCTCTTGGTACAATAAAAGATGATGAATCTCTTCAGGCGTTAAAGGAATTGGCATTTTTTTCGTCAAATAGGGAAAAATAATAAGTGATAGAAATGAGCGAAAGCTTAAATAGAATTGTTATGGTTTATACTTTGAGAAATGCTATCGAGCATAATGGCAAGGCACAAAGTAACAGTGTTATGTCAATGATTTTAGGAGAAAGGCCTGAACTAAGATCGAGAGCAAAAGAACTTTATGGGCTAGTTAATGCTTATGTGGAAAAAGTTAATTTGATGAATATTGATCAACAAAAGCAAGAATTAAGCAATTATGGTATAGTATTTGAAGTAAAGAGGAAAGAAAAAAATGAAGAAAAGAGATTACCTTTATTGCCAAATGCTGAAGAAGGCAAGGTCGTTACGAGATTTGCACCAAATCCAGATTTTGTAATTCATATTGGTAATGCAAGACCGGCTATATTAAGTTACGAATATGCAAAAATGTATAAGGGAAAGATGATTTTAAGATTTGAAGATACGGATCCAAGAACAAAAACACCTATAAAAGAGGCTTATGATCTAATAAGGCAGGATTTAAATTGGTTAGGAGTGCACCCTGATGAAGAATATATACAAAGCCTTAGAATGGAAATATTTTATAGAGCTATTAGAGAAATGATAGCTAAAGGGTGTGCTTATATCGATTTATCCGGTGAAGAAGGTAAAAAAATGTTATTAAACAAACAGGAATTACCTGATAGAAATAAATCAATTGATGTACAGATGGAAAATTTTGATAAAATTTTAAATAATTATTTTAAAGAAGGGCAGGCAGTAATAAGAATAAAGACAGATATTAATCATCCAAACCCAAGCATTAGAGATTGGATTGCATTTAGAATTATTGATTCTGATAAATATCCTCATCCCTTAGTGGGTAGTAAATATAATGTTTGGCCGACTTATAATTTTGCCGTTAGCGTTGACGATCATTTATTAGGTATAACACATGTATTAAGGGGAAAAGAGCATGAATTAAATACTGAAAAACAAAAATTTGTTTATGAGTGCATGAAATGGAAGATGCCAAATTATATTCATTTTGGAAGACTTAAACTAGAAGGATTTATTATGAGCAAAAGTTATATAAGGAAAATAATGAGTGAAAATCCTGGAAAATTTTTGGGCTATGATGATCCAAGATTTGGAACCATTTCAGGCTTAAGAAGAAGAGGAATTTTATCAGAATCGATTAAGGAGTTGATTATGGATGTAGGTATCAAAACAGGTGATGCAAGATTAAGCTGGACCAATCTTGCATCAATAAACAGAAAGAAATTGGACTTTTTATCAGATAGATTAATGTTTGTAGAGGATCCTATAAAATTTATTGTTGAGCAACCTTCTTGTATTGACGCTGTAATTCCATTACATCCTGATAGGCCAGAAAAGAAAAGATCAGTAAATGTATGCAACGGTGATGAAATTTATATAAGTAAGAATGATTTGAATTCTAAAAGATTTAGGCTTATGGAATTGGGTAACTATCAAATTGAAAGCGATGTGCTAAAATTTATAAATAAAGATGTAAAGTATGCAAGAAACGAAAAATTACCGATAATACAGTGGGTTAGTTCAAAAGATTCAATAAAGACTGATGTTTTAGAACCAAGGGGATTGGAATTTAATATCCATAGAGGATTAGTGGAAAATTACATAGTTAATTATAAAATTGGATCAAAGCTACAATTTGTACGTTTTGGCTTTGTAATTATAGATAAAGATAATCCACTTACTTTATTTTATATACATAAATAGTTAATTATTAATATCTATATTTTATAGTAGGGATCCTTTCCTTCTTTCATTCTAATTAATGCATTCATTGGTATATAATGATAACCTGTTCTTGCTATTAATTCATATAATACTTCGTATGTAGCCCTTTCAAAAACCCAAAAGCTTAAAGAAATATTAAAGTCATCAAGGTTTTCTATCAATGAGTCTGGTAGACTTTTCAAGTATGAATTTATTATATCGTTAGCCGAGTCTCTTTCCCAAATTAATGATTTTGAATCATATAAATTTATTGCATCTTTTAGGTTAACTTCATTTAATAACTGTAATGCCATAATTGAAGCATAGTTAATGCTTCTAGTTAAAGCAGCTAAATCTCTTTCGATCATTTCCTTTTCTAACTTGTTCGATGGATACTTATAGGGTTCCCCTTCAAAATCTGTAAAATAGATGTTGTTTTCATTCATAATTATTTGATATAGATGTAAATCTCCGTGAATTCTCATCACCGTTTTCCCTATAAAGTTCTTTATATTACTTTTGTTTATTTCAAGCAACTCATCTATTGAATCAATAGTTTCCATTAATAAATTTCTATCTTCCTTATTAAACGAATCTATGTTGTTTCTTAGGTATTTGCTTCTCCACAAAATTCTATATAACCACTTCTCTATGGTATCATCGTTTATAACTTCTTTGTTGCATTGTTTGTTCTGACATTCTGATAAAGCCTTATGAAGTATAGCTAGATTTTTTCCAATCAGACTTCCAATGCTTTTAAATCTTCCATACTTAAGAAAGTCTATAGAAGAATTAATGTAATAGGTTGCAGCTGGTATTCCTTCTATATACTCTGTTAAAAGTCCATATAGATAATTTTTATATTTAATATTGCAAACATATTTTGGTATGTTTGTTAGTCTTTTTTGTGTTAAATATTTTAGAATTTCATCTTCTATGTTGTCACCTTCTAGTCTTTTCATAATTTTCATTGAGTATTTAATGGTTTTTTCATCTATAACCTCATAAGAAACTGATCTATTTCCCACATTAGCTGGATTTATTTTTGTAATATTAATATTTGTGCAGTTAGATTTAAAATCATCGATTCTATTGTTAAATAAATTATTAAGCCACACACTATTTTCCTCTGCTAATTTCATATTATCATTCATTAGAGACAATAAAAGTACTTCATTGCAACCCTCTCCTTTTATTAATGTATAATCTTTAAAATATTTGCATTCATAATCTATATTGCTGCAATTAATCTTCCAAGTTTGATTGTTTATATATGATAATATATTTTTGTCGCATTTTTCCAATATAACTGCACCTACACATTTTATTTAAAATTACTTATAAATAAAACTTTTTGAGTTATTTTAGATTATAAAATTATGATAATGTCTTTATTGTAAGATTTAATAGACCTAACATTTTATTATTATAATTTGTTACAGTAGCCAATACAATTAGATAATTATTATCCACGGCCATTAATGATGTATTGGATGAAATATACGTTACATTGCCCATTCTATTAATTGATAGATTATAAAGTGATGACATTATCTCTAAGTCTTGACTTAAAATTTGAACTCCTGAGAGATCAGATTTTATAACTTCTATCATTATTTCGTTACTTTTATTGTTTGTCTGATAGTAAAGTGTTGCGCTTTCCAATAAGGTATGATTATAGAAGCTGTTGCTATAAACACTAGGGTAATTTGTGGCTGGATTTGTTACTTTAGTTCCGTTTAAATAGATAATTGTTATGGTATTATCATTATGATTTATTGTTATATATCCAGATTCATTATTAAGTACTGTCCATTGCCCGCCAAGTTCTTGAGAAATATCATTTGTCGATACATAACCAGGATAAGATAAAGAGGTTGCAGATGTTGATTTATGAGTTGTTATACTATAGTAATATGCGCCAAAAGAAGCTATAATTGCTATTACAACTATAATTACTACCCATGCTAGCTTTGAATTCAATCATATGCACCCAGTAAATTTTAAAAAATGGAGATTATATATTAACATTAATTTAGGTATTAAGTTATTTTTTATTTAGCATAATATGGGTTTTTAGATATTCTGCATGGCTCCAAAGTAATGGTGTGACAGACAAAGGTGATCCATTAAAAGGATTTACCTGTTCTGGCAAGAATCCTGAAGGTATAGCAACCCCCTCAGCCCACTTCATTAATTTTTCAGATTCTTCTTTATTACCCAATTTCATATAGTATTGCGATAACCATAAAGTAGTTATTATCCAAGGATTTCCAGGAATATCTTTATAATCTCCATCTGCTCTTTGATAGTAATCATTTTCATATCTAGCTATACCACCTATTGTTTTTACCCATAACTTTTCTCTTATTTTTTCTACACTAGAAACTAATGTTTGATCGTTAGGATCTAAGATATCAAAGTTAGACAAACCTAATAGGCTAGATTCTATCCTTAAGTCTTTTTCTACAATTTTTCCATGATCTATTTTAATACTTTTTACATATGCTCCTATCGACTTATCAAACATGTTTTCTTTTAGTGATTTTAATATCTCATTAGATGCTTTACTCCATTTTTCTTCATTTTTCCAGTCACCAAGCATTTTTGCTATCTTTGATGAAGCGTTAAGTCCTGCTATTACTGAAGATACTGTATAAATATTTACTCCGAGATTTTCCTCCCACAAATCGTATGTCATTAATGGTAATTTTAATTTCTCGTCTCTAAAATCAGCTAAGAAGTTAGCAGCTTTTATTATAGTTTCATAATAATCTCTTAAAGAATCATAATCTTTGGTTAAAATGAAGTGATAATAATAAGTATATAGCGAAGTTGAAGTTTCATCCTCCTGTATATTTAATGATTGGTCGTTATTTAATGTCCAAGGATGCCATGTACTTCCAAAGGATCCATCGGAATTGTATTTTTGATATAAAAACCCTTCGTCGTTGAAAAGATTTTCAAACAGAAATCTATAATATTTATTGGTAAAAGACCAATATCCTGACATGTCTAATGCCATTGCAGTTAACGATGCGTCTCTTGGCCAAACATAGGCATATGTATCAAAATTAAACTTTAATATGCTGGTATCAAATGATGCTGGAATTGCTCCGTTTTCACCTATGTGGCCTATTATAACAGCTAAGCTTTGTTTTGCCAGCTTATTTTCGTACGTTTGAGTAATATTTTTCCAATATCTTGAATCTCTTTCAAAGTGTGTTTCTGCATTATTTCTTATTTCATTTAATTTAATTATAACATCATTGTAGCTATCTCCTGCAATAAAGTAAATGTAAAAATCTTTATCCGCTATGGAAAAAGGCACTATCAACAGATCCCTGAGCAATAGGATTTTTATTTAATGTTCCATCTTCACAGTCTCTAATAACAACTCCCTGATCTCTTCTACCTGTAGTATATTCGTATATTTGATTTGATGAGGAAATCAAGAACCATGTATTTTGTTTATAATGAATTATAGAATCGCTTTGCGGATCATAAAATGCAGTATCTCCGATTTCATTTCCATTGAGTCTGAAATCGTTATAAAAAATAACCCTAAACAGACCATTTCCTTTTATAGAAACTTTTCTAATAATTACCGGATGGGTCATAGAAGCAATATCTTTTATTTCTAAATTAATATCATTGTTTCTTGATTCCATTATATTAATAAGTCCATCCATAGTTATAGTTTTATCCCAATTTTCTATCCAATTAAACAAGCCATTATTCCATATCCCAATTTTAAATTGTCCATTTAAGGATTGATTGTATTGCTGTCCAAATAAAGGATAATATATCGATTTTATGTAAAAATTATTATCATATAAAGCAGCTATATTGCCATTACTAATAAATCCTGTTCTCATTTTTATTACCATTTGTTTAATATTTTTAAAGGGTTTTAAAGTTTATATAAAAGACAAACAAGTTATAAGATATGCTTTTTATTAGCAAATTTTCTCGCAATCTTTTTTGGGTAGCTCATTTAATCTTCCTTCAGCATATGCATAGACATTATGTGGATGTATGCTTTCAAAACTTATTGCTTCGGCCTTTATTATGGTGTTTTCTGGTAGTTTATCTGATATGCATCTAAGATATTTAATTGCATCTCTAACTACATCTTCAACAAATTTGGGATTTTTATGAGCGCTTATAACTAAATTTGCTTCTTGATATCTTTTTAACAGTGTAAAGGATGGAGCAGAAAATGCAAATGACAAGCATTTGGCCATATCTTCTATTCTCACTAAATAATTTTTGTCTGTTTCTATATAACCATATAATAATACCTTTTGGCTATGGCTTGGTGAAATTGATTTAATGTTTAACATATTTGATATTGTTGACTGTGCACTAGGACAGACAGTCATACCATATAAACCAACATTGATAGACCATCTTTTTTTCTTTTTGCTTCCGTCAACACTTATTTGAACTTCTACTGGCTCAATGTTTGATAGCTCATTAAACTTTAAAAAAACTCCGTATTTAGTCTTTGCCTCGACTCTTGCACTTTCTGCATAATTATGAAGTGTAAGCAAAGAACTGTGAATTTTTTCCAAGTATGCTTCAATACTCCATGCTTTTTCTGGAAACTCCATATTTTCTGGTAAAGCTTCAATATTTCTAGATAAATGAGCTCCTTTTCTATTTGATGGTATTTCTATGTATGCATTTATTTCTAAATCAATTGGCATAGGTCCTATAGGTGATTCAATTAAAACCCTCTTCCACAATCCCTTGAAGCCAACCCTATTAATTGGTATATTATAATCTGGCTCTTTATCTTGTATTTCCAACTAATTCACCCAAATCTATTTCTGAGAAAACTACTGGATAATCTAAATTAAACTTTTGCAATATATATGGATTAACTTCTCCCATACAGCCTATTAATGTGTTGTTTACTTCGATTCCAGCACTTCTCCCATTTGTCATCAAGTTGCAATCAAATTTTTTAACTTTAAAGTTTACATTTAGGTTTTTTAATAAAGAATAAACAATAGCTTGAATATCCTCATATGATAGGCTTTCATCCATAATTGATATTGCAAGCTTTTCTCTTTCTTTAATTTTATTTGCTTTTTCAACTGTTTTTCCTATCTCAAAAAGCTTTACTGGTTTATCCGACCTCTCATTATAAGCCATGGCATTAATCATCGATATAAATAATGATGGTCTAAGCGAATCATAATCTTCTTGTACTGGGTTCGATATTATTATGTTGTTGAAAATATCTAAATTACGTAATTTATTTGAACTTACTAAAGTTAATGACAGTAATTCTGTAAAACCCAAACCAATCATTATATCCCTAATTTTTCTTTTTAGTTTTGTTGCGTTGCTAATTTCACCTTTTATTAATAATTTTGGCTTATTAGGTATTATATCGTTATAGCCGATGGCCATAGCTATCTCTTCAGTCAAATCTACTTTTTGTATAATGTCTATTCTATATGGAGGAATAATTACAATCATTTCTTTGTCATTAATAATTTTAGAATCAAATCTCATTCTTTGCAAATGATAATTAATTTCTTCTATTGATAGAGATGTACCTAGTATTTTGTTTACATATTCTTTTTCTAGTGATATATTCTCTTTTTTTAATAAAGGAGTTTCCTTTTCATAATTGGCATTTTTTATTTTAATTTTCTTTACCTTTGATCCTTTTATTTCAGAAAGATTTGAAATGATAATGTCAAGTGTTTTATCGACATAGAATTCATCGGTTCCAGTAATGTCTATTAATATATTTTTCGTATCAGGCTCTAATCTTGTTATATCTGAATTTATTACTGGGGGTAGCGATATAATTTCATCTCCGGATAGAAATGCAGGATGAAGCTCATCTTTTAGGCTAATATTTCCATATTTTATACCCTGCTCTGTTGTTTTTAATAGATCCTTTACCTTTAGTCTTTTATTATAACCTAAAGGAACCATCTCAGCATTATTAATGTTTATATATTTATATTTTAATTCTTTTGAAGGCACTTTATTTAGATCATGAATTCCAATGGCTATTTTTCTCCTTTTTCTTCCTATACCATCATGGAGCTTTTCTTGAAACTGTATTAACTCGCTTATATAACTACTTAAATCTAAATTTGAGACAATAGCACCTGCTATATATGGTCTAATATTAGGCTGTTCATTTATTAATACAAATTCATTATTTTCAGTATTTATTTCTTTATAACCCAATTCAAGATTCATAATACCTCTAACTGCTCTTCCTATACCTTCACCTATGTACATATCTGGCCTATCTGGATTTATTTCAACTTCTAATATATTATCATTAGATATTGAGGTTTCACATTTAAGTGAAAAGAGAGCTTCTTGCAGGGTATTTATATCAACTCCTGTTATTTCAATTAATCTATTTGCATCGAATTTCAAAACTGGCAAATTTATTACCTCCTTGTTCTGAATTCTCTTAGAAAATTATAATCCTGGGAATAAAGTAGTCTTATATCGCTAATATTTAATCTTGCCATTGCTAATCTTTCTACCCCCATTCCCCATGCTCCAACAGGATAATCAACCCCTACCATACTTAACACTTCCGGTCTAAATAAACCAGCACCAAATAATTCTATCCACTTTCCACTTATGTTTGCATATCCTTCAACACTTGGTTCGGTAAATGGGAAATAACCTGGTTTAAATTTTATATCAAGCCCTAATCTACTAGCAAACTCTTTTAAAAATCCTAATAAATCTTTAAATGTATAATTCGAATCACCCATTATACCATCCAATTGATAAAATTCTGGTAGGTGAGAAGAGTCTACAACATCACTTCTGTAAACTTTCCCAATAGTAAAATATCTTATTGGGGGCTGTGGATTTGTTAACAAAGTTCTTATGGAAACAGATGTAGTTTGGCTTCTTAATATTAATCTGGCTGATATTTCTGGGTTAAACTTGTACTTCCATCCTTTTTCGTGTACATATGAAACCTTTTTAACTAAATCCATTAATTCATCTATATTGCCTTTTTGCGGCTCTTTTATCCATAAGGTATCGTGTATTTCTCTTGCTGGATGATCTTGCGGCTGAAATAGTAAGTCAAAGTTGAAAAGTTCCATTTCTATTATTGGACCCTCTGTTTCTTTAAATCCTAACTCCTTCATTATATCTTTAAGTTCCTCTATAAATTCAGAAAAGTAATGTTTCTTCGCTGGATAAATCTTTGGAGGATCAGCTGTTATATCATATTCTCTTAACTTTATTTCTTTATATAATCCCTTTGAAAGTATCTCATGATTTAATCTCGATACTAAAATTTCAACCTTATTAATAGAGTTTTTATCTACTTTTACAATTACTTCTTTTTCTATTACTTCTTTTATTAGTCCCCTGGATATTAATTCTTTTTTTAAATTTTCATCAAACTTTAAATACATTAATGACTTCTTAGTTTCCTCAATTGTTCTTTTTGCCTCTTCTAAAGGAACTTTTAGCTCTACAATATTATTATTTATAGAGATTAGCCCTTTTTTCCTTGCCTGACCAAGAGCTATGTCTGCATCTTTTAATAAATTTTTTATATCAGATACATTCAAATTTTTGTTATTAGATAATAAAGTAATCAGTTTTTCTTCAGGAAGGCCTTTTTCTAAATTTTCTTTTCCTTTATCAGTTAATATATATTTGGTTATTTTATTTTCGTATGTTTTTACTAAAGATTTTGACTCTAAGAGCTTTATAAGGCTTGCTAATTTGCTTTTATCTATATGCAAAACATTTTCTACATTATTTAGAGAAAATTCGTATAACTTTAACTCGTTTATCTTTTTTAAGAGCACATATTCACTTTCGCTAACTGGTATTTTGTCTTCTTGCATCTTTTACACCTATATACCATCAAATATATGATATTGAATTACAATTTAATAGTTTATTTTTTATAAATAAAATTATCATCTATTATATTAACAATAAGAAAATTTGCAATTTGGAAAAAATATACATAGTTAAATTTAATAGACTTTTATTATAAAATTTTTTTAAAGATGTTACTAATATAAAAAGATTTAAATATCTCATGCATTAATTCATGGTATTTCTTGTGACATAAGTTAATAGATTTGTTTAGATATAAGCCCTTTTGAAAATTAGTGAAGTTCTATATTGATAGTACAATTTCTCATTGATTTAAGTTTATTTTTCTTTTAGATATATAGATTATTGAATCATCATCTATTATTTCTTCTTTTGGAGGATTTATTCTTAATCCCTTTGGGCCTCTAATTGCTAGTGGAAGTGCTCCTTTATTCGTAATAAAATCAGATATTTCTTTATATTTTTTGCCGTGCATCCATTGAGGTAATTTTTCTTCAAAAATTTCATCTCCAGATTTTGATGTTAATATTAAATCAATTACTTCTGCTGTGCCAGGATTTTCTAGCGTTCTTGATATTAACTTAGCAGAAACATAGCCTCTTATTATAAATTCATATATACCCACCAATTTCGCATAATTTTCACTTTCCTTGCTTAAAAGTTCCAATACTATATGGCTATTTGCATTAAGTTTTTTAATCATAATTCCTGCTAGTATTGATTTTGCATCTATGCCTGCCGGTGAACTTTTATCATCTTTGTCTGCTAATATTATGACTCCGTAAGCATTTTTTATTCCAGCTCTAATTAGGTCAGACTCTTTGAGACAAGTACCTCTTACAAATTCTATTTCATTTAAAGGTGGTGAGTCTTTGTCTGCTAATATAACTAGTTCATCTCTGCTTTGGTTTTTTAATTCCTTTACTAATTCTTCCCCAATTTCGTTCCAATTGCATATTATTATATGATCTTCTTTTTTCACTTTAATTTCGCCAAGCCTTTTGGCTAAACTGGATTCTATCATTATATTTGTAAAGCTAGCAATAAATAAGCTTAATGTACCAATACCCGTTAGCATTAAAAATACAGCGTTTATTCTACCCCAGAATGTTACAACGGGTGTATCTCCATAACCAACAGTCGTAATTGTTTGCATGACGAACCAAAAACTATCAAAAATGGATTTTATACCAGAACTTGGAGCCTTTCTCTCGAGAAAGTATTCCGAAAATGTTCCATATATTATAATTGCTATTAAAATAATAGTAATCTTTATTGTATTATTTCTTAAGAACTTTCTAAATTTAACTAAAAACGCATATATTGGTATCGTATTTGGTCACTCCTTTTTCTTTAGAATATAAAATAAAAATGGTGATATTGAATAAAAAGCTAATAATTGAATAGGCATAGAGGGAAGAATTATGCAGATTGCTAATGGTATTAATAAGCCAAATTCTTTAATATTGCTGTAACCTTTTTTATAATAAAGTGCTAATAGTATAGTAATTAAAATATCAGTTAAAATTAAATAAATTGGATTAATGTTTAGAATATATCCTAAGCTATAATTCCCTTTTATCTTGTATAGTAATTGCATAAATCCATATTTGAAAAAGTTTTGAGATGTTATTGAAAAAATAGAAATTATGAAAGCCAAAGAGGTTAGCAAAGCAGAAATAAATTTATTAAAGCTGTTATTGAATTCATAGTATATATATATTAAGTAAAAAGGCATTGAAATAATAAACTGTGGATATATTAATATAGATAATGAATAAATAATACCTGACAGGATAGAGTTATAATATAACAAGACAATTGATATTATCAATATAGATAATGAAATAGTAATAATAATGCTATTCATAAAAAATATTATTGATATATAAAAAGTCATTAAAATACCAATAATTAATAAAGGATCTTTATTATTTTTGACAGAAATGATTCCTACAAGTGTTATTGCTATTGCAAATAAAATTGAAGAATATATGTGCGAAGGTATATTTAACATTATTGCAGGCAAATAAGATATTGCTAATCCTGGTAAATAATCATAGACCGTTACATTATTCCATGAATTTCTTGTTGTATTATAAAATAGCGAGAATTTTTTTTGTGGATCTAATGAGTTTAAATTTAAAGGATTTTGAGTATATGGAATAGACTCAACTAAATAACCAAATGTCTTGTCATTAAGAATGGATCTATAATAATTAAGGTTATAAGGATTGTGCAATTTAGTTATTGACATAGCTGCTAATTCCATAGCTATTTCTTGTGAACTTTGATATCCTCTTGATACTATAAAGAGAGATATTTGTGGGAAAAACCTTGATGCTAAAATACCAGTCAAAATTAAGAGAGATAGAAATATAAAAGTCATTATTTTTGGATTATATCTTGAATTTATTTTGTCTGAACCTATAAAGAAAGTTATTAAGGATATGCCTAGAACAGCTAACAAACCAAGTATTAATAATAATAATGATAATTGTAATACATAAGATACCATCATTATTATTACAGATGAAAGGAGGAGAATAAATGTATAAATTGTCCAATTATTACTTATTGTATTTTTTTCGAAATAATTTTCTTTTTTGTTTAAGGATGTTGCATAAGCTATTATTGAAATTAAGGGAAACCACATATAGTAAATTGGTAGAGGCCTATAATAAAATAAGAATGCTATACTTGGAATGATGAGTCCAGAATATTTTAATTTATTATAAAATTTAAAATAAACTAATAAGCCTAGTAGTATTATTGATATAAATAATAAAGTATAAAATAACTTAGGAAGATCTATATTGAATTCATATAGTGATGACAATCCTGCTCCGATTGGCATTAAATTTGAATCAATAGGCAGCAAAACACTTTTAATGAATTGATGGGGGCTTAGTAAAAGGAATGGTAAATTAATGGCTAATCCAGAAATTAAAAAGCCAGTAATCATCTTTTTAATGTTATATTTTTCATGATATGCTGCAACGATAAAAAATAAAAACAACACACCTGCAGTCTCACGATACGATGTAGCTAAACCAAATAATGCTCCAGATATTAATGGATAATCAACATATGCTATTGCTATAAGTGATGGAGCTAACCATCCTACAACAGGACTAAAGGCTATTGGTTCTCCTACAAATAAAAAAGAAGCACTAGCTATTATTAAGGGAAATAAAGTTTTATATGGTTCTTTGCTTTTTCTATATACCAAAAATAATGATATTGCTAGTATTATAGCATCGTAAATCTGTCTAGGGATATTAAGTATAACTTTAGGTAAATAATATAACATAGCAAATGATAGATAATCATAGGTAGATACAAATCCAATTATATGGCTTGCTATAAATGGAGGAGAGTTTTTGAATAGATACGTATAATCAGGAAATGAACCCTTGCTTATCAGATAACTTGTAAAATTAGCTAAATAGGGATTTTTACCTTTTAGCAATAATTCAGCAGCTTGCTCTTGTATTATATAAGAATCAGAATACCCCCCTATTAACGAATAAAATACCTTTAATGATGAAGAATAAAAAATCCCAGTTATTATAATTAGAGATGCCAATGAACCAATAACTAAGAAAGATGAAATTTTTAAATTCATCTTTGTTGGGTTAATGCTTAAGAAAAGAGTTAAAATAGAAATAAAAATTAAAACAAAGAAAATAGATAATAACCAAAATTCTGGTGATTGTATGTAAATAGGCCATCCACTATACATTCCTATATAATTGTAAGGGGTTATGGATAAGTAATAGTAAACGGCAAATCCCATTAAGTTTAAAGATACCAATAACATTAATGCTCTATTAATTTCTTTGTTATTATTTTTATTGTTTATATTAACCACCAGGATTTATTTGTATTAATAGCAATAAATTTTTTTCTATTTTATGTTTTTCTAGTATTTATGTTAATATAATTACTTTTATATTAGGAATAAGAAAATTTATATTTTGGAAAAATATATAGTTAAATTTAATAGACTTTTATTATAAAATTTTTTAAAAGATGTTACTAATATAAAGAGATTTAAATATCTCATGCATTAATTCATGGTATTTCTTGTCACATAAGTTAATAAATAATCTTTAAATATAAATACTTTAGAAAATTGTCAAGTTCTTTATTAATAGTAAAATTCCTCACGCAAACAAAACGGTAAATTTTTATTATTTTTTATTTCATATGTTTCTAAGTGATTGAAATGGTGATTTCAAACGATCCCAAATATAACTGTTGTAACAACCACATATAATGAAGAAAATACGATTGGAACGTTAATTAGAAAAATTAAAGAGATAGATGATAAGATATTTGTAATAGTTGTAGATGATTCATCTATTGATAGAACAGCACAAATATCTAAAGAATTAGCTGATTTAACTATAGTGAAAAAAAGAGAAGGCCAAACAATAGGTCTTTATACTGGAATTAAACTTGCTAAAACAAATATAGTGTTGACAATAGATGCTGACTTAGAAAACCCACCAGAATTGATTCCTTATATGATTAATGAATTTTTAAATAAAAGGTGCGATGTTTTAGTTGCATCTAGAAACAAGCTACCTAGAATTTCTGAAAAATTTACTTCATTAATTTTTAAACGTATATTTGGGATTACTGATATCTATTCAAACTTTAGAGTTTTCAATAAAAAATGTTTCACTGATGACAAAATAAGATTAGGTGAAACATTTGGTTTAGAATTGTTAATAAAAACAAAGAAAAATAATTGTCGGTTTTGCGAAATAATATATCAATCAAAATATAGAAGAAAAAATCCAAGAATTGGTGGAATTATAAGATCTAACTTAAGAGCAACAGTCTCTACAACAAAATCTTTGTTTGGTTATTATTTTGTTTATAGATAATGTGAATTGCATAAATATTAATTTTTAAATAAATTTATATAAGGGGTAAAAATATTGAAATGCAAAAATATGTTTAGAATTGGTTAGTAGGAGGTCTGTAGATTGAATAGAGGAAGTGGTGTATTGTTGCCAATTTTTTCATTACCAGGAAACTGTGGAATAGGGGATTTTGGTAAATATGCATATCAATTTATAGATTTCTTGTATGATACAGGTCAAATGTATTGGCAAGTGTTACCAATGAATCCAATCGATCCTATTTATGATAATTCTCCGTATAGCCCTTTATCATCATTCGCAGGAAATCCTCTTTTCATAAGCATAGAAGGTTTAATATCAGATGGGTATTTGAGCAAAAATGAATCTTGTTATACTAATGAAGGAAATTATATCGATTATAATAATGTAAAACAATTAAAATACAATTTTTTTAGAAAAGCTTTTTCCAATTTTAGGCCTAAAAACGATTATTATAGATTTTTAGAAGAAAATAAATATTGGATTGAGGATTTTTCATTGTTTATTTCTATAAGAGATTACTTCAATAAACCATTAATGTTATGGCCAAGAGAAGTAAAAATTAGAGAAAAAGAAAGTATAAGAGAATTAGAAAACAAACTGAAAAATGAAATAGAATTTAATAAGTTCCTTCAATATCAATTTTTTAGGCAATGGTTCAACTTAAAAAGATACGCTAATAAGAGAAAAATATCAATAATAGGAGATTTACCAATATATGTAAACCATGATAGTGGTGATGTATGGTCGCATCCTAATATATTTAAATTAGATGATAATTTAAATCCAAGATTTGTTTCAGGAGTTCCACCAGATTATTTTAGTAAATACGGTCAGCTATGGAATACACCGGTCTTTGATTGGAATCAATTAAGAAAAGATAATTTTTTATGGTGGATTAAAAGATACAATCATTTAATGAAAATCTTTGATTACATCAGACTTGATCATTTTAGAGGATATTCAGCATATTGGGAAGTCCCATATGGAGAAAAGACTGCAGTAAATGGAAAGTGGATTAAAGCATATGGTTTTGAACTTTTCTTCCAACTTAAAAGGCTTAGAAGCGATTTAAGAATAATTGCAGAAGACTTGGGTTATATAACCCAAGATGTTAAAAACCTAAGAAATTACTATTCATTTCCAGGCATGAAAGTATTACAATTTGCATTTGATGGCAATCCTAAAAATGAATATAAACCGCATAACTATGATAGTACAAACTACTTTGTATATACTGCTACTCATGATAATAATACATCGATAGGATGGTATCAGAATGAGGCAACCAAAAAAACCAAAATTGATTTTATTAAATACACGAGAATAAATAACATAAAAGAGGTAAATTGGGCATTTATTAGACTTGCTTTAGGCTCTATAGCAAAGACTTCTATAATACCAATTCAAGATATATTAGGTCTAGGCTCGAGTGCTAGAATTAATACACCGGGCACAACAGGTAATAATTGGAGATGGAAATTAACAAATCTTTATATTCCAAGATATGTAAAATCAAGATTATATGATTTAACAAAAATCTATGGCAGAATTTAGATATTTTTCTTAAAAGCCTCTTTTGCTTCTTTGGTTTCTCTTAGCTTAAATCTTTGTATCTTCCCGCTTTCTGTTTTAGGCAAAGTATCGACAAATTCTATTTCTTCTAAGTGAACATGCTTTGAATATTTATTTCTTACAAACTCAATTAATTCCTTTTTAAGTTTCTCGCTTTGCTCATAGTTTTTCTTTAAAACAACGAATGCCTTTAATACATGCCCCCTAACAGGATCTTCAATTCCAACAACAGCAGATTCAAGCACGGCTGGATGCTCTATTAACGTACTTTCTACTTCAAATGGGCCAACCCTATAACCAGAGACCTTTACTACGTCATCTGTTCTGCCTACAAACCAAAAATAGCCATTATCATCAATCTTAGCTTCATCCCCTGTTAAATACCATTCGCCATTAAATGAGCTTTTAGTTCTATCCGGCGCATTTAAGTATCCCATAAATTGAAAACCTTCATTTCTAGAATAAACAGCTATGATTCCTTCGTTGTTTTTATCTCCTATTACTGAAACTTGATATCCTGGTGCTGGTAATCCAGCACTACCAATCTTCAGCTCTGCATCGTAACCCCAACCATTATAAACTACCATTCCAACCTCTGTTTGGCCATAATGATCCCTAATTGGTATTCCAAAATTTTTTTGGAACCATTTTATTACTTCTGGATTTAGTGGTTCGCCTGCTGAGCTTATCCTTTTTAGATTTAAGTTATAGTTTCTTGGATCATTAATAGTACCCATAATAAGTCTGAAAGCTGTTGGAGCAAAAGCTAGATTAGTAACTTTTTGTTGCTCTAAAAATTGCATAAATGAAACTGGATTGAATGGAGAATCAAATACTATTGTGGCTTTATTAAATAACATGGAGCCCAACGGGCCATAGTATAGGCCATAAGCCCATCCAGAATCGGCTCCATTGAAAAATACATCATCATCCGATAACCCAATACCATATTTCATATATACATAAGTATTTAATAATAATCTCTTGTTTATCATAGCCCCTTTGGGAGATCCTGTTGTACCACTAGTATATAATAAAATAACTTGCTCATTCATACCTTGTGGAACAGATCTATTTAGCTTTTCATAAGATGTTGCTTCATCAAAACTTATCATTTTGCCACATTTATCTGGAAATGAGATAACATTTTTTGGAGCTGTCTTCAAATCTTTAATTTTATTGCACTGATCGTTTTGAATAAACAATATTTTTGGCTTTATATCACTTGTTCTTATTTCGATGGCTTTCTGGCCAAAAGCTGTAAAAAGAGGCTGATAGATAGCTCCAAGCTTCCATGTTGCTAACATAATAATTAATTGCTCAAGCTTTTTTGATGCTAATACAGGTACTACATCTCCTTTAATAATGTCTGAGCTTTCTTTCATAAAATTTGCTAGTCTCGATGATTTATCCAAAAGCTCATTCCATGTTAGAGTTTCCTTGTTCCAGTTAGAATCTATTCTAATTCCAGCCATATTATCTTTGTTATTAGCAGATCTTTCATTTATTATATCATATATGTTTTTGCTTCTATATTCTTCCATTTTTAAGAAAGAGTAGACTTCGCTCCAAGAAAAATTTTTTCTCAACGTCTCATAATCTACCATATTCCCACCAATATAATTTAGAGCCTTAGATGAATTATAAGTTTATCTCGAGTCTAATCTATGCTATATTTTTAAATTAATTAATCTTATAATAAAGCAAAAATGCTATAAATTTTTATCCCTAACATTTAATCAGGATTAAAGGGTGAAGAATTTGGGAGAAATAAAAAAGATAATACTTGATACAGCAGAATTTCATCCGTTGCATAAATCATGGATAAATTTAGCACAAACACTATCAAAAATATATAATTTAGAACTAGAAATAAAAACTGAAGATTACCTTTTTGCTATATCATATGGAGATAAAGATGATATAGGTATGGCATGGTTACCCCAATTATTTGCACAGATGTCCGATGGGAAAATCATTTTATTAATGAGTCAGTACCCGTTTGATCCATCAACTACAAAACCAAGTGATTCTATGGCTTTGGAAGAAGGAAAGAAAAAAATAGAGGAATTGAAAAAGGATCCTTAATTAGGTAACCATAATAAAATTGTTTAAAATACTTGATTTTAAATTATTTTGATTATTATTGATAGTATTTTTAGAGGAAAATGTTTAAGATTGAAAATATATTTTGATTAAGAAATTATAAATATTTACAAAAAATTTCTTTGATTAACTAATAATTGTTTTTTGTTACAATTTATTTTAAATGTTTTTATATTTGAAAAACTATTAACTTTATGGGATTAAAATGAGCTCTGATGAAGAGCAAAAGGGAAAAGTATATTTGAATATTTTAATGGAAATAGGCGAAGTTCTTATAGCGATGATAATTATTGTAACAGTAATAATAGCTGCTTTCCAAACATTTTTTCAAGTTAGTCAAATGATAAAGCTGCAGCCACCTAATAAGGAAGAAATATTAAATTTAATTGATATATCAGTTATATTGCTTTTAGCATTAGATCTTCTGAGAACAGTAGTTGTGGGCATACTAGAGAAGTCTATTCCTATTAGAAGCATAATCGAAGCAGCAATGATTATCATAGTTAGAGAGATGATAGTCAATACTTTAGTTTCAAGTTCGCCACTTTCATTAATATATTTATCTATTTCATTTTTGCTAATTACTATTGGTTGGGTTCTTACAGAGAAATTTGTTTTTCATGAAAATAAGTAATCTTTTTTAAATTAATAGTTGGTTTTAAAAAGTAAAATAATAATTTGACTATTTTTCTATTTTACACATATACTATGTTAATTAACTCTTGTTTGTTTCATGTTAAATAATTTTGATCCTTAGCTAATTTTCTAAGCATAGGGGAATATTTTAAAAGTTCTGGTATACTTTTAGGTATTTTTGGTAATATTAGATCTACGGTAGATATTTTTAAAATCCATAATATATTCTCAATTAATGATTCTAAGCCTGCAGGGCCATTTGATATTGATGATCTTATAGAATCCAAAAGACCAAGCACTATATCTTTATTATACATTGATAATATATTTAAAAGATTAACGGAATTAGATTTAATGTAAGATTTTTCTATTTTACCTATTAAATATACATAAAAAGTATATCCTTTATTAGTAACTTTGCATTCTTTGTTTAATAGCCTGCAACCAATGTAGTCTATTGGAATACCATTAATATGATATATTTTTTCAGTTTTAACTTCAAAACTTAGACTAAATTCTACAGCTCCAAATTTATATAGAATAAATTTTGGTTGCTTTATTAGGTCTCTAGCAATTTTCCAATAATTTCTTTCTTGATATTCACTTAACCCTATTATTCTTAGTAGTCTAGATGTAGCAAGAGGCGGATCTCTACATCTTATTTTTTTGTCTATGCAGTTTTTTAATATTGTCTTAGCACAATCTGTTGAACTTTCTAAAAACATTTTTGAAATACGCATCTTTATTTCATCAAGATATTAAAATCACAGTAGCAATTTTAAGCTTTATTAATTTAAAAAATTTAGTAGATTGCTAAGGTTTAAAATGCGCTATTATGTTTTATAGGAACTAGAAGGTTACAAAAAGGTGAAGAAAAATTAACAAAAAATTTACAGAGCTACTAACTATATACATTATTGCTTCTGTATTTCTGTATTTTTTTGCTAAGGAAGGAACCACATATGCAGATCCCTCTCTTTTAATGATGATTAGATATTTGATATCCGGTCTTATTCTTTTCTCTATATCAAAAAAATTTGTTATTAATAAAAATGTTTTATTATTATCTGTATTTACAACTGTTAGTACTCTTTTTTGGGGATATGGACTTGTCTATGTTAGCCCGGCAGTATCTGCAGTGCTAAGCTATACAATGCCTCTTTTTAGTTTAATTTTTGCCAACGCTATGTTGAAAGAAAAGGCAACTTTATTAGAAATAACAGGCTTAATAATTGGATTTCTTGGAATTGGTATCTATGGTTATCCATTAGTTAAGGGTTTCACAAAAATAGGGGTAGTATTGACTATAATTAATGCAATATTTTGGGCTTTATTTAGCATTTACTATAGAAAATTATCTAATTATGATCCGATATCGTTAAATGCTACACAATTTTTGCTAGGTTCTTTATTTATGGGTATTGTTAGCATATTTACTTCTTATAAAGATTTTTATTTCTATTGGAATGTAAAGCTATTAGAAAGCATTATCTATATCTCAACGATCGGTGGAGCATTTCAATTTTTGGTTTGGAATTATATGTTAAGGTTAGAAAGGGTTAATAGAGTTACTATGTTGGCTTACATAGTCCCGATTGGAACTACGATAGCTCAAGCTTTTCTATTTAAAAAAATTCCAAATATTATTGAGATATTTGGCTTATTTGTTATAATAATTGGTGTAATCATAAGTAGATATAAGAAATAAAAGCTTAGATTTGTTTAAGCTCAATTTAAATCCTTTTAAAAAGATATTTAATTTGCAATATGGTTAAAATCTTTATTCCAAAGATTTAAATAAGATTATTGCTTATGTGTTTAATAAGCTGCATATTATTATTTAATTTTATTAGTAATTACCTTAAGAGAATAATTCATAATAATATAAATAATTAGTTTCCAAAATTTATAACCTGTTTCAAACTTTTTTATCTGGGGTTGAAAAATAATGTCAGAAATAACGATTGGGAATCCCAAATTACCAAAATGGAGTTCAATACATAGTCATATATCTGGGTTAGGATTAGATGAAAATGGAAAAGCAAAACCTATAGCAGGTGGTTTGGTGGGCCAAATTGAAGCTAGGGAAGCCTGCGGCCTTATCGTAGAATTGATAAAAGAAGGAAAATTGGGAGGTAAAGGTATATTATTTGCCGGTCCTAGCGGTACTGGTAAAACCGCTCTAGCAGTAGCCATTGCGAAAGAACTTGGAGAAGACACACCATTTGTTGCAATAAACGCAAGCGAAATAATTAGTGCGGATAATAAAACTGAAGTGATGACACAGGCTTTCAGAAGGGCAATAGGCATTAGAATGAAAGACATTAGAAAAATAATTAGTGGAGTGGTAACAGAAATAAAATATTTGAAAAAATCTTCTCCATTCTTTCCAAATCCAATATTAGGTGGGGCAAAGATAACATTAGAAACGAAGTCTGAAAGTAGAGATGTTTCAGTAGGTCCTGAAGTGGCATCTCAATTCCAATCTTTGGGAATAAGAAAAGGTGATCTGATAATGATAGATGCAGAGACTGGAGAAGTAAGAAGGTTAGGAAGGGTTAAAGAAAAAAGCAGTCTAGGATTTGATGTTGATATTGAAAAGCAAGTTGATATGCCTGATGGAAAGATACAAACAACAAAAGAAATAGTCAGAACTTTTACTCTTCATGATATCGATATATCTATAGCGGCACAAAGGGTTGCATTTACAATTTTTGGTTTTCTTTCTGAAGAAAGGGGAATTGATGATCAAATAAGAAGGCAAACAGATGAGATGGTTAAAAAATCAACTCAAGAAAATAAGGCTCAGCTTGTACCGGGTATATTGTTTATTGATGATGCTCATATGTTGGACATAGAGGCTTATAGTTATTTGACAAAGGCTATGGAAAGCGAATATGCTCCTATCATAATTTTAGCTACAAATAGAGGTATAACAACAATTAGGGGTACGGACGAAAAAGCTCCTCATGGAATGCCTAAAGATTTGCTTGATAGATTATTAATTGTATTAACCAAACCTTATAATCAAGAAGAAATTATGAATATAATTAAAATAAGATCTGATGAGTTAGATATACCATTAACTGATGAGGCTCTAAATCTTTTAACAAAAATAGGTGTTGAAAGAAGTTTAAGATATTCATTGCAACTTTTAGATCCTGCAAAGGTGTTTGCAACTAGAAGAAACTCTATAAAAGTAGATGCGATAGATATTGAAAATGCATCAAAATTGTTCTCAGACATAAAAGAAAGTTCTGAATTTTTGGAAAAGTATAAAGACTTAATGTTAAGATGAAATTCAAATAGTATTAAATATAACCAAATCTTCTTAAAAATTCTCCCATTGATTCTATTAATCCTTTATTAAAAAATGGCTCAATTATATTTGAAACTTTAAGAAGAGGTGCACCCAAGATTTTGTTTTTTATTAATGCTTCTCTCATCTGATTAGCAATTGAATCATTTATACCTACTCCATATATAGTATGTTTGCTCTCTTCTCTTCTTACTATATCATTTATACCTTCTAAGTTAAAGCATTGTGATGCAGCGACTATCATCATTGCTATTTTTGTTACTGGAACCCTTCTTAAATATCCTTTAATTCCTCCAGATGCTACATAATCCATAATTGTCTTATTATCTGGCAAAAACTTTACTCCATCTACTTTAATACCTTGTTCTTTAGCTTCATTTTTTAGCCATTCAACTCTTTCATAACTGCTTTCACTATTACTTTTTGCTACAATTTCTATACCATAGTCTCCTATGTAGTTTCTGTCAGGTAAATATAGTATATTTTCTGTATTAATCTCAATTTTAGCTATTAATCCCTTTTCAAGCTCTTCAATAATTTTTTCTTGTAGCTTTGAAGTTAAACCTATAACTAATAGACTAGGAATTACAGCTATTATGCCTCTTCCTTTAGAATATGAGTCTGACATAAATAAGGCTAGATGTTCAGATCTTTCTCCATTCGGGTATTCTGCTACTCTTTCATATTCATAAATTTCATTAAAATCGAAGGAATCGAGTATTGTGTTATAAATTGGTATTTCATCAATACTAGGTTCGTGAATGCTTTTAACAACAAGCGATAAACCATTAGGTTCTCTAGCAGATCCTTCAAATTCTAAAAAATTTATTCTTTCATCTATTATTCTTGATTTTAAATATAATCTTTTTAAGGCGTTTGAGCATTCATTTATTTCATCTATCAATTTTATCCTCCTAATCCTCTAAATTCTTTTCTTCTACTATTCTTTTCCCGCTAATAACTTGATCAATACTATGTATAACACAACCCAAATTTTCTAGCATGTCTTCTACTTTTTCAAATGGAATATCATTACCCTCTATTGTTATGTTCAAACCTGCAGTTTCAACGTCCATTTCTTCAACTGTTATGTTTACTCCTTCGATTCCATCTATAGAGGCTATAGATTTAGCGACATCTATTATTGACGGTCCTTTAATAGGTTTCATTACATCTAGAACAATTCTTCTAAGTGGTGCACTCAACTTAATCCCCTAATGATTTAATATAAAGAAGATTATTAAATTTTTTGAGAAATTATAAACAAATAAATTTTTGCAAACAGTAAAAAATGGGGATAAGATTGATTCAAGGAAAAAGTGCAATGAGAAGCAGCGAAAGTATAGCAAAAAACCTTTTAGAGCAAATGGGCTTTAGGATAGTCGATTTTCATAAAAAGGTACTTATAAATGGTATTGAAATTTCTGATGTAGATATAGTTGCTGAAAAAGATGGAAAAAAATATGCAGTTGAAGTTAAAGCTGGTACGGCTGATGTATCATCAATAAGACAAATATATGTAAATTCTAAGTTACTTAATATGGAGCCAATTATTATATCTAGAGGATTATCAGATGAAAAGGCAGAAGAATTAGCTAAAACACTTAATGTGAATATTATGTTAGTTTCTGACCAAATATTGACTAGCTTAGATGAAATTTATGCCTCTTTTAGAGAAGCTTTAACAGATTTTTTAAATGATTTTTTAAAATACATTTCAAAGTGTAATAGCATAGACGAGCATGAATTAAAAATCCTTTCTGATATTTCTGTTTCTGATGATATTGACATGGCAGCAAAAAATTCTGGCCTTAATTTCGATGATTTTATAAAAGAATTATCGATATTGCATAATAAGGGAGTTTTGCCTAAGGGTAGATATGAATATATTTCATTAATATCAAAACTCTTGATAATATTTTGTAACTTATCTAAAAGTAACAGATAAAAAATTTATTAGTTTCTGTAAGCATAAATTCTAACTATTAATACAAATATAATAAATATTGGGATTAACAATAGCTCGTTCAATTCATAGACATTTTCTATATACCAGAATAAGGAAAAAGAAAGGAGCAAACTTGAAACAAATAATTTCATGAGAGGTACCCTAATCTTTGAAATTTTTTCCTTTAGAATATAACCTATCATAATTATCAATATAATCGCTATTATAAAACCAAGAAATGTGGAAGAAAAGCTGATTGGTAAAAGTGCTATTAAAACGATAGCTGCTTCTAACGATTCAATTAGGCCAACAGTAAATCCTGCTATAAAAAAATCCTTATGCTCGTCTTCTTGTTTAAAATTTGCTTTTTTCCTTGATCTTAACACTGTTCTATGTGTGCTTCTAGCCAATCTCAACCCAAAATATAAAAGGAGGGATGCAGCTGTAATTCTTATATAAAATATTGGTAATAATGCTATATATTTGCCTGCTATAAATGTAGGAATCAATATTATGATTGCTCCTAAAGCAACTGATATAAAATTTAACATTTTATGCGTGTCTAAATATAAGGCTATTCCCATTGCAGTTGCTTCGCTAAGTTCTAGCAATGTAATGCCCAATGCAGCAAATACAATTGCAATATTAAAGATCATTAAGCATTTTCCTCTAATAATTTATCATCAAGCTCTATTTTTAATTTCTCAAGCTCATTTAGCACATTTTTCCTGAATTCAAGAATATAGGATTTAGGGACTAGTTTTTCAGAATTTTTTAAAACTATTTCTTCTACTATGGCATATTTTTTGTATGTTTCATTTAATTTCCTCCATTCTACCCCTTTTAATGATTCTTCTACATTTTTATCTCTAGGTAAGATATTAGCTAGCATTAATACTGCTATTATTGGATATCCAACATAGCCTCTTAATTTTGTACCATTATCATCACTGTAAACTTTAAAATGATTATTCCCTTCATTCTTTATTATAACGTTATATTTTCTATCTCCTTCGCTGCTGATAACCTTTGCAACTATTAAGTTATTTTCTGTTTTATCTATTTTTATTCTATTATCAGCTATTGAACCAGCTGCTTCCAATATCTTGATTTTAGGCGGATCTCTTAACTCTTGCAATTTATACACCATATACTATGTTAAGTATTAATATATTTAATTTATAATGGTTATTTAGTTATAAGAAGAAAAGTTTATAACTGTTAATTGGATAAGCTATTATTGTTTTATGTGGCTGTAAGGTGGGAAATACGGAATCAATAATTAAAAATGATGTTAACAAACATAATGAATTTGATATTAGAGTAAAATTTGTTTATAGTTATTTATTAAATATTAAAAGTGGATTAATAAATAAAAATCATTTTTGTGATGATTTTAATTGGAATAATATAGACTGCAGTAATATTAGAAAGGTCATTGAATGGATAGCATGTAAAAGTGCATTGGAAATATATCCTGACAATTATTATATTCATATAGAGGATAAGACTATAATAAGATCAATAAACGAGGCATTAAATAAATGTGAAAATGATTTCATAAGAGAGGCTTTACTAAACATGGAAAAGAAATTAAATACCTATGTAAATTCATTATGATTATTATTTTTTATATTAAATTTATTTTTATTATTTTTAAAAATTAATTTTTGGGAGCTACCTTTAATTTTTAATTCTTTTGTTATTAGCGATAAATAATTTAGTGTTTATTTGATATTATATTGATTTATAGATCTCTAAAATTCAAGATAAAAATAATTCCGTATCTTATCTTTTGGTTGTCTTGAATAAAGTTTTTCCTTCTATAAAATTCCTATTAACACAATATAGTGTGAACCTATTTCGTGATTTACAATAAAGATATCATCGCTATATTTTCCAATTCATTAATCTTTTTGGTCTAGAAATAAACCTTTTTATGTTTAAGCTATCTTGTATGTTAAATAATAGCATTTTTCAACTTGTATAGATTGGCTATACTTATAAATCAAATCATGAAACTTATTATATTCGAAGGCACTAAAATGTATTTTTGGTTTTGCTTTCAATATGTATTATTTTCTTAATATCTGACATTTTTATTTTGTTTTGGTTTTTTTGAATAGCATAATAATTTAAATAAACTTTTTTTATTTCAAATAATTTTTAATGTTCATGTTATTTGCTAAGGCAGTATTAATAGTCTTTTTCTACATCGTGGTTAACATAAATATTCAAGTTTAAACAAGCTGACTAATTTACATTTATCAGGACTTTCTGCTGTTTTCTATAGGGATAATACCAATACCATGTTTTAAAACCTAAATAAAAAGATTAGAGATGATTAACTTAGCCATCTTTCTATTAAATACAAAGCTTGAAGTCTAATGAGCATAACTAGCTTCTGGGACCAGGTAATAAATTTTACTTAAACTACTTAATTAATATTTATATAAATAGGTTTTCAGCTCTTTAAACTAAATCATCTATTATTAATGGGCCCGGCGGGATTTGAACCCGCGATCTTCAGCTCCGGATGCTGACGCTCTATCCTGACTGAGCCACGGGCCCATTTATATTTATTTAAAAGGATTTAGAGTAATTAAATTGTTTTGTTTAAAATTATTTATTTTGTTTTATTTCGTTTTTCTCTTAATTTAATAGAAGCATTATATTCTATTGATTTAAATCTTTTATCGATTTCAATTACTTTTATTTTATTATCCCTATTAACTATGTATGCCTTTCTATGGACTGAAAGAGTAACTTCCTTTTCTTTGTTCTAATAGCTGCAAACAACCACTTGGGCATGTTTGTTTCATCATTATTGATCCTTGAGATAACGATTGATTCTTTTTTAAACTGTTTCTAGGCTTATCTGATTATTTTTAAAACAAACCTTAAAAGCATTACCCTGCCCCTAGAAGGGTGAAGCTTGTCATTTCTTAAGTCAAGCTTTTTATCATCTTTACCGTATATATTTATTTTAATATCTAAAGATAAATAACATTATCATTTGTATAAAATGGTTAAACTTAATAATAATATAAACTAGCGGTTTATAATATGTGAACTATAGGTGTTTATTCTAATATCAATTTACTCTAATTTTTAAATATATTTAAAATTATAACAAATCAATTTATATATAAATAATTTATACTTACATTTTAATTTTGTGTTGCCTTGTTTTATTTTAGGGGATAAAGATGACAATGAAAGAAAATGTTGCAAAAGGTACTATAATAATGATTGCAATAATTATTATTACGACTACATTTGGGGTAAGAGCATCAAATAATATGATCGGCACAACCATACCTCTTTTAGCAAAAAAGTATTTTAATTATACTGGAACTGAAATTGGCTTATTGGCTACTACTTTTATGGGATCAACATTTATAATGAGTACTTTTATTAATGTTAGATTAAATAGCAAAAATAGGAGAAAATTATTTATTATATCAAGTATAATTTATACTATTTTGTTTCCATTATTTTATTTAGCAAACCCGTTAACGATTTGGATTATAGCATCTGTTTCAGGTTTCACAATAGGAGCCTTAATGCCAAATTTGATTACATCTGCAGGTCTATTTGATGATAAAAGATTAAGGGAACGCATGTTGGCTATTTATACTTTAGCATTAAGCACTTCACTTTTAATTGGTCCTGCCATTGATGGTTTAATATTAAAATATTACACTTTAAGGCAATCATTTTTATTTTTTACAATTATTGCAGCCTTAGTACCAATTTTATCTCCTTTTCTTAAATTTCCAGGGGATGAAAAGGTTACTAAAGAAAACTTAAGCTTTAGTTATATATGGAAGAATAACGGGTTTAAAGTAGCATTTTTAAATAATTTAGCATATCAAGTTCCATTTGCTTTTATTTTAACTTTTGATGGCTTATATGCTGAAGAAGAATTTCATGTAAATAATTCTATAGCAATATTGCTCTATTCAGTGTTTTTTGCTACATCATTTTTAGGAAGACTTTCTTTATCATTGAAACCTCCAACTAATATAAAAATTCTTATAGAAACATCAGTCTCTTTAAGTTTAATTGGATTATTAGTTGCTTGGATAGCTCCAAATATTTATGTATTTATTATAGCATTATTAATACTTGGAATTCCTCACGGATTTACATATACACTAAGCGTTATAACATTGTCTAGAACATTTCCTTATAATACTAGAAATGCAGCTAACAGTTACTTTTTCTCAACAATGACAGTTATAGGAGCTGTTTTACCAACAATTTTAGGTTATATTGTAGACGTAGCAGGTTTTAAAATAAGCTTTTTGGTATTATTACCTATGGTTATAACAGTGTTTTACTTTACAGAAGTGTTTGCAAGAAAAACAAAAGAATTGCTATTATAATTGATTACAAAAATGATAAAGTAAAGATAAATCTATCCTTCAGTATAGGAAAAGAGATTAGTATGAATTTCTCTTAAAGCAAGATGATTATCCTAATTTAAGAAATTAGATTGAACAAAAAACTGATAGAGCTTTAATCCAATCATGAGAAATCTAGTGATATAAATGATAAATAATATGCTTTTGTAAAATGTAAAAGTATTCATATATAGGCAACAAACTTTTCTCTCTATAGTAGATTAATTCAGATATTTACTCTAATCTATACATTTAAATTTAAAAATATAAATATTAAAGAATTAGTTAATAAATAAATTCTGAAAGTCCTAGTTTTTCAAGTATTTCTTTTGTGGGTACTCCATTATCCCAATTTCTAATCTTGTAGTATTGAGGTAGGTAAAAGTCTAACCATTCTTTACCTGTATGACCTTTAGCTGGTCCATCTGGTAAGGGATCTTCTAAAATTCTATTAGGCAAAGTATCGATATAATTACCTTCTCTTATATCGAATAATCTTTCGGCATTGTAGATTCTTTCTCCCGTTACCATTAACTCTTCAGATGTTATATTATTCCAACCAGTAACAGCCTTTATTACTTCAATATAATCATCTGGACCTGTACTAAACATATTAAATTTGCATATAACCAAGGAATCAACCACGCTAAACCAATCTTGCTGATCTTTAATCCCTTTGACCTTTTTGATATCTTTGGCTAATGGATCCCATTTTTCTGGGGCACCTATCATATCAAAGGCAACACTATACGATCTAAGATGGCATCCTCCTCTATTAGATGTTGCATAACTTAAAGCCATACTATTTAGTGCTCTTGGATCATAAGCAGGTAGTTCTAGCCCTTTTACATGAATTGCTACATCTGGTGCTCCAAAATGTTCAGCAAGATTTTTTGCACCATCAGCTATAAGGTCTCCTATTTTGTTTCTAAAGGCAGCTTCGTAGATTAACTGTATGACCGCATCTTTATTTCCCCATGTTGGTTCAATTCCGCTCATATTTAGTAGATCAAGCAATTCCTTTGCCTTATCCTCTGGTAGCTTCCCATTTTTAGCCATTTCATATAGCTCCATTAATGTGGAAATCGTATTACCAAGGCTTATTGTATCGAAACCCATATCATTTTCTAAATAGTTCATCTTTATTATAGAGCTTATATCATCAATTAAAATATTTGCTCCATGAGCCCATGTGCTTTCGTATTCTGGTCCTTCAGATATAGGAGTTTTATATGGTCCTGATGAAACCTCAGAAACTCTACTACATTGTATTGTACATCCCCAGCACCCTTTTTTTGCCTTTAAATAGGTATCAGCTAAATATTCTCCACTTATATTAAAAGCCTTATCATAAATTCCATTAGTCCAATTTTTAGTGGGCAACCCTCCTAAAGAATTGGTCATATTCATTAGCACCAATGTTCCTAGTTGATTTAAAGCTTGAGATACTGGATTTTCCATAATTTTATCAGTCAGCTTTTTTGCTTCGCTAATAAATTTCTTTGAATCAAACATCTCTTTTAAAAGATTCCTTCTACCATAGACCCAAATTGCTTTCAGTTTTTTGCTTCCTAATACTGCTGCTAATCCTGTTCTTGCGGCTGCCCTATATCTATCGTTTATTATAGCTGCTATTTTTGATTTATTTTCGCCTGCAGGTCCAATTGATAATAAGCTTCCAATAGCTTCATTACTCATGTTTACTTTTTCTCTTATTAGTTTTTCAGTATAATATACTTCTTTTCCCCACAAATTAGTTGCATCATTAAATTTAATATCGCCATCAGAAATGCTAAGCCATAATGGATATTCACTTTTTCCTTCAATTATTATCCCATCAAAGCCTGAAAATCTTAACCAAGGTCCAAAGTTCCCACCACTATTAGAATCACCTAAAAAACCAGTTAATGGACTTTTACTAACTACATGATATCTACCTGTTTGGAAAGCACCCGTTCCAGTTAATGGACCAGCAATGATATATATTTTGTTTAATTCGCCAAGTGGATCTATACCCTTAGGAATTTCTTTTAAAGCAAAATAAGTTCCCAAGCCCCTACCACCAATGTATTTTCTTAAAGTTTTTTCATCAACTTTCTCTTCTTTCCATTTATTATCTGAAAGATTGATTCTGGCTAATCTGAAATGCACAAATACCCACCAATGTATTATATATAGTATTCACAAACTAAATATATTTATGACATGTAAATTTTAATATATTTTATCCTGTTTATATTTATCTATTTTAAATTTTTTATTTAATAGATACTTTTTTTAAATTTGCACCTAACAAATAAGAGGAAAAATTTATTACTACTGTGAGTAGTAAAATCAATTGGTGAGAATTTGTCCAATGTACTAGAAAAAATTGATAAGGCAAAATGGAACTTAACTTTAACATTAGCTTTTGTATCAATAGCTATTGGTTTTTTGATGTGGGGAATAATAACTACAATAGGTATTTTAGTATACCCTCAGTACCATAATGTATTTTATTTAATCTTTATTTCTGCAATGCCATTGTTAGGAGATCTTTTACTCCCAAGATTATCCGACATATCATTAGGTAGAAAAACAACATTTTTTATAACTATGTTTTTGTATTCTCTCGGATCAATAATCTTCATAATAAATGCAAAATTTTTTTCATCTAATATTTATATAATGTTGCTTGCATATACCTTAGCTGTAATTGGAGTAGAAGGAGAAGTTCCTGTTGCTCTATCATTAATAGCAGAACTGTTTCCATTGAAATACAGAGAAAAGATGTTGATAATAATACCAAACTTTGATAATTTAGGTGCAGCTATAGCATCATTTATAGCTTTCTTGACATATTCAATATCATCGTCATTTACTATAGAGGAAATTTCTATGGGAATTATTGCGCTTATTGGTACAGCTTTTGCAATAGTTGTAAGATTATCGCTACCTGAATCTATAAGATGGTTAGTAGCCAAGGGTGATTTAAAAAAAGCAAACCAAGAAGCAGGAAAAATATCTCAACAAACCGAAGATGTACAGGCATATGATATTAATAGATTTGTAAGCCTTAAATGGAGATATACATTTCTTGTTTTAATAGGTATTTCTCAATATTTAACATACGGATTAATGGCATACATTATTGCTGATTATTACTTTACAGGATTAGCATTAACTTTAGTTGTATTATATGCTAATTTAGGTGCATCAATTGCAGGCATTATAGCTATGATATTAGTTGACAGATTAGGTACAAGAAACTTTGCAACTTTTTCATATCTAGGTGGGTTTTTGACTATGATACCCATAATAATTTATGTTATGTTTTATTCAAGATATATACCAATATTTTATGTGTTGTTATTTTTTAATATGATGTTCAGCGAATTTGGTTGGGCAGTAAGAACTGTTTATGAGCCTACTATTATGCCGACAAAAAGTAGAGCATTTTTAGTAGGTTTGGTTAGATTTCCAATTATAGCAATTTATACTGCCTCAATATACCTAACAAGTTCATTTGCAGAGATACAATTTTTAATTTATAATGCAGTTTTATGGTTAGTTGGGGCGATGGCTTCAATAGGCTGGCATATAAAAGGTTATGATATAAATAGATTACCTCTAGAAAAGGCCTCTGGAGAGTATAAAAAAATTTAATAAAATATCTTGATGTTGAAACTTATTTTTCTAGTTTATTTGTCTTCATAATCTGATTAATGTTATCTACAATTTTTATTATGTCATCAATAACGGCATCGATCCATTGTTTTCCTTTTAATGGGTCTCCTTTAGTTCCTCCTCCCAATACTGCATTCGGATAAAGATAGTGCTCAATAATGGGAGATTGGACAGAAACTTTTGGTAATAAATTTGGATTATAGTCTGTGGCATATTTCATGTCAACATGATTTCCATCGATAAATAGCATTGCACTAGTTTCATCATCTCCTGCATGTCCTGGCATAGAGAATAACTTTTGCCTAGCCTCTTTGCCTACATCCCTCCACCAATCAATTATTACATATGTTGAATTCATTTCATAGGCCGCTTCTTTTGCTGAAATATTTATTAATGAGGTATTGCCACCATGACCATTAATAATTAATATCAATTGATAACCATTTCTAGCTATCTCTTTAAGTAAACTTTTTACATACCCTTTAAATGCATCATCTTCAATATTTATTGTTCCTGGAAATCTCGATAAACCCATTGAAGAACCGTACCAAATCGGAGGAAAAATGTGTCCATTAAGCTTTTCTGCAACCTTTTCAGCAATAAACTGAGCTTCTATAGTGTCTGTACCTAAAGGTAAGTGATTTCCATGTCTTTCTAGAGAACCTATAGGTAAAATAGCTAATATTTTATTTTCCTTATCGAATTTTGCTCCATTTAATTCCCATATATATTCCACTATTTGTCACCTATTAAATAAGCTAAGACCAAGATTAAAAATAAATTGTTGATAAAAATAAACGCAAACCTCTTCATTTAAGGTGAGGTAATGCCTTTAAGGTTTCTTTTTAAATAATTAGATAAGCAATAGCCATCAAATGAGGTATGCCCCACTGAAAAGTGATATGAGGTAGACCTCTGCCTTGTTACCAAATTAAAGAAAAAGGTGGGTGAGATTTTCCCTTAGGTCAAAATAAAGATGAAGAGTGGGAAACGAATTTACTTCCACATAGGGAGGAATCAGAGTAGCTCCTATAGATAACCCTTAAGACCTCAGGAACAAGCCCTTCAGTGTGGGAGAGGTCAGCGATGATCTCATATAAGAAGGTAGAAAATAAAATTACATCTATAATAAACAAAAAGCATGCCTTTACTAATTAACTTAATTGGAATAACATGAATAGCTTAGTTTACTCTTAATAAAATAAGAATCTGCTTTTAATATAATCAAAAACAATTTTTTAAATTTTTATTAAAATAGTATATTTTAATTAAAGATTTGTAGTTTAAGTTTTAAGCACGCGATTTAACAAAAGAAAAGGGGGGAAGAAAATGTCGGTTCAGGCTAATACTGAAGAAAAATTAAAATTGGCAGTAGGAATTCTTACAGGAATAGTAAATGATACAGCAGTTCCTAGAAATATAAGAAGAGCTGCAGCAAACGCATTAACCTATTTAAGAGACCCCAAGTTATCCCCAGGAGTTAAGGCTGCAAATGCGGTTTCTGCATTAGATGAGATTAGTCAAGATCCTAATATGCCATTTCATGCTAGGACTAGAATTTGGCAAGTATTAACAATGCTAGAAACAATAAGAGATTAGTCATATGGTCTTAATATTTACTAAAGTGTGATACTTTCAATAGGAAAGAAAGTTTATTAAATTTCAGTAACAAAATATTTTAAATTTATTTACCAGGATTTAGAAACCAATGTTAAATATTTTCTCCATTATTGATCGAGCCCTAATTATATCGTCATCTTTTGGATATGAAAAGGTAATTGGATCATCAGAAAATTTTAATTCTATATTTAAATTCTTCCAATATTTTCTTACATATAGGTTAATGGAATTTGATGAACCATAGATTAATGGGGGTACATATATGTTTGACATATTAAATGAATAGATAGATAAAGGATCTGTAAATAGATTTAATGTTGCAACTAATTTTGGTTTTATTTTTTTTATTAAATCTTTTAGCTGTTGTAAGGGATCAAGTTTGAAACTGGAGTGTATATCTATTAGGTACCACGTATACTCTAAATTACCATCTATATCTTTTACCAAACATCTTGAATTTTTATTATTAATAATTACATTTCCTATAACCTTAAACGTATTCGGTTCTAAGACTCTAGCCATTATTTCAGAAGAATGGTTTATTTTTATATTATGGTTTATAATTAATAATTTTTGTTTAACCTTGCTCAAATAAAGCATAGGCCAATCATTCTCAATGGCTATGTATAGAGGATTTCCTTTGAAGTAGTAGAATATTTTAGCTGAAGTTCTATCAGTTAATAACTTATATTTATTATCTTTTAACCAATTTTCCATAGGGATTGCGTAACTTTGCACTTTAATTTCATCTCAATTAGATTTTATTGTATATGAATATTTATATCAGTATAGGGAATATATTTATATTGAGTGGGGGGATGCATTGCTGTGTCCATAGAAGAAAAAGTTCTTGAAAGACCTGGTTACGATGTAACTATAAAATATGTATATAATAGGATGTACAATTTGTTTCCTGATGTTGAAATTGCATATAAAACAAACAAGGGAGTTTTTAGGTATTCATATAAAGATTTTTGCGATAGAGTTCAATACCTTGCAAATGCTATGAAATCGTTGGGAGTTAACGATTTAGACAGGATAGCAACATTAGACTGGAACACAAACTGGCATTTCGAATCTTATTTTGCAATACCAATGATGGGTTCTGTTCTTCACCCAGTTAATGTAAGGCTATCTCCAAACGAGATAATTTATGTATTTAATTCTGCAGAGGACAAGATATTAATAACACATAACGATTTTTTACAGCTTGCAGATCTTGTTGCAAGCAAGATAAAAACAATTAAGCATGTAGTTATTGTAGATTCAGATTCAATACCTCAAAAGGTTGGTGAGGCAAAGGCATATCATTATGAAGACTTAATAAAAGAAAATAAGGGTAAATATGACTTCCCTGACATCAGCGAAGACAGGCCTGCATTTATGGGGTTTACTAGCGGAACAACTGGTCTACCAAAGGGTGTGATTCACAGCCATAAGGCAATGGTATTGCATGCAATGTCATCCGCATTACATTTTGCATCGTTCGGGGAATTAAGGATGACATCAAAGGATGTAGTCATGCATGTTGTTCCTATGTATCATGTTTACAGCTGGGGCTTACCATTTACTTCATCCTTGATAGGCCAGAAACAAGTTTATCCGGGAAGGTTTGTACCAAAGGTATATCTGGAATTGATTAAAAACGAGAAAGTTACGTACTTTGCTGGTGTACCAACAATATTGTACATGCTATTAACAGACCCAGAAAGCGAAAAATATGATTTAAATGATATATTGTTTATTAACGGAGGTTCATCAATTCCTGAGGGGTTAGCCTATATAGCAATGAAGAGGGGAATAAAGGTTGTAGTAGGTTATGGGTTAACAGAAACAGCGCCTGTATTAACTCTTGCAGTTCCTCCAAGCAGATTTTATAATAAGTTAAATTATCAAGATTTATTTAAAATTCAATTAAGGACTGGATACCCAATTCCTTTGGTTGATTTACAAGTTGTGGATTCAAGCATGAAACCAGTTCCTAAGGATGGAAAAACCATTGGAGAGATAGTTGTAAGATCACCATGGGTTGCAACTGAGTATTTCAAGGACCCTGAAAAAACAGAGAGGGCTTGGGCAGGAAATTGGTTCCATACTGGAGATCTAGCAGTATGGTATGAAGATGGTTCTATTCTAATTATGGATAGAGACAAAGATGTAATAAAGAGCGGAGGTGAATGGATATCTTCATTAAGGCTTGAAGATGCAATAAGTCAACATCCAGGGGTTTCGTTGGTTGCAGTTATAGCCGCAAAGCATGAAAAATGGGTAGAAAGGCCAGTTGCATTAATAGTTCCAAAGAAGGGTTGGGAGAATAAGATTAACACAGAAGAAATAAACAATTTTTTAATGGAAAATTTTGTTAATAAAGGTGTCATATCTAAGTGGTGGTTGCCTGATAAAGTAGTGGTTGTTAATGAAATACCGTTATCTTCAACTGGTAAGGCTAACAAAAGGATATTAAGAGAGCAATATGGAACAGTATTGGAAAAGTGAAATTTACAAAATTGTAAACATATATACCTTTTTTTGCATAATAATAAGTATGTAAGGTGGAAAATTTGTCAGAAGCTGAATCTGCAACAATAGAATGGTATAAGTTAAGTGTCGAGTTACATAAATATTATTCTGGCAAGATGGAAACAATACCTAAGGTGCCAATTAGAAGATTAAAGGATTTTGCTATTTGGTATACACCAGGAGTTGCAGAAGCTTCTCGTTTAATATCTAAAAATACAGATTTAGCTTTTGATTTAACATCCCGGTGGAATACAATAGCAATTGTTAGCGATGGTACAAGGGTTTTAGGGTTGGGAAACATTGGTCCTGAAGGAGCTTATCCTGTTATGGAAGGAAAGGCATTAATTTTCAAGTATTTAGGTGGTGTTGATGCAATAGCATTAGTTCATAGGGCAAAGGATCCAAATAGATTTTTGCAACTATTGGAAGATATTGAACCAAGCTTTGGAGGTATCAATTTGGAAGATATAGAAAGTCCTAAGTGTTTTTATATATTAGATGAAGCAAGAAAAAAATTAAAGATACCTGTATGGCATGATGATCAACAAGGGACAGCAACTATAATTTTAGCTGCTTTAATAAATGCCTTAAAAACAGTTAATAAAAGCATTAAAGGAAGCAGAATACTTATAATGGGTGCCGGTGCAGCAAATACAGCTTTTTATAGGTTATTAAAAAATGTAAAGCCTGACCTAGAAAATATAGTTGTATTAGAGAAAAAAGGTATTTTGCATCCAGAAATGCCAGATATTGATAAATTAATGATAAGCAATAGATATCAATATCAAATGGCTATAGAAACCAAAGGTGGTGGATTACAGCCAAATTCTCCCATAGAAAAGGCATTTGAAAATGCAGATGTGGTTATTGCAGCAAGTTCTCCCGGACCCGGTACGATAAAAAAGGAATGGATTTCCAAGATGAATAAAGATGCAATAGTGTTTGCTTTAGCTAATCCAATACCAGAGATTTGGCCTTGGGAAGCTAAAGAGGCTAATGCCAAAATAGTTGCAACAGGAAGGAGTGATTTTCCAAATCAAGTTAACAATAGTTTAGTATTTCCTGCAATATTTAGAGGTGTTTTAGATGTTAGAGCAAAGACAATAACTGATGAAATGGCAATAGCAGCAGCATATGAAATTGCAAAATTTGCTGAGGAAAAAGGATTGAATGAGAACTACATCGTTCCAACAATGGAAGAGTGGGAGATATATCCGAGAGTTGCTGCAGCAGTTGCTATAAAAGCAATAGAGCAAGGACATGCAAGAAAGGCAATTACTTATAAAGAAGAACTAGATAGAGCAAGAAAAATTATTAGCCAAACTAGGGAGAAAATAAGCTTATTATGGGATAGAGGGTATATACCTCAACCAATAAAAGATTACAAGGTATAAGGTGTTTATGTATGTACGATGAAGGTGTTGTAATAAGGAAGCCTAATAAAAATGATATTAGTGCTTTGGCAGAATTGATATATAGGTTTTATGCATTTAATGAGGAATTTGATTCATCATGGGCTATAAAACCAAATGCAAAAGATATTGCTATGAGTTTAGCAGAAAAATATATTGAGAATCAAAGGTATAATATGTTTATAGCAGTTTATGAAAATTCTATCGTTGGATACATAAGATCAGAAATAGAGGAGAATTCAATGTTAATCAATAACCAAGTTGAAATTATAAAAGAATTGTATGTAAAGCCTCAAATTAGAAGGGCTGGAATAGCAAGTCTGTTGATACAAAAATTAAATGAGGAAATATTAAAAAAAGGAATTAAATATATTGCAGTTGAATTTCCAGTTCAAAATTGGATTGCCTCAGATTTGTATAAAAAACTTGGTTTTAGGCCCTATTCTGCAATATATATAAAAGAGGTGTAAATATGTCTATAGAAAAAATTAGTATAAGAGAAGCAAGTGAAAGCGATATACAACAATTGGTTGAACTTATTGTTAGGCTTAAAAGTGTAAATGAAGAGCTAGATCCCAATTTTAGGGTTGCCGAAGATATTTATAATATAGTTGAGAAATATGTTAAGGATTCTTTAAATGAAGATAAGGTTGTAATGCTTGTTGCCGAAGACGAATCAGATAAAACTGTTGCTGGAATAATAAGATTTGAATTAATAGATAGGCTATTTTATGTGCCAAGAATAAAAGCGGAAATAACTGACTTCTATATAAAGCCTTTATATAGAAGAAAAAGATTGGGCGTTACACTACTGCAAAAGGCAATTGAAGTTGCTAGGAGTAAAGGAGCTAGAATTATAACAGCAAAATATCCAGCAGGTAATGATATTGCAGATAGCTTTTATGAAAAGCAAGGATTTACTAATTTAAATAAAGAAAAGTATAAGACTTGTATATAGAGGTATATTGTTAAAATATAATAATTCTTTTTTTGGTTACTACCTAGGGAGATAAATTGAATATTAATGAGGGTTATTTAGTTAAAGAGCTTTTAACAAATTTAAGCTCAAATAAAGTTTTGTTAGATAAAGAAATAATTAAGCTATACACTATGGAATCATCAGGCCTTTCTGGAGATGCTATAGCTGTTGTTTTTCCCGAAGACTCTGATGATGTTTCCAAAGTAATTAGTATAGCTTATAAATACGGATTTCCTGTCTATGGTCAAGGAAGTAGTAGCAGCTTATCGGGCAACGCAGTCCCTCTAAAAAAAGGGATTGTTGTCAGTTTTGAAAGAATGAACAGGCTAAAAGAAGTAAGTATTTTAGATAGTATAGCTATAGTAGAGCCTGGTATTAGAATTGAAGAACTAAATAATATTTTAGAAGAAAAGGGGTATATGTTCCCAATAGATCCTTCTAGTCAATCTGTTGCAACCATTGGTGGTGCAATAAATAATGGTGCTGGAGGATTAAGGGGAGCAAAATATGGTACAATGAAGGATTGGGTTAATGGTTTAGAAATAGTATTACCCGATGAAAATGGGACAAAGCTCAGAATAGGATGCTTAACTTTAAAATGCAGGCAGGGGTATGATTTAGTTAGATTGATAATAGGAAGCGAAGGTACTCTTGCTTTAGTTACAGAGGCCATATTAAGGATAACTCCTATACCAGAAAAAGTTGTAACAGCTCTAGCACTATTTAATGATATTAATGATTTACTTAATTCTTTTATTCAAATAAAATCATCAGGGGTACAGCCCTTTATAGCAGAATTTATGGATGATAAAACTGTTGAGATAGCATCTAAAGGAGTTGATTTAGATTTTGTTCCCAAAGGACATATGTTTTTGGTTAGTATAGATACAACAAACGAATCCACAAATAGATTTGGAAATTGGTTATTAGATTTATTTAAGAAAAACAATGCAACAGATATACATATTGCTTTAACACAGGAGGAAGCTGATGAAAAAGGATTATTTAAAATTAGGAGAAACTTGTTTGCGTCACAAGTTCAAATGGGTAGAGATATTTTGGGCAAAAACAAGTCAAAGGTATTTATAGAAGATATAGTAGTTCCTCCATCAAAGATTCCATTAGCTGTATCAAAGTTTAGAGAAATTAGCAACAAATATGGATTATTGATGAGTTTAGGAGGACACATTGGAGATGGAAATTTGCATCCAAGCGTTAACTATGACCCTAACGATGAGGAAATGAAGAAAAAAGTTTATAATTGGTTTAAAGAAATAATGAAGGCATCACTAGATTTAAATGGAAGCATAAGTGCAGAGCATGGAATAGGTGTTTTAAAGAAGGAAGGATTAAAAATGGAGTTAATGCATAAGTCGTCAGATAAAAACATAGAATTAATGAAGTCTATAAAATCTATATTTGATCCCAAAGCAATATTAAATCCAAATAAGATCTTTGATATAACTAATAATAATGATGATGCTATTAATATTTGAGGTAGTAACGTTGAGCTATATTAAAATATTAGAAGATGTGGAAAAGTGTGCTTATTGTGGATTCTGCGAAGTCGTGTGTCCAACGTTACCATTAGGTCCTCATAGAGGTTACGGTCCAAGAGGAAGAGTAAATATAATAAAAGAGGCATTGTCCAATAAAATATTAACTGATGAGATGCTATCTAGCATTTATTCCTGTCTTATGTGCAATTCATGTTATATTGTATGTCCAGCAAGAATAAATGTTGGTTTAGATGTAAGGGAAACTAAGTCCTTAATAAATAATAATTTCTTTAATTTAAATAAAAATACTATAGTTATTTCTGAAAGGTGAATAATATTGGATATTAGGAATATAATGAATTTGCTAGGCAAAATTACTGTAAAAACAGGTTTACCAGTGCCTGTAAATAAAGAAATCATATATAAATGGGCTTTTGATTTAAATTTACCAAGAAATGGTGAAATATATTTATATACAGGAGGTCTATACCAATTAATACCATATATAAATTCGACTGTGGAATATCTAAGTATATTTGCAACCATGAAAAACAGCGAAGTTTTTATGAAAATTCTTAATCGATTGATTGATATAAATCCTAATATAATTTCTTCGCTTATACAAGCTGATAAAAAACAAATAAAGGAATCTTATGAAATTTTAAAAAACATCACTGAATTGATATTGAAAGTTCAGACTAATGTTTCATATCTATATGAAGATGATATATATAGTGGGGTACTTCTTTATGATATGGGACTGGATGATTATTTTTCAAGGCAAGCAAGTACAGTTTATAAAAATTTTTTAAAAAGAGGAGTTAAAAAAGTAATCGTTATAGATCCTCATACAACATATATATTAAAAGAAGGTTACCCAAGATTTATAGATAATTTTAATTTAGAGGTCATAAATTATATTGAATTACTTTCTTCAAACAAAATAGAACTTAAAAAAAGTAATATAAAAGTAACAATACATGACCCATGCTATTATTCAAGATATAATAATATAGTCGAGCAACCTAGGATGTTATTAAGATTAAAGGGAATAGAAATTAATGAAGTAAAAAGATCTAAGAGAAACACGTTTTGTTGCGGAGGCCCGTTAGAGGCTTTTTCACCCAAGTTTTCTCATGATATAGCTAAGGTTAGAATTGAAGAATTATCAAAAAAATCAAATATTATAGTAACTATGTGTCCAATATGCAAAGCTAATTTAAGTCGTGTTAATAATGGCCTGGAAATTAAAGATTTATCACAGATACTTTTAGACAGCTGAAGCTATTTAATATAAGCTCAAAGGCCTATAAGTTTAGCCAGAAGTAATTGTTAATTATCCAGTAATATAAACATATAGTTTATCTGAAGTTTATAGTAAAGTTCCTTTTTACATTTATTATATTTCCTCTAAAATTTTTATAGAAAATTAAAATGATATATAGAGATTTCTGTAATTCGATTAAATTATATTGATTTAAAATTGTCTATTCTTCAGGAGGATTATCATCAACCTTATCTAAATCAGACAAATCTATCTCTATTGTTTCACCTGGTTCATTATTTAGTTGTTGCTCTTGAGGAACCTCTTCTCCACTTTTCATCTTTTTTAATACGGCTTTCCAATTATAACCGCAGTTCTGGCACGTAAAAGAACCCATGATTGTTATTGTAACTCTTCCATACTTATCTGGAATTGGAGAAACAATTGTCCAAGTTCTTTCAGGTTCTTTTGCCTTTGTCCCGCATCTAGGGCACGTAAATGGATCTTCACTTTTTTTTCTTGGCAAGTTTTTCACCGCTTATATTTAAATAATCGATAGAATTTAAAAGGTATTTTGTATTTTAATTTCAATATAATTTATTATTTATAAATTATAATATAATTAAATTTTCGCATAATAAGCTTATTTTTTGTAAACCATACTTAACAATAGGGGGAAAAATGGAAGAGGCTTTTAAAATTATTAATGTACGGGGTGTATTTGCCTTAGATTCTAGAGGTAATCCAACTGTTAAAGCTATTGTTAAAACTAATAACGGGATTGGAGTAGGAATTGCTCCTAGTGGAGCGAGCAAGAGCTCGAAAGAAGCGATAGAATTAAGGGATGGAGGAAAAAAGTGGAATGGTATGGGAACAAATTTGGCTATATCAAAATTAAATAATGAAGTTGCGCCAAAAATAATAAATTTAGATTCAAGAGAGCAGTCGAAAATTGATATGCTTTTAAATGCAATAGATGGTACTAAGAATAAATCATATTTAGGCGGTAATACAACAACAGCTGTAAGTGTTGCAGTATCTAAAGCAGCGGCTAGTACAGCTAACTTAGAACTATTTGAGTACCTAGGAGGGCCAAATTCAAGGGTTTTACCAACACCAATACTAAATATTTTAAATGGAGGTGTTCATGCGGGTAACAATTTAGCTTTTCAAGAATTCATTTTAATACCTACTGGTGCGAGTTCATTTTTAGAAGCAATGAGGATGGCTGTAGAAGTATATAGAAGTTTAAAATCATATTTAACTGACAAGTATGGTAAAACCTCAACTAATGTTGGAGATGAAGGAGGTTATGCGCCTCCAATGAACAATTCGAGGGAAGCATTTGATGCGATAGTTTCATCAATAAAAAATTCAGGTTATGAGTTAGGTAGGGACTTTCATCTAGGCATGGATGCCGCAGCATCTGAGTTTTATAATAAAGAAGATAATACTTATAAAGTAGATGAAAAGACTTATACTGCATCTGAATTATTAGATTACTATACAGAATTGGTTAATTATTATAGCATAATTTATTTGGAGGATCCGTTTGATGAAGATGATTTTTCTTCCTTTAGAGAAATAACTATGAAGCTAGGAAATAAAGTATTAGTAGTAGGTGATGATTTATATGCAACTAATGTTACATATCTATCGAAGGGGATAAAGTCTAAGGCGACAAATGGGGCCTTGGTTAAGGTTAATCAAGTAGGAACATTAACAGAGACATTAAATTATGTTAGATTGGCAAAAGAAGCAGGAATTAGACCTGTGGTAAGTCATAGAAGCGGAGATACAGAAGATTCTTTCATTGCAGATTTAGCTGTTGCTATTGGATCTGGAATAATCAAAACAGGTGCTCCAACAAGAAGTGAAAGACTTTCCAAATATAACAGGCTTATAGAAATAGAAGATCTGTTGGGGCCTTCCGCTATGTTTCTTGGAAAAGAACCATTTATAACGCAAATATAGATAAATAATTTAATAATCTACTTTAAATAAAAATTGGTGGTAAATATGCTAGAAAAGTCAAAAATTAAGAGACCTGATTTGATAAAGGAAGGGGATAAAAAGATAGAGTTTGCTGAAATGCATATGCCAGTCTTAATGAAGCTAAGAGAAAGTTACTCAAAAGATAGACCTCTCAAT
Source organism: Caldisphaera sp. (assembly GCA_049971805.1). Classification (GTDB taxonomy): domain Archaea; phylum Thermoproteota; class Thermoprotei_A; order Sulfolobales; family Acidilobaceae; genus Caldisphaera. The sequence goes on from JBMFKU010000003.1 coordinate 69,746, forward strand.
GGAATTAAAATATCTGCAGCATTGCATGTTACGAAAGAAACTGCAGTCCTAATTAAAACATTGGCAGCATGGGGAGCATTGATATTTTTATCACCAAGTAATCCGTTATCAACCCAAGACGACGTTGCAGCATCATTGGCTAAATTAGATAATGTTGTAGTAGAAGCATGGAGAGGTATGAGTAATGATGAATATTTTATGGCTATAAGAGACGCAGCAAAGAATGAACCCGATATAGTAATTGATGATGGAGCAGATCTTCATATAACAATTCATGAAGAATTCCCAGAAATTGGTAAAAGACTATTTGGTGGAAATGAAGAAACTACTACTGGTATTATAAGGCTTAAAGCTTTAGAAAAAAATAAAAAACTTCTCTATCCAGTTATAGCTGTAAACAACGCATTAACCAAATATTTGTTTGATAATAGGTATGGAACAGGTCAGAGTTCTGTAGATGGAATTTTAAGAGCAACCAATATATTAATAGCTGGAAAAAAAGCGGTTGTTGCAGGTTATGGATGGGTAGGAAGAGGCATAGCAATGAGGCTCAAAGGTATGGGAGCTAGAGTTATTGTAACTGAAGTTGATCATGTTAGGGCATTAGAAGCTGTTATGGACGGATTTGATGTTATGCCAATGGAAGAAGCCTCTAAGGAAGGTGATATTTTTATTACAGCCACAGGTGATGTAAATGTTATAAGAGCTGAACATATGTTAAATATGAAAGATGGTGCGATATTAGCAAATGCAGGCCACTTTAATGTAGAAGTTAATATTGATGACTTAGAAAAAATTAGTGATTCAAAAGAACAAATAAGAGATAATACAGTTAGATATACTTTAAGAAATGGTAGGCGTTTATTCTTATTAGGAGAAGGTAGGCTAGTTAATTTAGTTGCTGCAGAAGGTCATCCTAGTGAGGTAATGGATTTGAGTTTTGCAAATCAGGCTCTATCCATTTTATATTTATTAAGAAATAAAGGAAAATTAGAAAAGAAAGTATATGATGTACCTTCAGATCAGGACCAATTAATAGCTAAACTAAAGCTGTCAACAATGAATATAAAGATAGACGAATTAAGACATGAGCAGAAAAAGTATTTAGAAAGCTATAAATGAGGTAAATACTTTGCAATCTTCAATAGAAGTACTGATCGGATTTTTGATTTTTTGGGGATTACTGTATTTCATAGTTAAGTTAATTAAGCCTAAAAAAGTAAACATCTATCCATTTTTGCTTATTGCAAAGACAGGTATAAAGATGGATCCAATATCGGATAAGAAAAAAGCTTATGTTATCTCAATTTTGGGCTGGATTTCTTTGTTTATATCTATAGGTTTGATGGGATATTTTTATTATATAGTATTTGATTTGTTTATTTCAAGATATATAATACAAACATCTTCATCGGTCTCTGCTGGTTTTGTTCCTTTAATTCCTGGAGTAACTATTGGTTTAGATCAATTAACATATTTCTTATTGGCAATAGGAATTGCCGTAATAGTTCATGAATTATCTCATGCAATAGTAGCAAGAGCAGAAGGAATTCCAATAAAGGATGCTGGGTTTTTCTTACTAGCATTTATACCAGCTGCATTTGTTGAACCTGATGAAAATAAAATAAAGAGTTCATCACTTAGGTCCAGATTTAAGGTATATTCCGCTGGGGTAAGTGTTAATTTGATATTGGGTTTAATTTTTTTAGCAATATTTTTATTAATAACTCCAAAGCTTTTTAATGGCATTAGCATAATAAATGTTGTTTCAAATTCTCCAGCAAGCCTTGCAGGAATAAAACCAGGCATGACTGTTTTATCAGTAAACAATACAAAGTTTTTATCATTACAAAGCTTCATGACTTATCTTCAAGGAGTTGGTGCTGAAAGCGCTTCTACATCTGTTAAGCTGATATTTAATGTAAATTATAATGGTATTGTGCAAAATATATCTATTTATAAACCAATTGGAGTTGATCATTTGGGGATATCAGTTCAACAATCATTTAGGCTGTCTTGGCTTATATCACTAATTTCAGCCCTTTATTTAATAAATATAGGATTGGCATTGGTTAATGCTGCTCCTTTGGCAATACCATTACCTGGAGGTAATATACAAAGCGATGGCGGTTATATTTTCGTCGAAGCGTTAGGTAAAATAGGTAAAAAGGCTTCAATGGCAGGAATCACTTTTGAAGTATTTACCTTATTGATAATATTAAGCCTTTTAACTTTTTCTCCTATAAGACTTCCATAAATTATTAATATCTAAGTATAATATAAATAAGAAGGGGGAATAAGCTTGGGCAATTCGGCAAAGTATGTAGAAGCAGTTTTGTTAATTGTAATAGCTATCGTAGGGTTTTCCTTATATTATTATGAAGCAGGTCGTTATTTAGATCCAGTAATGCCAAACAATGTGGAATTAAAAGTCAGACCTAATATACAGTTATTTTATAATGTAACTGAAAATGTAGCTGTAAATAATACTCTTGCTTCTGCATGGATGCAATATTTTATGAACGTAGTTCCGTATAATTCAAGCTACGATGTAATAGGTGTAGAAATTGTAAATTATGGGGGAAACAAGAGCCTACTTTCAAGTAGCCTTCAAGGGACAGGTAACTTTTTTATTAATGCAACAATGAATCCGTTTATAGCAAATGTATCTCTCTTAGATCAATTGCCTAAATCAGTATTATATAATGATTCAAATGTTATACCTGTTGCAGTATTAAATCAAAGCTTTATCTCGACTATTAATAATATTACTTATCATGTTACATATTTGAGCTATTATGATCAAAGTTCAGGAATTTTGGTTTATCATTTTACTCAAATAAGCTATAAGGTTGGAAATACTATAGAAACACTAAATCAAACATATGTCTTACAATCTTATAGTTTAGTTGGAAGAAAAGGGCTATACCTTAATCAAGGGCTGTTATCATTTTCATTGATTTTGTTAGGCTTAGTTGTTGCATTAAGTCTTGTAGGAGTAGCAATTAGGGCTTTTATGTAATTTTAACTTCTTCAACCTCATTTTCATTTAGTATCCACGCTCTAATACCATTTTTTGATATTATTAACCAAGGAATAGGCCACAATTTCATGCCAGCTATGTCTTTAATACTAGGAACTGGATTTCCTATTGGATGAGTATGATATAAAGCTACAACTTGTAAACTATAATTTTCTGCCACAATATGAGATACTAACATATCAAAAGGGTCTGCCAAAAATTCTGTTCTGCTATCTAAAATATTTTTTACTGGAAATATGATTTTTGATTCTATTACATCATTATTTTTTTCCCCTATAATTGTTCCAACTTTTTCGTTTATGCCTTTATTTAAATATAACAAAAATTTTTTCAAATTACCCAAGAAAATTTCCATACTTACACCTTTATTATATATTAATTATTTTAGCATTTAATGATCTTGATTCTATTACAGCAATTGATGGTTTGTTAAATATGCCAGCAACTTCTCCTGGATTTAACAATAAGACACTATTGATATAATCCAGTCTAGCTTCATGTACATGACCATATACAACTGCATTAAATTTCTTTGATTTAGAAAGAGCCTCTACTATATTCAGTGTAGTTTCTTTTGTCCCGAATCCATGTAGAAATAAAAATTTCATATTATCGATATCTAATATAATTGGCTGTTCATCTAATAATATATTAAAATTATTTGCTATCTTTTTTAAATAAATTTTATCACCATCATTATTTCCAAATATACCTATTATATTTTTTGTTGGGGATTCTTTTATCAAGTTTTCGAGTGAAAAAGGAGAAACATAATCACCTAAATGAACTAATAGATCTATTTTAAATTTGCCAAACTCAATCATCGCTTTATTTATATTGTTTAAATTGTCGTGAGAGTCACTTAAGATACCGATCTTCAATTTCCTTCCCAATGCTAAAATTATTAATTAATCTTTATATTTTTTATTTATGTTTAATCAAAATATTTTTAAGTATATATGTGTTTTAATCATTTTTTTCATTATGCATTGATAAATACAAAACCTCAGATAATAATAAAAGATTTGGTGGAATAATGCATAAGCTGTTGCAAAAGGAAGGTAGCAAAGTTTTACTTTTAGGAAATGAAGCTATAGCAAGAGGTTTTATAGAATCAGGCGGTAGTTTTGCTTCAGCATATCCTGGAACACCTTCAACAGAGATAATTGAAACGTTATCAGAGATTTCCCATGCTTTAGGTTTTTATGTGGAATGGAGTGTAAATGAAAAAGTGGCCTTAGAATCAGCTTATGGCGCTTCAATATCAAATGTTAGAGCTTTAGCTGCTATGAAGCATGTAGGATTAAATGTTGCGGCAGATGCATTAGCTAGTATTAGCTATACTGGAATCAGGGCAGGTTTAGTTGTTGTTTCAGCAGAAGATCCAAGTATGTGGAGTTCTCAAAATGAACAAGATAATAGATTTTATGGAAAGCTTGCTTATGTTCCAGTTTTTGAGCCAAGTGATCCTCAAGAGGCGAAGGATTTAACAAAAGAGGCATTTAATTTTAGTGAAAAATTGTCTCATCCTGTTTTAATGACCCCGAATACAAGGGTAACACATACAAGAGCTCCTGTTCAATTTGGCGAACTAAAACCAGTTAAATTAAAGGGATCATTTATGAATGATCCAAAAAGATATTGTTTAGTTCCTGAAAATTCAAAAAAATTAAGAGAAAAATTGGTTGAAAAATGGAAAATAATAGAGGATTCTCTTAATGATTTTAATCCATTTAACAGAATAGAAAATTTTGATCGTAGTAAGGTAGCCATTATAGCTTCTGGAATTTCTTATCAATATGTAAAAGAGGTAGTTAATGAAATTGGTTCCTATAGGATAATTAAAATTTCAACTCCAGTTCCATTACCAAGAAAATTCATTTTAAACAGCTTACAGGATATAAATAAAGTTTTGGTTGTAGAAGAATTAGAACCTGTAGTTGAAGATCAAGTAAAAAAATATGTATATGAAGAAGGTTTAGATGTTAAAGTAGAAGGTAAAAATTACACAGGTTACATAGGAGAAATGACTTTAGATAGAGCAAGAAACTCCATTAGAGAATTTTTAGGTTTACCAGTTATTCATAAAGAGATAAAATCTATTCAAATAGAACTACCGCAAAGATCCCCAGCATTTTGTCCCGGTTGTCCTCATAGAGGAACATTTTATTCGCTTAAAAGAGCAGTAAATTCTCTTTTAATTAAGCCTGTTTATAGTGGCGATATAGGTTGCTATAGTTTAGGAATTAATCCACCTTATAATGAACAAGATATAATATTGGAAATGGGCGGTAGTTTAGGTGTAGCTAATGGATTAGCGCATGCAGTAGAAAATCAAGTTCCGATAGCCATAGTTGGGGACTCAACATTTTATCATGCAGGATTACCTGCATTAGTTAATGCAGTATATAATAGTGCTCCATTACTGGTATTGGTATTAGATAATAGAACAACAGCTATGACAGGTGAACAGCCAAATCCTAGCTCTGGAATAACAGCAACTGGAGAAGAAACTAAGGTCATTGATATAGCAAATATATCTAAAGGAATAGGAGTTGAAAAAATAGTGGAATTTGATCCATTTAATTTAAAAGAGTCAACGGAAGTATTAAAGGATGCCCTCAAATATGTTATAAAAGAAAGAAAGCCTGCAGTTGCTATAGCAAAAAAAGCCTGTGCATTAAATGCTGTTAGAGAGGCAAACAAAAGAGGAATAGAAATTCCATTATACCAAGTTTTAGAAGATAAATGTACTGGTTGCGGAATTTGTTATAATGCTTTTGCTTGTCCTGCAATATTTGTTAAAGAAGATAAGAAGGCTTGGATAGATCCAAGTCTATGTACTGGCTGTGGTGTTTGTGCGGAGACATGCCCCTATGATGCTATTAAGCCAATTAAAGAAGTTAAAGAAGGATGGGATAAAGTATGGTATTAAATAACTATTTAAATATATTGATCAGTGGGATTGGAGGGCAGGGAATAATAACATTGTCAAGAGTGATAGCTGAAGCAGCAGTAAGTGATAACATTAATGCAATAGTTTCTGAAACCCATGGTTTGAGTCAAAGAGGAGGATCTGTAGAGGTTCATTTGAGAATTGGTGATGTGTATGCCCCATTAATACCCAAAGGTGAGGCAGATATATTATTGTCTATGGAGATAATAGAGGCTGCTAGAAATATTAGTTATCTTAGAGATCATGGTGTGGCAATAACATCAGATACCATATTAAGACCTGCTATACCTGGGGTTAAGATTCCAAAAAAAGAAGATATAATAAATGAATTTAGTAGAAATAAAATCAGTTTATATATAATACCAGCAAGAGAATTATCAGAAAAAGCAGGAAGTTATTTAACAGAAAACATGGTTTTACTTGGTGCTCTGTATAAAATAGGCAAATTATACAGATTTATATCTGAAGATTCGATAAGAAAAACAATTTCATCACTTAGAAATCCAGAATTAAATTTAAAGGCATATAAGCTAGGTGCTGATTTCTGTTTTAATAATTGCTAAGCTCGGTTCTACTTTTAATTCATATCCATAAAAGTTCGAAAATCCTGCTATTTCTTGTAGATCATTTAATAATATCCTTCTCATAGAATTTAAAACAATCCTTTCTAATCTGTCTTCTTCGCTATTTCCCAATTTAGACAGCTTTGCTTCGATTTCACCCAATTTATCAAATATGCTGTTAAGATTTTCTGCCAATATTTTATCGATATGCGAATCAAGTTCGTTATACAATACCAACACCAATTTATAACTTGTATAATTAAAATAAAATATAGTAAGAGAAAGTATTACTCAAGTATTATTTTTATATTTTATAAACCAATTCAAAAAATCTTTAACAGCTTTTGCCCTATGTGAATATTTATTTTTATTAATTACATCCATTTCTGCAAATGTTAATTTTACACCTTGTGGAATAAATAATGGATCAAAGCCAAATCCATTATTGCCTCTTTGATGTAATGAAATCGTTCCTTTAACGAGTCCGCAAAATACTTTTTTTGTTTTGCTGTCAACATATGCTAAGCTTGTTTTAAAGTATGCCTCCCTATTTTCAATTCCTTCCATTAGTTTTAATATTCCATCGTTTCCAATAGTTTTATATACAAAGCTTGAGTAAGGTCCTGGAAAACCGTTAAGGGAATAAATAAAAAGTCCCGAATCATCTACTATCACTGGTCTTTTTATTTTATTATAAGCATTTAATGCTGCAAATAATGAAATTTTTCTTATATCATCGTCTTGTATTTCTATTTTTTCTACATCACATGTAACCAAATTTATGTAGTTTTCATAATCCTTTAGTAATTCATTAATTTCATTAATTTTTCCTTTATTTCTAGTTACTATGCAAACTTCATTTCCAAACAGATTTTTTTCTAATTTCAACGTATCTACCCCTCAATTCGATATCATTGGCTCTTTCAATTATAGAATTTGCCATTGGTAGGCCTATAATTTCTTTATACCCATCAATAAATGATTTAAATACTTCCTTTGATATAGGGGCATGAGTACTTTCAACTGCACGTTTAAACAGATGTATATCAACTGCTTTATCCTCTATTTGACTTGAGAATTCAGCTAAACCAAAGTCTATCAGATAAATTTTGTTTTCTTTTATGATTACATTAGATGTTGTTGAATCTCCATGAGTAATGTTTGATAAATGAAGTAAACCCAACTCCTTGCCAGTTTCATATGCGTAGTTTATTGAGTTAATACTATTTATTAATAATTCGTTTTTTAGAGTTATCCCTTCTATGTATTGCATAATAATTGTCCCGATTGATGGGAAAACGCTATATATTATAGGTACATTAACCTTATTTCTGTATGCTTCAACTAATATCTTAGCTTCTTTTCTAGTTCTTAATTGTCTTAATTCAAAGTCTAAATTATTATCCATGTATTCTTTCTTTACGCGTATTTTATATATAGCTATTCTATCTAAGAATTCACCTAACCTTATTTCTGATTCAGCCCCCCTCTTTATTAACTTAAAACTTTGCATTTTTTCAATTAAATTCTCTGCATTAAATAATACCATGGTACATCAACATCATCTAATCTCCATCTTTGTAATATATATGCTTTTTCAGGTTCTACCATTATATTATGTTTAAGCTCAAGTAAAGCTGTTAATGCAATCATAACTCCATTATCTCCCGAATATTTAGCAGGCACTGCTTTATATGTTGCGTTATGTCTAGATGCCATTTTTTCAAGTTTTTCGTTCAATAATTTATTTGCAGCTACTCCTCCAGTTAATAAAACCTCTTTCTTTTCTGTATGTGCCAAGCACCTTTCTGTAACCTCAACAACAGAAGAAAATGCAACTTCTCTTAAAGTATAACAAATATCGTTAATTTTATAATCTTTTTTATGATAGTTAAGAGCTGCAGTTATTAAACCTGAAAATGAAACATCCTGGCCTTTTACTATATATGGAAAGCCTTTAATAAAGCTTCCATCTTTAGCACAGATATCAACTACATGATTTCCATCTTTTACATATGGAGGTCCTAATTTAACCTCTCTTGCAAATGTATCCAATAAGTTTCCTAAAGCAATATCTAATGTTTCACCAAATATTCTATATTTGCCATCTAGGTATGTTGTAATTATTGTATTACCTCCAGAAACATATAGAACAACTGGATCATAAAGTTTAGTCAGGTATCTTCCTATCTCTATATGAGCTATAGCATGATTTACTGGAATTAATGGCTTATTATATTTTGCTGCTATTGCTCTAGCAACAGATGCTCCTATTCTTAATTGTGGTCCCATTCCAGGACCTAGGGCAATTCCAATACCATCTATTTCATTAATACCTAACTTTGATGTATTTAGGGTCTCTTTTATAGTCCTTCCTGCTACTTCTGAAAAAAAAGATGCAACTTCTCTTGGTAATATGCCTCCAGTTTTAGGAATGTATTCTTGTTTAGCCTCAGCAATTATGCCATTATTATCACTAAATATGCCAACTCCAAATGTATGGGCAGTAGATTCTATACCCATAATTATCAAATCGTATTCACTTTTTTACGACAAATTCTGTATATCCACAATATCCACATTGGTATCTCTCAACAGGTTTCATATGATGTGCCATTATATTGCCACATCTTGGACATTTTCTATTTTTTAACGTAACAGTTTTATTTTTTAAGTCAACTTCATATAGTGTATGTATATATGCTTTTACTTTTTCTTTTGTCATATAGCTCACCTATTGCCCTCCTTATTTTCTTGAGATTCTTCTAAAGTAAATCCACCGTTCCTGTCTACTATATACTGTGTTTCATATTTTTTTGCATGCTCTGGGAGATAATAAATATGGATATGAACGTTGGACATACCTTGGCCGTAATTTGTTCTTATTGATTTAACAAATACGGTAGAAAGATCTTTGTTATATGCATTTGCAACTTTCCTTCTTATACTAATTCTAGAAGGGGTTGACTTTAATTCGTGATGTATTATTCCATTTATTTCTTTTCTCTCAAAGATTTTATTCTCTTTTTCTTCAATTATTTCTATCCACACATCTTTATCTATATCAATTCTTTTTGTTGGCATGCTCATTCACCGAAGTTTTTGCTTAATAGCCACAATTAATCTTAATTTTTAAGCTTATAAGTTTTGTTTTCTTTTGATTTATTATTGTGAAATTAGAAAAACGTATTATTTAATGATAACTAAATAAATAAAAGGTGATAAAGACGAGCATATGCCCAGGATTTTTAAAAAATCCAGAAGTCATGAGCATTGAAGATATTAGAGCATACGAATCTAATACTATATGGAATGGTATTCCATTGTTGTTATTAATGGAAAATGCTGGAAGATCTATAGCTGATGCTATAGAATGTAAACTAGGAAATTTAGAATCGAGAAAAGTTGTTATATTTGCTGGTAAAGGGGGTAATGGAGGAGACGCCTTAGTTGCTGGTAGGCATTTAGCAGCTAGAGGAGCTAATGTAACAGCTTATTTGTTATACGATATTAGATTTGTTGATCATAAAGATGCTCTATTAAATCTTAAGGCTTTACAAAATTCTAAACATCTAAAAATAGTCCATCTAGAAGATCCAAGAGAATATGAGCCTGTAGAGGCAGATGTGCTTATAGATGGTATACTAGGAATTGGAGTGAAAGGAAAATTAAGAGAACCGATAGCAAGTGCATTAAGGGCTTTCAATTCATCTAAGGGATACAGGGTTGCTGTAGATGTACCAACAGGTGTTGATCCTGAAACTGGAAATGTTGCAGAAGGTTCCGCAATAGTTGATTTAACCGTTACAATGCATGCATTAAAACCAGGACTATTAAGTGAAAAAGTCAAACATTATGTTGGTGAATTATTAGTTGCAGAAATAGGTATGATAAAAGATTCTCAAATATTTGCAGGTCCTGGCGATGTAGTCATTAGAATACCTAAAAGACCAAAGGACGCAATAAAAGGAGGTAATGGAAAGGTATTGACGATAGGAGGTTCATATCATTATTTTGGAGCACCATTTTATGCAGCATCATCGGCATTGATAGCTGGGGCAGATTTATCATTTTTAGCTTCTCCAGAAAAGGTAGCTTATTCTGCGTCTCAAAACAATCCAGGAATTATTCCTGTTCCTTTAGAAGGGGATTACTTGAACAAAAACCATGTTAGCATGTTATTAGAGGAAGCAAAAAGAGTTGATGTTGTTTCAATTGGACCTGGATTAGGCAATAGAGAAGAAACAAAGGAGGCAGTGATAGAGATAATAAATTCCTTAAGAAATAAACCCATTGTTATCGATGCTGATGCGCTAAAAGCATTGGCAGAAAAAGAATTAAAGCTATGGAAAGATGTTGTTTTAACATTGCATAAAGGAGATGCCGCATTATTAGCAAAAAATGAAGGAAGCCAAGAAGAATTAGCAAAAATAATCTCTAGCAATTATTCGTCTACAGTAATAGTTAAGGCTCCGATAGATGTAATCTGCTCTCCAGAAGGCATGTGTAGGTATAATAAAACCGGTCATCCTGCTATGACAGTTGCTGGAACGTGTGTTGTGTTAACAGGTATTATAGCAGGTTTTATGGCAAGAAAAATTTCTATAGAGAAAAAAATGAATCCGATTCACATAGTTTCAGCTGCAGCATATATTTTAGGAAGATCAGGCGAATTAGCTGTAAAAGAAAAAGGTGATAATATAACTGCATTAGATGTGATGCAAAAAATACCCCAAGCTATGCTGGAATCAGAGGGATATATAGGTGGAGGAGGCTAAACAAAATAATAAGGATATTATTAACAGATATGATATCACATCAGATAGCTATGATGAACTTTATGGTGAAGAGCAGATAGAAAAATTTAATGAAGTATTTAAAAATATAGAGCCAAAAGGTAAAATAGCAGATATAGGCTGTGGCACAGGATTATTATTAGAATACTTAATAAATAATGATAAGTTTAAAAATGTTTATTTATATGTCTGTTTCGACTTGAGCATAAATATGTTAAAAATAGCAAATGATAGAGCAATTAGGCATCATTGTGACAAATGCTTTATGATAAAGGGAAATGCTGAGTATTTACCGTTTAAAGATAAGGAATTTGATTATGTTTTTTCTTTTTCTACAGTCAATTTACTTGATAATCCCGATAAAAGTATCGAAGAAATGAAAAGAATTGGGAAAAATGTAATTATTTCTTTTGTTAAAAAATTAAAACTGGTTAAGGTAAAAGGATATATTATTGGAGAAACAGAAAAAGATTTTATATTAAGAGTAATTTAGCTTATGTTCATACTTATACCATGGAGGGAATAAATAGACACTAGCAAAAGGCCCTCCTTCAGAAAACAATGTAATTATATATGAGCTATTTAATCCTAGTAATCTACCTGTGCAACATGCTTTTTTTGGTTCCTGTATTAATTTTTTTATAGATATCTTTAATTTTATATTAGGGTATAATTCAATTGTGACAAAAGCATCGTAGCACTTTTCATTATAATTTTTTTGCTTTATTTCATTAATCCATATTCTTGGTAGTCTCAAATTGCTCACCAATATTATATATAGAGAGAAAAAGAATTATGTTTTTCGAAAATTTTAATGAAGTATTAAATGTTTCTTATAAATTATTTATGGATTTATTTCTTCTTCACTAATTATTGGTTTTCTATCTCTTGTGGGGTGTGCTTCATATATTTTTATTTTATATCCCTTAAAATAATTAGCATAGCTTGGATTAATCTTAATATTTTTATTATCCAATATTTCTGCCCATTTAACTGTACCATCTTTTGTAATTTCTTCATACCATCTTTTGTCATTTCTAGCCAAATTAATAAACCTGTTTTTTGTTTGTATAGAATCTTTAAAAGATGCTGGGCAGAAATGAACATTAATTTTTGAATTATCTTTAGCCCATTCCAGTACTTTTAATGCAGCCTCGTAAGAGCCCTTTACAACAAAGGGTCTATTTTCATCTTCGCTTAGACCTCTGGATATTAATGCTATTGCATTTGGTTCAACAAATTCCATTTCATCTAAGTTTACAAAAGACCCTCCATTGGCTTCTACATCATTGATTACATTTATAGCCCAATTTTCTAATCCTTTTGCTATTGGTATTTCTGCACCAACTTTCATCTCAGTCAATGAACTTGCATGTTTAATTGCGTTTTTGAAATAATCCTTCACTAGATGAAATCTGATTTCGTCAAGACCTGCTTTCCATAATGAAACTAACACATCTGGTGTAGCATACCTACCGCTTGTGTATAGATGTATGTGGAATTCTTTTCCAAAGGCTGATTTTAAAATTTTAATAAATTTTATTGTTCTGGGAAAGTTTGCTAGTGGATCTCCTCCAGTAATACTTGCTCCTAAAGCTCCTTGCCTTTCTATTTCCAATAAAAGTTCTTTGGTGTTGTTAATACGCTCTTCATTAACAAAAACCAAATCTTTACCAAATCTATCTTTTCCAATCGGACAATAATAGCATGAGTCTCCACATATACCAGTTATAAATATTACTGCTTTTAAACCTGGGAAGCAAAGCTCGCAACCTCTTTCCATTTTTCCAATTATTAAGGCAAGCCTTCTATTTCCTAATAACTTTCTTTGATCCATCATATACGGTACTCCTTACTAAAGTTTAATATCGTCCATATTATATATATTATATAGTAGGGTTATTAAATAACTGTATTAGATGTGATCTGGTATGGGAATAATACCTAGAAAAGTGCAAAGATTGGGTGCATCATCGTATGTAATAACTTTGCCTCATTCATGGATTGAAACTCACAACATTAAGCCTGGGGATACTGTATATATAGTAGAAGATGAAGAAAAGCTGTCTATAGTGCCGTCTCAAAAAGAAGATGAAAATAAAAAGACTATATATGAATTAGATATAAGTAAAATTCCTATACCTGAAATAGCTTCTTTAGCAGTTTATTGTCTATATGTACATAATTTAGGTGATACAATAATTAACTTAGGTAATTTAGGTAGAAAAGGACTAGAGGCTGTAAAAGCAGCAGCATTATCTCTTCTTGGTTTAGAAGTCTTTGAAGTTGGAGAATCCAAAATAATGATTAGACCGGTTATAGATGATTCTAAAATAGAAATAAAACAAGTTATTAAGGGACTGGGAATGAGTGTTTCAGAAATAGCAGGTATTTTACAAGATTCACTAAAGGGAATTGATGTAACGAAATCATTAGAATTAAGTCAAAAGGATTTGTTAAAGTATCAGCATTTGATTGAAAGGCATGTTGTTGATACAATGCTTCATGGTAAAGGAGATGTCAGACTACATGCATTGGTTTTAGGCACTGGTCTTTTAGGTGTAGTTGGCTATCTAATATTAGATGCAGCCGATAAGGTAAGCAAGATAAAATTACAATCTGAAGAGCTAAGTGTTATTGTTCAATCAATTAGAGATATTTTACCTCAATTAGGTTCTATAGTTGCGCAACCAAGCATAAAAAGAACCCAGGAATTATTATTGCAAACAATGGCGATATCCATGGATTTAGAAGATAGATCCTTAAATTCAAAATCCGTTGGCGAGACCATAGTTCTAACAAAAATAGTGGATGCAATGAAATTGCTAAATATAATATTATATGTAATAATATGCAGTGCAGCTACTTCAGATGAGTATTTAAAAAAAATAAATAATATTGTTAATTTATAATAAATTATTTATAGTATATTTTACATAATTTATAATATAAAGTAACAAGCAAACCAAGGCATTTATAATGGTAATAAAATAATATTTAATTTATGAATGGAAATAAAAAGAAAGTTAACTAATAGTGAGTAACTAATAATTGAAGAATATCTTGCTATGTTAATTATGGGAGGCATTGAATTAGTTCTTTTATAATATATCAATAAAAAAATTTAAGGCTAAAATTTTATATTTCATTTGTGATAAAAAATGAGCGAAAAAGAGAAAATAACCTCAGATGAAGTTGATATAGAATATGATAATGGGAAGGTTAATATTAAAAAGATAACAAGAAATGTGGAAAAGCTAGGCTTCAAAAACATAGTAACTCCAGATATGACAGATCCATTAGCTATCCCTCCGTTAAAATTGGTATCTTCAAAAGGACTATCAATAGAATTTTCTAGGAGAAGATTTTCTCTTCCTTTTTATCACAGAAATATGGATTACGATGAGCTCGTAATATGTTTGAAAGGAAATGCATTATGGGAAACTGAAGCCGGTAATTTTGAGTTAAATGAAAATGAGATGCTTATTATACCAAGGGGAATAGCCCATAGACCAGTTAATCCTAGCAATGATTATATGGCTTTGGAAATAAAATCAAAAAATAAATTAGGTTTTTCAAAAATGAATCAATAGAATAATTTTTTATTTTTATAATATAACCTTAAATTTACATGATATAATAATAATTTTTTAGTTCTAAGCCTTAATAATACTAACTATTTCCCTACATTCTTTATATAACGCATAAACGTAAAGTCAATGCTCAAAAACTGTTTGGAAAGAAGCATCTTTGTTTTAAAATTTATGATTACTTTTTTATAGAGGTTATTTTACCTAATAATGATCTTACAATAACCAGTTTCTGTACTTCGTTTGTTCCATCACCAATCTCTATCCCTTTTATGTCTCTATAATACCTCTCTACATTGCTTTCTTTGCTATATCCAAACCCACCCTCTATTTGCATAGCCAATCTAACCAAATCCACTCCCCATTTAGCAGTTGCATATTTAGCCATCGATGACCACATAGGGTAATCTATCTCATTATTATCAATTTTTTGGGCTGCATTGTAAATCAAAAGCCTAGAAGATTCTAATTTAATTTTCATATCAGCTATCATATCTTGTATCATTTCATGTTCTATTATGGGTTTGCCCATTGCTTCCCTTATCTTAGCATAGTTTACTGATTCATCAAATGCAGCCTGCATTATACCTAAAC
>JBMFKU010000004.1:0-82461 GCA_049971805.1 Caldisphaera sp.
TTTCAACAGTCCTGATCTTTCCTTGTCTAATCCACTTGATGACCCCACTCCTGCTAAATATTTTGGCAACCTCGCTTGGCGTTAGGTACCTCTTCACGGTTTTCCACAATAGAAGTATTGGAAGTATTTAAAAGTTATGCAAAGGCGCTATAGTCTTCTGGAAAAATTTTATCTTCCATTCTTAACATCTACTGATTAGTATCTAGCAAAAACCTATAATACTTCTATTATTTAAAAAAATTGTTATACAAATTAATATAATTTTTATATAGAATATATAATGATTTATATAGAATATAGATAAGTTTTTAAACATATAAAAATAACTACCTAAACAGTGAAAAAAATGGAAAACAAAAACAATGGTGACCATAACCCCTTCGGATATATAGATAACGTAAATACAAACAAAGGTCATTTGAAGGTTTTGTTTACTGCTGGCATGGGATTTTTTACGGACGCCTATGATTTGTTTGTTATAGGCATAATACTTGTTATACTTAGTCATATAAATTTACCAAACTTTCCTTTAACAACATTTTATGAATCGATATTAACAGCATCAGCTGTTTTTACGGCAATACTTGGGCAATTAGTTTTTGGAAGAATAGCAGATATGTTGGGAAGAAAGAAAGTTTATGGAGTAGAAGCAACTTTATTGGCACTTGGAGCGATTCTTAGTTCGATTTCACCAAATATCTATTGGTTAATAGGCTCAAGATTTTTATTGGGATTTGGAATAGGAGGAGATTATCCGGTTTCAGCAACTATTATGAGTGAATATTCTCCTAGAAAAGAAAGAGGAAAACTTGTATCACTAGTTTTCGCAAATCAAGGACTAGGTATAATTACAGCCGTCTTAGTTGGCATATTATCAGTTATAATTTTCCCAGCAAGTATAGCATGGAGAGTTATGGCAGGGGTTGCTGCAATTCCTCCAGCTATAGTTGTTTACTACAGAAGAAAAGTTCCAGAGACACCGAGATTTTCATTACTAGTTAAACAAAATAAAGAAGAAGCCAAAAAGGCCTCAGAACTAGTTGGGGGAGAATTAAAAACTGATAGCGTAAAGACAACGCTGAATTCTTTCTCAGAGTTTATTAAATCTTATTGGAAATTATTACTAGGAACAGCTCTCTCTTGGTTTTTTATGGATATGGCATTATATGGAACTGGAGTATTTTCATCGCCTATTACTAAAGCCATACTTGGCGGTTCTTCTGGTCTAACATTAGATGTGATTAGAGCTGGTATACCATTGTTAATAGGAGTTCCTGGTTACTTTATAGCGGCTTATACAATAGATAAACTAGGCAGAAAGTTCATCCAATCTATGGGATTTCTAGTGATGGCTTTGCTATACTTTGCTATCTCAGTAAGTATACTTACTGTTGGAACAAAAATAGTTGGATATAGAATACCAGACATGTTTGCTTATTTAATGTTTGTACTTACTTTTCTGTTTATAAACTTTGGTCCGAATACAACAACTTTTGTTTTACCATCTGAGTTATATCCAGTAAAATATAGAACAACAGGTCATGGAATTTCAGCAGCTTCTGGAAAGGCCGGAGCTGCCGTTACTTTATATTTGTTCCCTATATTGTTAAAACTTTACGGACTTAAAGACATATTTATATTACTAGGTTTTATGAGCCTTTTAGGTCTATTTACAACACTGGCATTTATATATGAACCAAAAATGAAAAGCTTAGAAGAAACAAGTAAAGAAAAAATAGAAATCTCAAAAGAAGAAAGAGAAATAGTAGTTGAAGAGCAATAGTTATTTTTAAAATTGTTTTATGCTATAGGCCTACCCTTTAATTTATCATCCTTGCTTTCTTCTTTATTATAATTATTTAATATATAATCTAATAATGAAAGTGCTCCTTTTCTTGATAAAAACTGATTGTTATTCCCACAATAAGGCGAAAATACGCATCTAGGACAACCATCATTACATGTACACCCAGAAACTATTTTATGTGCCATTTTTTCTACTTTTTCAAACCTTTCATAAACTAGTCTGGAAGCACCGTTTCCTCCCATGGTTGAATCATAAATAACTATATGACCTGATGGATAGCTTATTCCTCCCAAATCAGTATCTGATGAACCAACTATTGGTCTGGAAGCTGATATTAAGACATGCTCTAATGCATGATAACTGCTTATCCTTTTTTCTCCACTTTCAAACCCTATGTCTGGATATTTTGCTAGTATCCCTTTGGTCCAATAATCCCATTTTATTGGAGTTTCTAATGGCGTTTCTGATATTAATGCACTAGAAAATTCTTCTTTAATTACATATCCTTCAACTGTAATCAATAGATGTACATCACCATATTTTAATTTTACAATCCCTGAAACTCTTTCTTCTTTAGATATCATATCTATTAAATCTATATTATAGAGGGGTTTGGTATAATAATTAAGATCTTTTAGTTCAATTAAGTCTGCTCTTAAAGAATTGATATCAAGGTCTGTTGATAAAAAAGTTTTACCACCGTGAAAATATATAGCCCCTGGATATAATTCGTACAATGCATTGAGTAACTCTCTAAATCCTATTTCTTTATTTTTATTATAAATTTTTACTATCGGCCCTACAGATCTTAATGAACCATGAAAATTAACATAATCTCTAGCCTTTTTCCAATTTATATAAACTACATTATCTTCTTCAGATATTAAATTATTTTCTTTCAAATCATCAACAACATTTATAAATTCCTTTGGAAGCATTTCTCTTTTTATATATCCTTTCTGCAACAAATAAGATAATAAGTGAAGTTTTGAAACCTCTTTGTTCTCTGGCTGAATATAACTAGGATCTGGCTCTTGAGAGAAAAAACTATTTGGATTATTTAAATAAAAAGCTTCTATTGGATCATCTCCCATTACAGTTATAATCAGGCCTGGTTTTTCTCTTCTTCCAGCTCTACCAGCCCTTTGAAGATAGCTAGTATAGCTTCTAGGTAATGATGACATGACTATAGCATCTAAGTCTCCTATATCTATTCCTAGCTCTAATGTTGGAGTTGCAACTATGGCATTGATCAAATTTCTTCTAAATTTTTCTTCAATTTCTTTTCTTTCTTCTGGCTTTAATCCAGCTCTATGAAGAGAAATTTCTATTTCATAATTTCTCTTAGCAATTCTAGCTATTAATTCGCTCATCTGTTGAGAATCTGTGAAAGATAAAACTTTCAATCCTTTTTTTACTAATAACGATATAATATAAGAGGTAAAAGTCCATCTGCTTAAATTACCATAATCTAGGAATATATGATAAGCCAATCCCTTTCTTCTCTTAGGGCCATAAATTACATTAATTTTTCTATCAAAAAGCTTTTCTCCAATTTCTTCTGGATTTCCTATAGTTGCTCCAGCACCCACAAACAATGTGTTTTTAGACAGCTGTGATAATCTGTAGAGTACCCATTTAACATGAGATCCAAAAACTCCTTTATATACATGCATTTCATCTAAAATTATATAATCTAAATCTTTAAAAATGCTCTTAGATTTTTTATTTAATGATAGATCATAATGAACCATATCTGGGTTACTTACTAATAATAGAGGAGGGTTTTCATATATTTTCTTTCTTTCGCTCAAAGGTGTATCTCCATCTAAAATTCCAAAAGAAATTCCCAGATTTTCGCTTAATTGTTTTATCCTAAAAATTTGGTCTCTTGCCAAACTTTTAGTTGGATATAATAATAAAGATCTTTTATCATTTGTTGCTTTTTCTAAGACAGGTATCAAAAATCCCTCTGTTTTTCCTGTACCTGTACCGGCTACTATAATGGTATCTTTACCATTTAAAATTGACTTAATGGAATCGTACTGAAACTTATATAATTTAATTATCCCATATTCTATTAATGATTTCCTTATAGCATCTGATAAAAACTCTATATCATTTATGTTTGGACCTAGCTCCGGAAATTCTTGTTTTTCTGTGTATATATGTGATAATTTACTACCATATTTATTTACTTCAGAATTTATATACTCAAGTAAATTTAGGGGGTTCTTTGAGTTGTCCTGTTCCATAATTCTTACGCCTCACATAATTTGTTAAACCTAAAACATCGATAGCTTTATCAATTATCCATGCATAGCTAGGATCCCCCCATGATCTTCTTATCTTAAGTTTTTCATATTTTACTTCCAATACCTCTTGGGCATCACAATTATATACCTTTAATCTACCTTTAATCCTATTTTTTGGATTTTTTACTAATGTTACATGAACTGCGTATTCGTTTATGTTTAATCTTAACGTAACTTTTCCTGCCTTTCCTTTCTTATATGTGCCTTTATCATCTTTACTAGGATTAGCTATTGTTTCTATTTCTTTACCTTTTTTTATCAAAACTACAATCTTTCTCATAGCATGAAGACCTGTTTTGCTTTTTGTTGATTCTACATCAAAACTTAATTCTGTCATCTTTTTCACTCTTGCAAATATGGAAATATTGATTAGTAGTTAAATTGTTTATTCTTTGTATAAACTAAATTTTTAATAACTAATCTTAATAGCCTCCATTTTTAAAATAATAGAAGAAGTCAAAGTAATTTAAAAATTGGGGCATAAGGCATTGAACAAAGAAATAATTATTGCTGGTTTGGGAGTTTCTGGTGCTACATTAGCCTATAAATTATCCGAAAAAGGATTTAAAATATTAGCTTATGATCCTTTAAAAAAGTATGAAAAAGCCTGCGGAGAACAAATAACTGGAACGCAAAATACAATAGGTTTAATAAAAGAATCGGATTCTTTTGTTGCAAGGCCAAATGCCTTTGGGATACTTGTTAATGGCCTTGAGGTTTCTCATATAGATTTTAGTAGCGATTCTCCTTGGTTTATAGTAAACAAAGCCAAGTTTGTTAAATATCTAAGAGATGTATCGGCATCTAATGGAATATCAATAGAAAATAGACCATGGAAAGGAGAAAAAGGATATATAACGATAGATGCGAGGGGTCCTTTTTCTGGTGATTTAAAAAATAAAATTCTTGTAAAAAGATATATATTAGAAACGAGATGGGATCCAAAATATGTTATATTAGATTTTAGGCCAAATGAAGGAGGCCTTTATTGGATTTTTCCTTCTGATGGTGATGGAAAATTAGTTAATATTGGTGCTGGTTTTGTTGATTTATGGAATGATAAAAAATTATCTTATTTAATAAGTCAATATGCTAAAGTTTTTTTGAAGGACTTCAAAACCAAAGATGTAAGAGCAGCACCCTTAGATGTTTTTTCTAAATATAAGCTTTATCAAAATGATATTTTTTATGTTGGTGAATCGGCGGGTCTTGTGTTAGCTATAAGCGGTGAAGGTAATAGACCTGCAGTTGAATCGGGCATCGCGCTAGCAAATTCTATAACGAACAACTATAATGATCCAATAGAAATAAAAAACAACTATAAAGAATTATCAAAAAAGATAGTTAACGACTCTATTCTATCAAGAAATCTATTTTATTTTGTATATAAATATTCACATAAAATTAATATGGCAGATTTGCTATCATCTCTTCCTAAGTGGTTTTGGTTTAAATATTTATCTGTTAATTTAGAGCTTAATGATTTAATAAAATTGGGATTTGATTTAAACTTTATTTCATCTGTAATTAAGGGAATAAAATATTAGTGTTAAATAAAGGAAAGTTTTATATGTTTGTTATTAAAATAAAATATTATGAATTTACTACTTCTACAACTGTCTTATAGACCATATCTGTATTCCAATAGTGCCATGATCCGTTTGTCCCTACACTTTCATTTCAATCATCTTATCTTCATTCATGATCGAGCGTAGGGACTTAGCCCTCAACCACCTGCCAAGCTTAACAGTAGGTGGGTCATGGGACTCCTTCGAGCTCAACGGCGCGGGGCTCACATCTCCGCTTTTGCCCTCACCCTTTTGGGCATAGCCAACATCGGTGTGAGAGGTCATCCTTTGCCAGTAAAAACTAAGCACATTTGAATATAAAAAGATTTTACTAAAGTGAAAAAGGATTTAGCCCACCTTCCAACAGATTTAATCCCATAATTGCTTAATATTTCCATTGCTTTTCTTCTTATTTCATTGTGATTCAAAGAATAAATTGGATAGCCATATTTGTTAAACCATGCTTTTGAAAAAAGCACATCGTTTTCATCTTTTATAGCTCCTACCCCTGCAAGATTTTTTATAACCTGATTAGTTATTTTATTTAAATCAACAGCTTCTCCTTTTGGAATAGTAATTTCAGCTATGAGATTACTTTTTTCTTTAATTGGAATTAATGAACTCATCCATGTGTATCTATGAAAAATAATTTTTGGATCTGGTACGTAAACAGTTGTTTGATTTGGTGTATTTGAAGAGGTAGCAACACCAACTACAACAACACTATTATAATCAAATTCGTTAGCTAATCTC
The DNA here is from genome assembly GCA_049971805.1 of Caldisphaera sp. Classification (GTDB taxonomy): domain Archaea; phylum Thermoproteota; class Thermoprotei_A; order Sulfolobales; family Acidilobaceae; genus Caldisphaera. The sequence continues at coordinate 6,444 of JBMFKU010000004.1, forward strand.
CTATTTTCTTCAGAATCTAAACTAATTAACAATTCTGATAAAGGTATTGTGCTAATTATCTTTTTGGCATTAATTTTATCATTAATCTTGTAAATATCTTTATTATTTTTTCTTATTTTCTCTATTTTTCACCAAATAAAAAATTAACACCCCTTCCTACAACTTTGTTAAATAAAGAATTATATAAAGATTGTATTCCACCAGTTTTTGGATAATAAAAATATGATTGTTCTTTATATCCTACATTAGGTATGCCTGCTACAGCCTTCAACATGTCTTCTAGATTAGGAAAAGGTAACCTTCCCGGTGTAAAAACCAATCAGCTGCCATATTTTCTAAAGGTTTCTTCCAAATTTTTTTGTTATATGGTATCAAATACTCGTTAGCCATATAATCTCCAAAGAAACCTGTTATCCATTCTAGAAAATTTCTTGGTTTCCATTCCTTATTTTCTGAAATAAACATCATGTGTTCTATAATACCTTTTATAAAATTAACACGTGCCTCTGGGTCTAGCACATATACACCGTTTTCAAAAGGATATGGAACCAGTTTATTATTATATAATACATAATTATTTCTTTCTCTTTTTGTTACATTATTATCTAACAATTTAATAATACTTGTAAGTATATTTATGTCTTTACTAAACAATAAATGAGGTCCACCTATATCGAAAGTAAACCTGTTTATTATTTCACTTCTTAATAATCCTCCCTTTTCGTTTTCTGTTTCTTTTTCTATTATGGCTATTTTATAATTATAATTTGTTAATTTCATGTTAGCATAAAGTAGTCCTGCCCATCCAGCACCTAATATTACTTCGTCATAAATATTCACTCTCATGCCATCGTTATTTTTCTCCTTCGTCTTCTTTAAATTTTTATATTTATAAATAAATTATATGTCTTCAATCTTTATAAGGCAATTATATTTACTTTGAAGTGGGCCCGCGGGGATTCGAACCCCGGACCGCCCGGTTATGAGCCGGGCGCTCTACCTAGCTGAGCTACGGGCCCTCATTAAATTCTAGTCGTGATTGGTTTATTAATTCTTTTGCTACCAATTTAAAGCGCTCCTATTTAAAAACAAAACATAAAGATTAAAATATATCAACCTACCTATATACAAATATGAGTTGGTGGTGGGGAAATGTCAGAAGCTATAGTTATGATAAATACGGATGTAGGGAAGGAGAATGAGATATTTGATAAGCTAAGTAGTATGAATGAAGTAAAAAAAGTATATATGGTATATGGAATACATGATATAATAGCCTTTGTCGAAGCAGATAGTATGGATAAACTCAGAGGACTTATAACTGATAAAATAAGAAGACTTGATGGAGTAAAAAGTACTTTAACCAGTATAGTAGTTGTTAGTAAAGAAAAAAGATAGTTTAAAACATGATGTGTAATGAATAATAAAAAAATTATAACAATATCTTTTGATGATGTAGATAGCCAATATGGTGGGTGTACAACACACTTTACAGGAATTTTTTTGAACTATATTAAAAAAAATATTAATCTTATAGACTATCCATTATTGGTAAGACTCAATCCAGGAATACCATGGAAAACTAGGGGTAACGCATCTACGGCATTAAGATTTATTTATGATGGGAATATAAAAGATCTTTTAGATTTGGCTATTTCTTTTGTTGAAGAATACACAACCCCTAGGCCTCCTTTACCAGGAAAAAAACCTGGTATTGTAATAACTGAAGGAAATTCATGGGAAAAGGAAACCTTTAAAACATTATATAAAAAAGCAGTTTCTGATGTAGTTACATTAGACTATGTTAAAAAAATTCTAGAAAAAGAAAAAGCAGTTTATTATGGAAGCAAAGGATTGATTGGTGCAACAGCAGCCCAAGGGGCTCTATCTCTAAAGGAGCCGTATACTTTTGAATTGATCTATTATAGACTACCAGATAACTGGGGAAAGGAAAGATGTGTAAACAATGATTTAATATTAAATATTGAAAAATCCCTGCCAAATTGTGTTATTAATAACTATGATTACATAAAAAATAAAACCACTGCGAAACCTAACGGACCGGATCCAATTTTAGCTGGTTTTAGAGGAACTTGCAATGATTTGCTTTGGAAATATGAAAAGGCTCTTTGTGAACCCCCTCATTTTGCTGTCTTGTATAGAACCAATCAACATACAAACTATGGCCTAGAAAACAAGATAAAACCCTATCCTTATAGAAATGTGGAAGTTGTTGGAAAAGTTTTGAAGTTAAAAATAATACCAAAAGGACATGTAATTGTTACAATCGATTCAGATTATGGTATTTATGATATAGCATTTTATAAAGATACTGGCCCATTAAATGAGGCATCAAAATTATTAAATAAAGGGGATGTTATTAAAATAATCGGTTTGGCTAGGCCTTATCGAAATGATAATTTAACCATTGCAGCTGTTTCAATGGAAGTGTTATACATAAAACAACTCTATAAAGACTCTTCTCCAAGATGCCCGATTTGTGGAGCAAAAATGAAAAACTTGGGTATAAACAAGGGTTTTAAATGTATAAAATGTGGATTCAAAGATAAAAATCTTAAAAAAACTAGAATTCCTATTTTTAGAAAACTGATGCCTGGAATTTATAGCATTGAAAGTGGAGAATTAATGCATCTACAAAAAGAAAAATATGTTAAGTTACCCTTGCTTAACAAACTATCTGGATTTTTAAATGTTGATGAAGCAATTAAGATAATTAATAATCCATAGTTTTATTATTAAGTAATTGTTAACTCCCCGGTTGACACCCCCTCTGTTTCCTATGGAAAAAACAAAACAAAATTTGTTGACACCCCCTCTGTTTCCTATGGAAAAAACAAAACAGGGATTTCATTAAAATTTGACTTTATGTGATTTATGGTTTGTATAATGATATTTTTTATAAATATATAAATAAATTAAATATATAAAATATTAAGTTATATATTAGACTGATAGAAAAAGAAACAAATATATTCCATAGGAAACAGAGGGGAGAGGTTTTCCTTAAGCTAGATGATTTATTAAACAGGCCAAGCTTAATTAGACCCCTCTGTTTCCTATGCATCCCACCAATTAACTCTAAGATATAAACCCCAGAAAAAATAGTAAAATTGAGAAATACAAGGGTGTGTGTATGTATCTGGAGCTCCGATTTCATGGTAGAGGGGGAGAAGGTGCTGTAACTGCTGCTACAATATTGGCAAGAGCAGTTGTATTAGAGGGAAAATACGCACAAGCAATACCAAATTTTAATGCTGAAAGAAGGGGGGCACCTGTAGAAGTTTATTCAAGAATCTCAGACAAGCCCATAGAAAAACACAGCCAAGTTAAAAACCCAGATGTGGTAATAGTGTTAGATTATGAATTAATTAAAATAGTTAATATTTTAGATGGATTAAAACCTGATGGAATAGTAATTGTCAACTCCCCAGTTAAAGAACCTCTAGGTAAAGTAAAAACATATTGTGTTGATGCAACAAGAATTGCTAAAGCTCATAACTTAGTTATAAGCGGTTGGCCTACGGTAAATACAGCTATGCTAGGCACTTTACCTAAAGCTTTGGGCATAGTTTCCATAGACTCAATAACTAAGGCTATAGAAGAGCATTTTTCTTCTCCAAATGTAGCAAAATTGAATTCTTCAGCAGCTTTAGATGCCTATAAAGAAACTATATTATGTGGTGATAAATATTGATCTCTTATTTTTATATATTTAATTTATTTAAGCTTGTAGGTGTGTACATAAGAGGGTACGAGTAATGTCGGATCAAACTATAATAGAAGAACCCAAATCATATTGGGCAGCTCCACTTTCAACTCCAGGATTCGGATCATCAGGAAAAACGGGATCTTGGAGGACAGAAAAACCAATTATAAATGAAGAAAAGTGTACAAAATGTCTTATTTGTTGGTTATATTGTCCTGAAGATACTATTTTGAGAAGGGATGATGATATGGTTTATATAGATTATGATTATTGTAAAGGATGTGGCATTTGTGCAAATGTCTGTCCTGTTAATGCTATTGATATGGTACCAGAGATTAAGGGGGAAAAGCAGGATGGCGATTAAAACACTAACTGGAAATTTTGCTGTTGCAGAAGCAGCTAAACTAGCAAGAATAAAGGTAACATCAGCATATCCGATAACACCACAAACAACAATAGTTGAAAGACTATCTGAAATGATAGAAAAAGGGGAACTTGAAGCTAAGATGGTCAGGGTTGAAAGTGAGCATAGCGCGTTGGCAGCAACATTGGGTGCTGCCGCAGCCGGTTCAAGAACATTTACAGCAACAGCAAGTCATGGATTATTATATATGCATGAAGTTCTTTGGTGGACAGCTTCAGCAAGAATTCCAGTTGTTATGGCCGTTGCTGCAAGAGCTATAGGAGCACCATGGAATATTCATGTTGAACATAGTGATATAATAGATCAAAGAGATACAGGTTGGATTATAGGTGTGGCTCAAGAAAATCAAGAAGTTTTAGACATGACTATACAAGCGTTTAGGATATCAGAAGACTCTTATGTATATTTGCCAATGATTGTAGGTTTAGACGCATTTATTCTTACTCATACTGTAGCGCCGGTAGATGTTCCTGACCAAAAAGATGTAGACAATTGGTTACCTCCAAGAAAGCAGCCATACATTATTTCACCAGAAACAAAAATAGTTATGGGTAATGTAGCAAGCGATGAAGATTATTATATGATGAGATATTCAATTCAAATGGGTCAAGAAGCTGCTAAAAAGATAATTAAAGAAGTCGATCTAAGTTATGGTAAGGTATTTGGGAGGAGCTATGGTGGGCTGGTCGAGTGTTATAAATGTGAAGATGCAGATTATGTTATGGTATTGATGGGAAGTTGGGCAGGAGATGCAAAGGAATCGATCAAAATCTTAAGGGACAAAGGTATAAATGCTGGTTTAGCAAGAATAAGGTTTGTAAGACCATGGCCAGCAGAGATATTAAAGGAAAAATTAGGAAATAAGAAGGGAGTTATAGTATTTGATAGAAGCATATCATTTGGAAATGTCGGACAATTATTTATAGAAACCTCATCAACATTATATGGTTTGACAAATATGAGAGGAGTAATAGCAGGTCTAGGAGGTGTCGATGTTTTGCCAGAGGATTTTGCAAATGAGGTAATGTATTTTGTACATGATGTTGAAGAAAATGGAAAAGTCTATGATCCAATTAGATGGCTATTACCAGTAAAGTATAGAAAAGAAAAAATTGAGGAGGTGACAGCATAATGCCAGTAAGATTAGCTGATTTTCCTAGAATAAGATACGGAATGCCCGGTAATGCAGCATGTCCAGGATGTCCAGAAACCATGGGACTAAGATATGTTAAAATGGCACTGGGAGATAATGCAGTTTTAGTCATACCTGCTGGATGTAGTAGCATAATACAGGGATATGTTCCAAAAAGTGGTATCAATTTTCCCATTTTAAACATAGTTTTTGCAAGTGCAGCAAGCGCAGCATCAGGTATGGCAGCAGCCTTTGAGTCGCAAGGTAAAAATGTAAATGTTATTGTATGGGCAGGAGACGGAGGTACTAGCGATATAGGATTTCAGGCTATAAGTGGAGCGGCAGAAAGAAATGATAACATAATATATATATGTGTAGATAATGAGGCCTATATGAACACTGGAATTCAAAGAAGTGGTTTAACACCTTATGGTGCATGGACTACTACGACTTGGACTGGAAAGACTGAGCATAAAAAGAATATACCAATGATAATGATAGCTCACGATGTACCTTATGTTGCTACAGCTTCAGTTGGATATCCACAAGATTTTATAGATAAACTAAGAAAAGCTACTAAAATTAAAGGATTTAAATATATTCATTTGCTTGCTCCATGTCCAGTGGGCTGGAAATTTGAACCAAATCTAACAGCTAAATTAGGTCAACTTGCAGTTCAAACAGGTTTATATCCGTTGTTCGAATATGAAAATGGAAAATTAACTGTTAGTGTTTTCAGTAGGCTCTATAGAAGACCTGAAAGGAGGATTCCTTTAATTGAATATATAAAGGTTCAAGGAAGATTTGCACAATTAATGAAAGATCCAGAAAAAATTAAAGGTTTAGAAGAAGAGATTGATAGGCAATGGAAATGGATTGATATGCTAGAAAAGGAGTCTTCACCAAACAATGTAGCAGCTCAAATAACTAAAGAAAATAAATAACAATAAGTATTTTGTAAATGTTTTTAAGGTTTTAAATCTTTTTTTTGTATTTTTAAACAAGATACCTTTATTCCCTCTGTAGCTCTTAAATAATTAGGATAGGTGTACAGTTTGAGCGAGGAATCGGCTAATCTATTGGATATGGCAAATAAATTCTTAGCAGCACTAGAAGATCCATTCGTAGGAAGGCATGAAGAAGCACTAGTCATAACTTTATCATTAATAACAGGTGAGCATGTAGTTTTAATTGGAGAGCCAGGGACAGCAAAGAGTGCTATGGCTAGGAGGTCAGCAGATTTATTAGAAGCAAAATATTTTAAATACTTACTAACAAAATTTACTGAGCCAAGTGAATTGTTTGGACCATTAGATATAGCAGGTTTAAGAAGAGGTGTTTATAAGAGAATAGCAACTAAAAAACTCCCTGAAGCAGAAATAGCATTTTTAGATGAAATATTTAATGCTAATAGTGCTGTTTTAAATAGCATTTTAAGTATAATGCAGGAGAGAGTTTTATACGATGGATACAACGAAATTAAAGTTCCACTCTGGACCTTAATGGGAGCATCGAATAGAGTTCCAGAGGAGCCTGAATTAGAGGCTCTTTATGATAGATTCCTTTTTAGGCATAATGTTAAGCCAGTAGATGAAGAGCATTGGGAAAGTTTACTAGATGCATCGTGGGAAATAGAAAAGGGCATTTTTGCAACAACCAACAAAATAATGGAAATGGGTAGCGTGAAATCACTTAATTCAATGTTATTTAAGGTTGACTTGGATGTAGTTAAAAATAAATTGTTAAAATTATTTATGATTTTAAGTGAAAAAGGACTGCAATTAAGTGATAGAAGAAAAGGTAAAATACTAAAAGCAATAGCCGCACATGCCTTATTGCAAAAAAGATACCAAGCCACAGAATCCGATTTAGTAGTTTTAAAATATACTGTACCAAAGGATATCGAGGATTTTGATAAAATAGAAACTATTCTAATGGAGGAACTAAAAACAAAGGATAGAGTTATAAGAGAGCTAGAAGAAGTTTCAGCTAATATTAAGAATTCAAGAAGGAGTATACAACAAATGCAGAGCTTTGATCCTAGATTGCTCGAAATATATAAGAACTTAAAGGCTTCTAAATCGAAGGTTCAGAATTTAGTTCAAGATATAGAGGATGAAGAGGTTAGAAAGAAGGCCGAGGAAATTAATGAGATGATAGAATCATTATCTCAAGAAATAATGATAAAGTTAAATATGTAGAGGTAAAAACTATGAAAGAAAATGAAAACAAAACAAACGAGAATAAAATAAAAAGAAGTAGCATATACAATGAAATAGGATACATAGATGACTTGAGGCTATATAAAGGAGAAAAAATACTGTCTATTGCTAAAGAGCTCTCAGGAAAAAATCTAGATCCTAGAATTTCCTCGTTACTAGGAGTGGATTTGTTTTATACTTATTATTTACCAATACCTTCTGTTGATGAGAGACCTCCAGAAGATAATGAAGAAGAAACATTTAGAAGGTCTGTTATTTCTGCTTTATTGAAAACAGAATCTATGTGGAAAACAAAAATTTTTACTTCTGCAGATAGTGTTACAAGTGTTGTAGCCGCAGCCTCCTTTTTAGAGAAATTAAATAGACTTTTACCACCAGATAAGAGTAAAGAGAAAGGTAATGAAGGCTCTAATGATAATGAATCTGATAACGAAGGTGATAATTCGATGCAAGAACTACAAAACGCAGTGCAAAAGGCATCAGAAGCTGCAATGAAAGATTCGGAAATGGCAAAAGAGGTTAAGATGATAGCAGAAAAGATGGGAGCAGGTAGGGGTTCGGTTTTCTCTTTAGATAGTTCAGCAGAAGAAATTTTAAAATTAGCAAGAGAAACTGATGTAGCAAGGATTCTAGAAAAAATTGAAGGCTTAAAAATGATAACCAATGCTAAGGCTAAAAACTCAATAAATTATTCTAAAGGCTGGATTACAGGAGTTGAATATGGAGGGGATATAGAAAGGGTTCATTATAGTCAATTAGCTTTCCCGAGTATAATGTTTTATGCAGAATATGCTAATGATAGATTATTGCTTTATGAAAAAAATTTACCTTCTAATAAAGGGCCTATCTACGTTCTATTAGATAAAAGCGGGAGCATGGTTGGATCAAAAATAGATTGGGCTAGAGCTGTTGCCGTTGCCTTATTTAAAAAAGCTATGGATGAGGGAAGAACATTTTTCGTTAGGTTCTTCGATTCAGTACCTTATCAACCAATGAATGTTAAAAGCAATGCTAAGGCTAACGATATATTAAACATATTGTCATATTTGGCTAGGGTAAAGGCTGGAGGAGGAACGGATATAACTAGAGCAATATCATCAGCTGTTGATGATATGGAAAAAACTAAAAACATAAGCAAGGATAAACCTAGCGATGTAGTTTTAATAACAGACGGTGAAGATAGATTAAGTCCAGAAATAATAAATAAATTATTAAAGAAATCAAATTCGAGGCTTCATTCAGTTATGATACAAGGTCACAATGCATTTTTACAAGCAGTTTCTTTTAGGTATTTAACAGTTAAAAGATTAGAGCAAAAAGAAGCATTGGAAGTTGCAGATTTCTATTAGTTATAAATTTTTAATGAAGATTATTTAATCAAGATAAACAATATGCTTTAAGCTCTTCAGAACATGAAGAGCTTAAAAACTTTTGGACACTCTAGCTTCTTAATATACTTCTGATCGGTGAGCGCTTACTGAAAACAAGCAATGATATAATAGTAAAATCGGCTATTATCATACCATGCATTATTGTACAGTATATACAAATTGCATGCAGCACTACCAGCTCCAGATATATTAAATAGGGAACTATAGCAAGGCCTATGAACCTCCAGATAAACAGCATACTCAATGATGATTTTGCAATCAGTGCTGGGGCATACAACACGGTTAGTGATAACACTATGTTTATAATAAACCAGATCGCAGCAAGCAATCAAGAGAAAAGGGTCCAACCTTTGCATAGGGACTTGAGAGTACTATTCTACAGTTTATCTCAACCGACCTAGAAGGACTTTTGAACACACATAGAGGCGGCATGTGGTGTAACATATAGTACTCGTAGAGCACTACAAATGATGAGACTAGTCCTGCTATGGAAAATGCAATGAGGAAAGTAGCCTTTAGGGGTTGTAATCTTGCCATACATGGTCAGGATATATTATAATAATTTAGGTTTATAAATCTATATTAAGAGAATGATACCAGCCGTTGTTGAAGTACCTTATCTTCTTTCTTATTGTGGGATAAGTGATAGATCAAATGATTTAGCATGTATATACTCAAAATATCTTTGAAGATATTTAAGATATGTGCATCTTGTAATTCATATAAAATGTTTTGTTGCATATCTTCTTCAATATCATTACTATTACAGGTTTTTTTCCACATAGCGCTTATTTAAGAAAAATTGCAAAATCCTTCGAGGTGGGAAAGATCAGAAAATATAAGTTATGGTTTTATTTTATATGCGTTTTCTACGTTTTCTACGTTGATTTTATATAGGTATTTTTCATCTATACTGAGCCTATTATATATATCTAGTATCTTTTGAGGTAATTCCCAAGGAGCTACTGTTTTTTTAATATTTGGCATATCTGGGAAATCGCTTTCTATCATGAATATAGGAGGTAAGCTACTAAATGCCTTACTTAATACAGGATCTATACCATATAATGTAGCAGAATATCCCAAATTATATGCATCAATAATCATAGAGGGTTTGGCGTGATGAAAAACAATTTTCCTCTTATCTTTTATATTTATCTTATTGACACTATAATCTATAATTTTAACGGTGTCTATATTGGAATTCTCTAGATGCAAGTGAACCATACAATCATTATCTTTTGCTATCTCTAGTGCTTTTTCCAAAATAATTTGTGATACAGCAATTCTTTCTGGCATTGATTTATAATGTTGCCTTCCAACTTCTCCTAATCCAAATAGCTGGCCTTCCTTACACAGATTTCCTTCATATTCTACAACCTTTAATCCTAAGTCAAGCACATAACTAGGACTAGCATGATATTTATCAATAATAAAATCTATATCTTCAGGATGAAAACCTGCTATACATACAGATTTAATTCCTAAATTGTTTGCTTTTTTACATTCATTTATTTGATATTCTATCATTTTTTGATAGGATTTAAATCCTTGAAAATCATCAAAGTAATCCCATGGAGAAGCTGAAATAAACGATATAAACCATCCATTTTTTTCCTTAAATTTTTCAGCTATCTTATATCCTAATCCTTTTACTGGGTTTATATGCGAATGAGCATCTGCAAATATCATTTAATACCCCCAATTACTTAGCTTTTAATTAAACTAATATATTTGGATAATTTCATAAAAAGTAAAAATATAAATTGTTGTTTTTAAATTAAAAAACTAAAGGCGAAATACAATGAAGATAGCAGTAATAGGTTTAGGCAGAATGGGGAGAGGTATTGCATTAAACCTATTGAGAAAAGGATATGAGGTATCAGGTTTCGATATAGATGAAAACTCAATAAAAACTAAAGGGGATAAAAAATTTTATTCCTCTTAAATCAATTTTTTATGCAAAAGATGCCAATTTTATATTGTTGGTTTTACCTACTGGAAAAGAGGTTTTAGAAACAATAAATCAATTTGACGATTATAAAGGGATAATAATAGATATGACAACACTCGGTTATGACGAACTTGATGAAATAAAAAAGATAGTAAGCAAAAAGAAATTAAATTATATTTCATCAAAGATTGAAAGAGGTCCTGCAGATGCTGAGGCGGGAAAACTGATTTTATATGTAGGTGGTGATGAAAGCTTATTTAATAAATCAATAGATTTGCTTAAAGATATGGGCGATTTTATATATGTAGGTAGTGATGAGCAAGCAAATCTAGTAAAATTAATAAGTACATTATTGTTAACAGCTAATACATTGCTTTTAGCAGAGATATCGCTAATTCATGATAAGATTGGTATAGATAAAGAAATATTACTTAAAGCATTAAGTATGGGTGGGGCTGATTCTGTACAATTAAGATCAAGATTTCCAATGATTATAAACAATAGTTATAAAGAAGTTTTTAGCATATCGCTAGGATCATATGTTGCAGAAAAAATGATAGAGTTTATGAGAAAGGAGGGAATAAACTATACACCTCTATTAACAGATGTAACAGAAATATTAAAGTTTGGAAGGATTTTAGGAACAGGTAATAAGGATATAGCTGAGATAGCAACACTATATAAGAAACTTAATCATTAAAATAAGAAAAATATTATTTTCTCCAGATGCATTAAACATTTGGTGAGAAAAATGAAGGAAGCAGTTTATACAGATAATGCACCTAAACCTGTAGGCCCATATAGCCAAGGAATAGCATCTAATGGATTTTTATTTATATCAGGTCAAGTCCCCCTAGATCCAAAAAACGGGAAACTAGTTAGTGATAATTTTGAAGACCAAGTTAGGAGAGTTTTAGAAAATTTGAAAGCCATATTAGAAGAAGCGAATCTAACATTTGATGATTTGGTAAAAGTAACTGTATTTATGAAAGACCCCACAAAGTTTTCATTGTTTAACAATATATATTCTACATATTTTAAGGGATTATTTCCTGCAAGATCTGTGATATTTGTTAACGATCTACCTGTTGGTGCTCAAATAGAAATAGAAGCTATTGCGGTAAAGCAATAGGGAAAACAAATGTTTGATAAAATTAAAAAGCAATTTACAGACTTTTTTTCAATAATAAATTCTTTTCAGGAAGCAAAATCCATAGCAAGAAGAATGTTTATCACAAATTCATTTGATAGTTTGTTTGCCTCTCTTGGTGTATCGATAGGAGGTTTTCAAAAAAATGTAGATCCATTAACATTAGGCATGAGTATTTTAGGTGGAGCACTTACTATGGGCATATTTAGTAGCTTTATAGCTGTTTATTTATCAGAAAGAACAGAAAGATTAAATGATTTAAAGAAATTGGAAAAAGAGATCATGGTTTCATTAAAAGATAGCATTTATGGGAGATCAATAAATATACTAGCATTTTATATTTCTTTATGGAGTGGTGTAGGTTCTATTTTGTTTGCTTCATTAGTTTCATTACCATATTTTGTTTTTGTCATACTTAACATAAAAGTGACACTAGCATTTTTTGTATCTATAGCTATAGCATTTTTTGAATTGGCTTATTTGGGTTATTATATGAGCAAAGTAAGTAATGAAAAGGTATTAATAAACATAATAAAAAATTTGGCTCTTGGAGTTTGTGCTATTTTATTAATATTAACTATCAAGCTATTTATTATAAAATAGCGGGGGGTGGATTTGAACCACCGACCTCGGGGTTATGAGCCCCGCGGGCTACCAGGCTGCCCTACCCCGCTTTCCCCCGCTACAAAGATTTTCGTAGTTTCTTGGGTTTTAATATGTTTTGTGTAGAAAACATTTAATGAAAATCTAATTGTATAAAAATTGTTGTAACAAAAAAATTAAATGCCTTTGTTGTTTGGGTCCAATTAAATGGGCCCCCAGGCTCAATTTTAACCCGGGGGCCTTTTCTATTCCAGGCTCCTATCAGTCACTCCAATTTCAACATCTTCAGGTTTCAATGCATTTACTATGCAGTCAAATGCTTTCTTTGGATCTGTATAAAATCCGCAACTATATACATCAACTGTAGCAAATCTATATTCAGGCCATGTATGAATCGTTATATGGCTCTCTAACACAATAGCCACTGCGCTAACTCCCTCGCCTATTTTCCATGCCTTAATATCAAGTATGGTCATATTTCCTTCTTGACCAGCTTTGCGTAGCAATTCTGATAGACCCTTTTCATCGCTCAAAAGAGGAGTATTATGGCAACCCTTTATGTTACCGTAAACATGGCGGCCTACTACTTTTGGTTTTTTGTTTTCAATGCTTTTATCTATATTGTATGTAGCTTGCATATATGGCACCCCCCTATTTAAGCCCTATACAATAATAGCCCCCCAGCACTTTAAAGCTTACTTTATCTTTTATTAAATATTAAAATAGTAAATTTATTAAAATAAATATGTTGTTGATTTTATCATTTTGATTAAAATAAATAATATAAAATATAGATTATTTTAATTATAACCGGTCTGTATCTAATTAAAGGGGGATATAAATGAAAGATTTGGAAAACAAAACACCTAGAGAACTAATTGATATGGTATACATAAGATTAGAGATGTTAGAAAAAGATGTATCGGAAATGGCAAAACAAGAAAATTCAAAGGGAAAATTAATAGCTATAGAGGAATGGATTGAAGAAATAAGGGATTTACTTAATGTAGTTAGAGTTAAGTGCTAAAAATTTAGTTATTAATTGCAGATTTCTTTAATTTTTTAAATAATAATTTTAAATTATATAATATAATGTTACTTCTTTATTCTGCTTGTTACAAAGTCTTCATAAGTAAAGTCAGGTTCTTGCCCTGGTGCTAACAAACCTTTATTTTTCATAATTTCTCTAGTCAAAAGCCAATAAACCAAAGCCAAGCTCCTTCTTCCTTTATTGTTTGCCGGTATTATAAAATCAACATCTTCTATTTTGTTGTCGGTATCTGCTAACGCAACTACTGGTATGCCTATTTTAGAAGCCTCGACTAAGGCTTGCTTATCAGTTCTTGTATCTGTTATAATTACAACGTCAGGTTCTGTATAGCTCTCAAGCTTTGGATTAGTAAATATTCCTGGAATTACTCTTCCAGTTATCGCTTTACAGCCAAGCCTATCGCACATCATAGCTATTGGTCTTTGGCCATAGATCCTAGTAGAAACTACTGCTATTTTCTTGGTATCGAAAGTAGAAAGAAATCTTCCTGCTATTTTAATTCTCTCATCAATTTTATTAACATCTAATAAATAAAAACCATCAGGTAATATCTTATAAACAAATTGTCTCATATATTTCGTACAAATTTGAGTTCCAAAAATTACTCCTGCTTTTTTATAGGTATCCGAAGAAATTAATAACTGAGATTCTTCTGCGCTCACGCATTTGCACCTCTTTCTAGTTCCTTTAGTCTTGCAACTCTAAGTGTGCTATATTTTGATATTTGTTCTATATATGCTATGCTTGTATATAAGGTTCTTCTGCAACAATATCTTTTAACACCTAGATCGTCAAGTACTTTTTCAGGATCTTCTCCGGCTTCAACTCTAGTTTTGAAGGGTTCATATAAATGCCCTAAAGGGGCTCCACAAGTCAAGCATCTTATAGGAGGTAACATTTTATTTTCACCTATACGAAGTCTGCCATCCTCTTCTTGCACCATATCTCATATATTTCTCTGGTTCAGTTCTTCTATAATCGCCAGATAGCATTGATCTGTCATATTCTTCAAAAATTTGTTTAATTCTTTCTGATATTAGGTTTTTCCTTTTGCACTCTTCACTGGAATCATTGCATTTAAAGAATGTAACTAAACCCCTTGCTACAGCAGTTCTAATGGCACTTGCTTGCCCCATTACTCCTCCTCCATTAACTCTAACATCAATATCAAGTATATTTCTTATTTCATTTCCCACTAGCAATACTGGTTCTAATACTTTGATCCTAGCCATTACATTTGGTATTAATTCTGCTGGAACACTATTGATTCTGAATTTTCCATTACCTGGTTTTATTATTGCAGTAGCAACAGCCTTCTTTCTCTTTCCAGTCGAAACTATTATATTTTGGTTATTGCTCAATCATGCTCACCTTCCAACCTAATTGCTCAGCTATTACATTTAATGTAGTGTATTTCCTCCCTAATTTATCTGCACTTATTTCTTGTAGTTTTATAGCTTGCTTATTTTTATATTTGTTAGGAATTCCTACAAATACCGTTAATCTTTTTAAGGCATCTTCTCCTTTCTTATTGTTTTTAGGCAACATACCTGCAACAGTTTTTTTAAATAATCTTGTAGGAGATCTAGCTCTTTTTGGTCTCCATTTATGGGAATAGTGACTTTTAACATTTAATATAGTGTCTTTATAAAATTGAATTAGTTTGCTAGGCTCTCCGCTTACAACTATCTTTTCTGAATTTATTACTACAACTCTTTTCCCTTCTAATAGTATTTTAGCTACATTACTGGCCAATCTACCTAAGATGGTATTGCTTCCATCTATTACAATTTCTTCCATTTAAATCACCTTATATGATTATCTTAACATTTTTACCTTCCGGATTTTCTTTGATAGCCTCTACTAAGGTAATACCAGTACTGTCAGAGGATCTTATTTTTTCAAGAGCTTCTTCTGAAAAGGAGAATGCAGCTATAGTAATTTTTTTAGTTATTTTTCCATTGCCCAAAACTTTACCAGGTACAATTACCATATCACCTTCTTTTGCTAGTTTATTTATTTTATTTAGATTTACAGTAACTCTTCTTCTTGCAGGTCTTGACAAGATTTTTGCTGCATAAAGCCAAACTTTAGATTTGGTTTTACTATATTGCATTTTAAGTGCCTTATCTACATTTATTAATACATCATTTGTAATACCTTTACTCATACTTCTTCACCTCTAGTTTCTCTAGCTTCTGTAACAGCGCGTCCGCCCTCCTATCAAGGCTTTTAGAGGCTTCTAAAATTATTTGTTGCGGTTCTAGGGATCCATTGGATTCTACTGTTAATAACAATCTGTTGCTATCATATCTAACCTTTATTATGCCTTTGCAAGCACTATCTTCACAATATCTTAACCCACTTGTGTTTATATTTGTTTTATAGTCTATTGATTTATTTTCTTTTGCCTTTAAGGCGTCTGCTACTTCTTTATAAGCCGATACGCACTCTATGCACTCATCATTAGACATGCTTCCGTTTACATCAACAGTTGTTACGTATTGCAATATGGAAACAGAAGCAGGACTCCATTTTCCATGCTCTTTTCCTCTACCCAGTCTGGCAAATCCAACTAGGTGAATTCTTTGACCAGGTGCCAAATAGATTATTGGTGTATCAGGGTAAGCTGGCTTAATATTTTCATCAGAAAACTTTAAATCGGAGGCTTTAATATAAATACCTGAAACATTATCTCCTTCCAGCTCTTTTTCGAGTGAGACTTGCACATAGCAAGATACATCTGTTTCATTTTTGTCCTTACATTCTTCTAACAATTTATATTTATGGATAGCTTCATCAGATTTTAATACCAATAATCCTAGTCTGTGAGCTATTATTTCATCATAAATGCTTGTATCATTATCATAAAAATAAACATAATCTACAGCCATTGTAGGAACATCAGAAAGGGCCAGTCTTCTCAAAGCATTTCCAAATGATATTGGAAATCCTTCTAAATAAATAGTGATCCTGTTGCTATTAGCTTCAATGATGTCGAGATTCCTTTCCATATACTATACCCCTCATATTTGTTTCACTGCAAAAATAAAATAGAATACCTAACTAATTAAATTTATATTAAAAATTAATAAAGATTAGACTCTGCGTCCTCTTCTTCCTCCAGGTCTTCTTGTTGTATCATGTGGTATTGGTGTAACATCTTCTATACGACCTATAACAAATCCTGCTCTGGCTAGTGCTCTAATAGCAGATTGTGCTCCAGGACCAGGAGTTTTCGGTCCATGACCCCCTGGAGCTCTAACCTTTATATGAATAGCTGTTATACCTCTATCCATAGAGGTTTGAGCAACTCTAATAGCTGCTATCATTGCAGCATAAGGTGATGGTTTTTCTCTATCTGCTTTTACCACCATACCACCAGAGACCTTTGATGAAGTTTCTGCTCCACTAATATCAGTAATATGAATTACTGTATTATTAAAGCTGCTATAAATATGAGCTACACCCCACTTTAGTTCTCTAAAAGCCATTAAGACTCACCTTCTTTCTCTGCCACTGATGAGGAACCACTTTCAGTTACTTTTTCCATAATTTCTTTGATAGAGCTTCCAACGGTATATGATATTTTATCTTCCTCATCTCTTGATATTAAATATCCAGGACTTGTAACCCTTTTACCGTTAATCGATATATGGCCATGAGAAATAAATTGTCTGGCTTGATATATGGTGTTGGCCAAACCTTTCTTTAATACAATTGTTTGCAATCTTCTTTCTAAGACATTTTCTGAAGTTAAACCCAAAATATCATCTAAGGACGCATCTTTATTTACCAAACCTAATTTAAATAACCTATCTAAAAGGCTTTTACCCACCTCAGATCTTTGCGGTTCTGGCAATGCTAATAATGTTCTTGCCTGATGTCTTATTTTTCTTATTAATGTTTCAGCAGTCCAAAGCTCTTTTTTATTTCTTAGACCATATTTTCCAATTATTTTCATTTCAGTTTCTAGTCTTTGCTTAATCCAGGGATGACCTGGGCCTTCCCATCTCTTTCTACTACTTCTGGGATCCCCCACTTGTTTCCACCTTTTCTTTTCTAACTCCTATTGTCATACCTAGTCTTCCCGTTGTATGTGTTTTTTGCCCTCTTACTTTTAGTCCTAGTTTATGTCTTGAGCCTCTCCATGAATTTATTTTCTCTTCTCTTTCAACATCACGTCTTGCTGCAAATATTAGTTCTGCTCCAATTAAGTGCTTATCATTGCCTGTTTCGTAATCCTTTCTCCTATTATACATCCATGAAGGTAATTTTAATTTGGTTAAATCGCTAATAACTTCTTCTAATTGTTTTAATTCTTCATTGTTTAGATAACCAATACGCTTATTTGGATCGATTCCAAGATGTCTTACTATTGCAAGTGCTGTAGAGAATCCTATGCCTTTAACCTTACTAAGACCATAAATGATATTCATCTTTCCATCTATGTCGGTTTCTGATATTCTTATTATGTATTTAAATGATTCCTCTTTGCTTTCTTTTGCAGGCATTCACCATTCCCCCTTGATGTTAATTGTTAAAGGTTAATAGGTTATGCTCCAGCCTTTGCTCTTAATTCTTTAATTTTATCAACAATTTTCTTTATATCGTTTTCTGCTTCACCACTTTCTACAATAGCAACACTTGCTGCTCCTACTTCAATTCCAACAGATTCTCCTAGTTTCTTTTTGCTAGGTACATAGATAAATGGTATCTTTTTGCTGTCGCATAATAATGGTAAATATGCAACAATTTCTGGTGGATCGACATCTGTTGCTATAACCACTAGCTTAGCATTACCTCTTTCGATGGCTTTAGTTGTTTCATTTGTTCCTTTCTTAACTTTACCACTTCCCTTTGCCTTACTAACAACTTTATATATTTCCTCAGCTAAATCCTCAGGTACATCAAATAGCACGAAATCTGGTTTTGACACTATTCATCCTCCTCCCCTATCTGGGTCGTCTCACAAAAGTAAGTAACTGAATAATTTTTAAATATAACGTATCTTAACTAATAATATAGAGAGATAGGGTGAATTATATGTGTTTAAGTAATTTAAATGCTGGGGAAAAGGCTCCAGAAATTGTTAACATGTTTATTGAAATTCCAATGAATAGCTCAGTAAAATACGAACTTGATGAAAAAAGTTGTTTGGTTAAAGTTGACAGATTTTTGTACACAAGCATGGCATATCCTTTTAATTACGGTTTTATTCCGGGCACAAAATCCGAGGATGGCGATCCAATAGATTTGTTGTTAATAAGTAGAGAACCAATAATGCCTGGAACAATTATTGAAGCAAAGCCTATAGGTATTTTGCTTATGCAAGATGAAGAAGGACCTGATAGCAAAATAATCGCGGTGCCAAAGGAGAAGTTAGATCCAATTTATGGTTCATGGTCTGATGTAAAAGACATACCAGAATTTCTTAAGAAAAAGATATCGCACTTCTTTGAGCATTATAAAGAGTTAGAACCTAATAAATGGGTAAAAGTAACTGGTTGGGAAGGTAGCAATAGAGCTAAAGAAGAGATATTGGTAGCAATAAAGAGAGCTAAAGAAGAGAATAAATAAAATTTATTGAGATTAATCAGTTGGCATATTAACAAACATATAGGGCAAATGATTAGAATAATTTAATAAATTTAGCTTAGTTTATGGCGATAACTATTATATTATTTAAATTTGATCCTGTTTGACCAGTTTTTATTAATGCATTAATTCTATCTAAAACATAATAGCTATTGTTGTTGTTTAATTCCTTTACTGCATTGACGCCAAGCTCTTTAATTCTATCTAGATCTTGACTTGAAATTATGGCTCCAGCACAATCTGTCGGGCCATCAATTCCATCTGTTGCAAATGCCAATAAACTAGCATTTTTTTCTTTAGGTATTTGCCAATAATTTATTTTAATTCCCCATGCTAAAGCTAGTTCTAGATTTCTGCCCCCCTTTCCATTACCTTTTACTGTAACAGAAGTTTCACCTCCTAAAATTAACGCTAAAGGTGGTTTGACAGGAATATTTTTGTTAATTACATCTAAAGTAATTGATGCTAGAGCATATCCTACTTCTCTTGACTCTCCTTCAAGCCTGCTTGTTAATATGATGGTCTTATATCCTTTTTTCTTTAATTTTGCAGAAACAGCTTTTAGTATTTTTTCATTGGTAGCTATTATTTTATTATTTACTTTCTTTAATTTTATATCTCCAGGTTTTGGTGTATCCTTAATACTTCCTTTAACCCCTTCATATAATATTTTTATAATATTTTTAGGAATTACATCTTTTAGGTTGTTATTATTGATTATTTTTAGTGCATCTTCAAAGGTTGTTGGATCAGGTACAGTAGGACCTGATGCTATTTGATCTATAGAATCACCCGGTACATCGCTAGCATAGAATCCATAGATATTTGAAGGATAAGCATATTCAGCAAGCCTACCACCTTTTATTTGGGAAACATGTTTTCTTATAGTATTTATTTCAGATATATTTAGTCCAGAATTTAGCAAGGTCTTATTTAATTCTATTATGTCATCTAAGGTAATTCCTTCTAATGGTTTTTCTACGAGTGCAGATCCTCCTCCTGATACTAAAAAAATCACTGATTCTTTAGTGGATGAAGCCTTTGACCATTCTATTACAGCTTCACCTGCTTTAATACTGTTTTGATCTGGTATAGGATGGCTTGATTCTATAATCTCTAAAGAATTTAGCTTTGGCCTTTTTGAACCTTTAGGAATAACAATAACACCCCCTTGTATTTTATTATCTAGTATTTCTATAGCCCCATTTGCCATAGAAATGGCCCCTTTACCAAAAGCTATTAGTATAGTATTTTTTTTCTTAATTTTTTTCAAATGATATTTAACAGGAATAGAAAGATCAGATTCTTTTATTATTGTATCTATTAACTCGTTTAAATCATATTTTGAATTCATTTTAGCACCATTAATCTATTAAAAATATTAAAGTTAAAGGTTTATTTGCCTTATATTAATGATGCTTAGTTTCTCATGACAAAATAAAGACAAACCTGCCGTTTAAGCAAGTAAAGCCTTTAAGTCATTTAAGATAAAATAAATGAAAGCTAGCCATCAAATAGTATATTTTACCGATAGATTAGTAGGGGTCGGACTTTCATAGGGCTTCATGGTATTTTATATCAACCCTTATCCTCATACCCCTATTCCTCTCCCCCATGCCGTCTATGGGGCTGACTCCCCTCGATGACATAGGGAGTTTCATTGAACCCATCTCCACCTCACATTGCTCATCGGCTTCATTATGACACTCTTTAATTTATTTTTATCAGTAAAGTTTATAAGTAATGCTGTTAAGAAAGGATTAGAAACAATAAAATGATATCAAATAATATAAACTTCATGACCTATTGAAAACTATTGACAAATGCCATACCCCTTAGCAAGGATAAAGGATTTCTTCCTTTAGTTAACTCAATATGGATTCTAAAAGGATCTAATTCTACAATACCTAAAAGACATTAATATAAGAGTAGCATCTAAGAATGTAACCATCAAGATCTCGGGAATTTCGCCCTTCATGGTGTTGGAGGTTCAGTAGTTAGATTAATAAAATAACTAGTTTCCTTTCTGCTATAAAGGATAGCTTATTATAATTAAATATCAACCCTCATAATAATTTTATTAAATTTTAAGATGATTTCCCAAACTTTGGATTGTAAAAATATTATTAACCTCTCTTATTTCTTGATATCATTGGTGGTTTAAGAGTGGCTACTCAAGTAAAGAAATACTTAGTTAAAGATGTGATGAGAACTCCAATAGTAACTGTTTTACCTACAAAGCTAGTCAGCGAAGTAGCAAAAACTATGATAGATAAGGATGTTGGGTCAATATTGGTCGTTAATGAAGATAACAGTTTATTAGGTATAGTGACAAAAACCGATATAGTTAGAGATGTTGTTGCAAAGGGTATTGTGCCTTCATCAATAACAGTTGGTCAAATTATGTCAAAGAATCCATATTATGCATTTGATGATACACCATTAGAAGAAGCAGCTAGATTAATGGGAAGTAAGAGCGTTGGCCATTTGCCAATATTAGATTCAAAAAGCTTAAAACCCATTGGTATAATCTCAAAAAGAGATATATTAAAATTAGCACCACATTATATTGACCTAGTTTATCAGCTGGAAGCAGAGAAGAAATTTTAATTATATATAAAATTTCTGGAAGAATAATATATTTAAATATTTAAAGAAATTTTAAAAACAAATTATAACAAAAGTCAAAAAATTGCCATTGATGATAGAATAGAGCTTTTAAGGTTTGTTTTAAATAAAATCATAGGAATAATTATGCTTCCCTCAGGTCAACTTTATAAGTATGAGAGCAGGAGTTGATCATTACTCCCGCAATGTCTGAAGGAGGCATCTTAGAAGTAAAGCTTGAAGTAGCTTCCATAAAGAGGAGTAACCCTCAAGACCTCGGGAACTAAAGCTCTTCATGGTGTTGAGTAGGTCGGAGTAACTTAGCTTCACTTATTATTCTTCTTATATTTTTCCAATGACTCCCTTCCCAATAAATTTGACCACATGAATTACACAAATAGAAAACATCATGATTTTTCAATGCTGCAGGTGGAACTCTACTTTTAATTACATTTTTGTCAGTTATTTTTACTAATTTTCCATTGCATTCTGGACATCTGCTTTTTTCTGGATTTACATCTAATTCAATAATTTTTTTAACATATAGATCTGCTAATATCTGTGCTGGTTTTAATGAATCTATAAAAATAACATCTAGGTTGAGCTTTTTCGCTTTATAATATAATCCTTTATCACCTGTTAATATAGTTCTTCTTGATTTTTTAGCTATATCTATAATTTGATTATCGCTATAATCTCTAGAGTATAACACGTCATAACCTAGAATCCTTAGCCATTTTGTTAATTTCCCCAACATAGCATCTGTTATATATTTAGTCAATTCTAATTCCCCTAGTTTTAATAATGAAGAATAACAATAAGTTTATATGAACAATTTACTATATTTTAACTACAACAAAGCTACTAGGTAAGAGCCTTAATTAATATTAAGAAGATCATACGTAAATATGTTTTTGGTATTAATGTATTATTGGGAAATATAATACGACAAAATTAAAATGAAGATTATTGCTTAAAAGTTTAAATATTGCTAGATATTTAATTAAAATTGCAAGGGCGAAATACTTGCTTATTATTAAAGATATGATATTAATTATAATTATAATAATATCAATATCATTATTATTAATGAGAAAGCTAAGGCACGATATAATTGGAGTAGCTACAATGGTTGCATTGGTTCTATTAGGGTATATATCGCCACAAAACGCATTAGATAATTTTGGTTCCATTACAATTATAGTTTTTATATCAACTATGATAATAAGTGGGACTTTAGCTGATTCTGGATTGCTTGAAATATTAGGTAATATTTTGGCATCAAAGATAAAAAGCGAGAAAATTTTATTATTAGTACTGCTTTTTCTTATAGTTGTAGCATCAGGTTTTGTTAGTGATGTAGCATTAACTCTAGCATTTATGCCATTAATCTATTCAATATCATCAAGACTAAATAAGCATTCATCAAAATATCTTCTGCCATTAGCTTATTCCGCTATACTTGGGGGAAGATACACATTAATTGGAACCTCATCGAACATAATTATAGCTAATGAATGGTATAATAAATTTGGTACTCAATTAAATATATTACAGTTTGCTAAAATAGGTTTAATAGAATCATTTATTAGTGTAATAATAATAATTTTAGTAATTGTACCAATAATAGGTAAAGGAGGCAGCGAAATTACTTCTTTGAAGCAAATATCAGTTTCTGATTATATAATAGAGGCTCAAATAACTGGAGAAAGCAATTTTAAAGGAAAAAGCCTGAAAAGTGTGGAGAAAGCCTTAGGAGTTAAAGTAATTAGAGTGATTTCACCTTGGAGATTTATTGGATCATCAAGAAAACTTAAGGAAGGAGATATTTTAGTATTAAGGATTAGACCTGATCAACTACCATTATTGTTATCCTCTAAGGGGTTAAAGATAACAGAAAAGAGCGAACAAGAAAAACAGTTTTTTGAGTTGTTAATTACAAGTTCTTCTAAAATAATTAATAGAAGGATTAGTGAGCTACAATTAGAAGAGAGGTATAATGTATCTATAATAGGAGTTGCGTCTGGAAGAAGTCTCTATAGAATTTCCGATTATACATTAAGTTCCGGTGATGTACTATTAGTTCAAGGAAAAGAAGAGGATGTAGCTAAACTAGCAAGTGTTTATACTCTTATGCCCCTAGCAGGAAAAGGACCTAAGCCTTTTGATAAAAGAAAAGCCATTATGGCTATCACAGGATTAGGTTTAGCCATTGCTATAAGTTATCTTGGCATTAGCTTATCAATTTCATTTCTAACAGGCGCATTAATTTCTTCGCTTAGTGGGCTAAGCACTGTAAGGAAGCTCTATGACTACATAGAATGGCCTGCAGTTATATTTATAGGATCTTATTTAACTATAGGGGAAGTTATGGAATCAAGCGGTTTAACCGGAATAATTGGATTGTTTATACATAATTCCCCTATAATTCTTTTCTTAGTTGCATTAATATTATCCAATACTATAGGATATGTAGCTACAGCAATAATTTTAGCACCTGTAGCTCTGTCCTTCCCAAATCCATTATTAGGGGCAACAATATTATCTATGAGCGTTTCTTCTCCATTTTTAACTCCGTTTGCCCATCAGGCAAATTTAATAGTTTACAGCGCAGCTGGATATAAAATAAGAGATTATCTAATATCAGGTTCAATTATTATTGTAGTAATAATGTTTATTACATTTTATTATTTCCATTTGATTCCAATAGCTCAAATATATTTTAACCATTATTCATAGAATTATTAAAACTATTAAAATTAATTTTAACAATATAAAAAATTGTTTGCTCTTATCTATTATATGCTTTTGTTCTTTTTGAATTTTTCTCAATATAATCAACATTAACCTCTACTCCTATCCCTGGCTTTTCTGGTGCTGTAATGGTACCATCTTTATTTAATATCCATGGCGGATCAACTATATCTTTTTCATAATATTTATCGCTTGCACTTATATCGCTAGGATATTTTACTCCTGGTAATGTTGCGGCAGCAACTAAATGCCCTCTACCAATCCCTGTTTCTAGCATACCGCCTATCCAAACTGGTCTATTGGCTACCTTATACCAAAAATCATGTATCTTAGTTGTTTCACTTAATCCTCCAACTCTGCCTGGCTTTATATTTATAATCATAGCAGAACCTAATTGGTATGCTTTCCTTGCATCGTTTACATCCTCTATGCTTTCGTCTAAACAAATTGGTGTCTTAATATGTTTTGCTAACTCTGCATGATCTACTAAATCCTTCCAATGTAAAGGTTGTTCGACCATTAACAATTTATATTCATCAATTTTTCTAAACAATTCCATATCTGTAATTTTGTAAGCAGAGTTTGCATCTACTTGAAATGGCAAATTATAACCAAATTCTTCCCTTACTTTACTAATAGGCTCTAAATCATAACCTGGCTTAATTTTAATTTTAATTCTTCTATATCCCTTTTCTAAAAAATAACCAACCCTTTTTATTAGTTCACCAGTGTTCTTTTGAATTCCTATACTTACACCGCTCACAATATATTTGTTTTCTCCACCTAAATATTTCCATAAAGGTTTGCTATTTAATTTTGCCTCTAAGTCCCACAAAGCCATTTCAAGACCTGCTTTAGCCATATTATGGCCTCTTATATTAGATACAAGCTCATTATATTTTTCTGTATTTAAATCTTTTTCATTAATAATCTTTGGTATAATAAATTCATTCAATATATGCCATGCTGTTTCCCAAGTTTCATAGCTATACCAAGGTCCCTCGCCTGCAACTGATTCTGCCCACCCTTCTTCACCGCTTTTATCTTCAACTCTTATTAATAATGCTGGTCTTTCAACAGTTTTACCAAAACTTGTTTCAAAGTCTTCTTTTAGTTTAACCCATAGCTCATATAAATCTATTCTTTTTATATCCATGTATTACCACCCAATAAACTGTTTAGATCCGTCTTTAATAAAACTACATAACCATATTTTTCCTTATTTTTAGCAAATCCAACTGCTATGTATCCATTGCTTAAATAGAATTTATAGGCCTCTCTAGTATAAGATCTCCATAAATTAGCTATATTTTTATCAAAATTCTTTATCTTTGAAATTTCTCTGGGTATAGCTATCAAAATTATCTTCTTTAGATCAAAATTCTTCCTTATTGGTATCTCTATATTTGATTCAATTGATCTATCTAATGCTATATTTATATCTTTCTTAGTTAATTCCTCTATTGATGGAGTCTTTAATGCACTTCTTAATTTATTTAAAACATAGTTAGATGATATATACCATTCTGCTTCAAATCTATCTGTATCTAATCCTTCATTAATTGAATCTCTTATATTGCCATAATAGTTTTCTTTATATATTCTGGCGATAGCTCCTAGCTTTTCTAAATTAAAGTTAAGGTTTAAACCTTGCAATGGATCAAAGGTCCATTTAATAACTTTAATTCCCATTTTTAGAACTTCTTCTCTTTGATATAATTTTAGCTGATACCCGATGTTTTTGTATTTTTTATCTTCTAAAACCCCTGTCATGTGACTATAAAAATATTGTGATTCTCCACAACCTACAATCCAACCCATTGAAAAACCAATCATAGTTTCTTTATCATATGCTCCTATTATTAATCCTCCATTTTCATTTATGGCTTTTAAAACATGAACTGGTGTAGTCTCTTTATAATCTGGCATTCCCCAAGCAGATTTTTCTATTTCAACAATTTTTTCAAGATCTCTTACATCATATATTTTTCTTATTTTGACTGGTTCTTTCAAGGATTTCACCAAAATAAATTGTTTTATTTTTAAATTTAAACTTTATTGTAAGACGATATTTTAAGCTAATAATATCATATATAGCTTTATATATAAGTTTATTAAAAATGAGTATCACATCTTATTATTCTGGGTATTAGGATGGAATACAGAGAATTTGGAAAAACAAAGCTAAAAATAAGTAAAGTTGGTCTAGGTTTTATGGAGATAGGATCAACATCATGGAAAGGTAAAGTTGAGAAATCTATAGAAATAATAAAGGCAGCTCTTGAAGTGGGAATTAACTTTTTTGATACAGCTGAAATTTATGGAGATGGTAAAAGCGAACAATCTCTTGGATTAGCTTTAAGAGAACTAAAGCATGCTGATAATGTTATTATTGCAACTAAAGTTGGTGGTTTTAGGCCTACTCGGTATTTTATAGAAAAAGGTATTATCGGCTCTATAAGAAGGCTTGGCATAAAGCCAACTTTATTGCAACTACATTGGCCTCCTCCTTCATGGATACCATTATGTGAAACAATAAAAGGTTTAGAAAAAATGATAGATAAAGGATTTGTTGACTATATAGGGGTATCAAATTTTTCTGGCAAGTTACTTAGCAAGGCACTTCATTGCACTAAAAAATATGAAATAATATCAGATCAAATAGAATACAATCTTGTCTATAGAACTCCTGAAATAGATTTGATACCTTTAGCTCAAAAAGAAAGAATTGAAATAATTGCATATAGTCCTTTAGCAAAAGGAGCTTTAGCTGGCATAAAAAAACCCACAGCAATAGCTCAAAGATTTGATGGAAAATTCAAAAAAATTATAGAAGATAAAGAATTGTTTGGCGTAATAGAAAAAATAAGTCAAGAAAAGAATGTAAAAAAATCACAGATTGCCTTAGTATGGCTAATAAATAAAAATTCTTTACCAATACCAGGAACAAGAAATTCTGAAAGAGTTTTTGATTTTGCTGATTCTGTTAACATTTATTTAGATAGCAAAGAATTAAATTTGTTAGACAAGGTCTCGTACAGATATATTACTATTTGGGGAAACGAGTATAGTAATTTAAAAAGCTTGAGGTATGTTCCATGTGTTTTACAGTACATAGGTATAAAAGCAATTGGAGGGGTTTAATTAAATGTATTAACAATTTTTAAGATTGATGGTACAATAAAATGCTAATTATTATTTCGCTCGAACATGCTATTATTAGCTCATTTAAATTCACTTTAATAAACCTATAAATTTTGAGTTACTACTATTAGTAGTAAGGTGGTAAGCATGAAAAATTCTGAAGTTTTAAGAGAAAGTGTTGGTGATCTGTGGGATAATTATATAAGGCATAAGTTTGTTTTAGATATGAAAGAAGGTACCTTGCCATTAGATAACTTTAAATATTTTATGATTCAAGACTCTAAGTATGTTAATATAATGCTAAGGTCATTGCTAAATGCATCTAGTAAGGGACCATTAAGTGATGTAATTAATATATTAAATGCTATCTTTGGATCAAGAGATAAAGGATTAGAGGCAGAAAGTGAAATTCTGAGTAAATTAGGCATCGATGAATCGACTATAAATAACACCGGTTATAATTTAATTAACTATGCATATACAAGACATTTATTTTATTATTCTAACTTAGGATGGGATTATTTTTTAGCTGCATGGACTCCTTGTATGTGGGGATACATTTTTGTGGGGAAGATTGTAAAGGATTCGCCCAATGAAATCTATAAGACTTGGGCATCATTTTATGCTTCAAAGGATTATGAAAATAGAGTTAAAGTTATTTTAGATGCATTAAATTCCATCAAAATAAATAACACATTAAAGGAAATCTTTAAAGATAGTGTAAATTTTGAGATAATGTTTTGGGATGCATCGCTAAGAAAAGATCCAACAAATATTTTTTAAATGGCTTTAAATCTTTCATCCCATTGCTCATATATTTTTAGCATTTCTTTGCTAACACTAGGCTTTCTCGATCTTATTGCCTCTGAAAAATCTTCAATAGTTAATGGTCTAACCACATCGCTTTTACCATCTGATTCAAAATATTCTCTTACAGATCTCATATAAGCATCTTGGACTATATCCCTTATATCGCTCCCTGAATAGCCATCCAACAGATCGGCTAATCTATCAAAATCAACACTATTATCTAACTTTATTTTAGATGTTAACATATCTAAAAGTTTAATTCTGGCTTCTTTGTTAGGTAATGGAACATATATTCTCTTCTGGAATCTTCTTATAAATGGCTCATCTAATGCCCATGGTTTATTTGTAGCACCTATAACGTATACGTGCAGTGTTTGAGATTTATCCTGTAATCCATCCATTTCTTTCAGGAATTGATTTCTTACTCTAACTTCTCCTCCTACCTCATTGGAATGCACTCCTAATAACGCATCTAGTTCATCTATAAATATTATAACAGGACTTTTTTCGGATGCTTTACTTCTGGCATAATCAAAAACCTTTCTTACATTTTTTTCTCCTTCTCCTAGCCATTTACTCATTATATTAGTTGCATCCAGATATATGAATTCGCCCTTTATTTCGTTTGTGACAGCTGCTGCAAGCATTGTTTTTCCTGTTCCTGGAGGCCCATAAAGCAATATACCTCTAGGCCAGCCTAGAGGGAATAGATCAGGCCTTTTGACTGGATATATTATTGCCTCTCTTATAGCCCTTTTTGCATCATCTAAACCAGCTATATCATCAAATGTTACGCTAGGTTTCTCTTTTAATACAAATTCAGGTAAGTTTTCTACTATAGAATTACCCTTTATTTCAACTTTAATTTCATCAGGTAAACCTTCTCCTATAGCCTGACTTGCTTTACTCTCTATGTACTTTAGTCTTAGGTTTAGCTCATAAATAGTCTTTTTATATAGTTTGGTCATAGGATGTTCTGGATAGTTTCTTACTATTTCCTCTAATGCTTCAATACCCTTCTTATATTTATCAATTGCTGTCTCATAATCCTTATTTCTTTCAGCGTCTAATGCTTCTTGTATTTTCCTTCTAGCAGTTTGCTCCAACATAGCGACTGGGTTAGTTTCATTCATATTTTCTTCCTCCAATACTATTAGTTATCAAAAAATTTGGTTTAAAGACTGAACGGCTATTCGCTAAGTGGTTTGTTGAGTTGGTAAATCTACCTTAATTATACCTCTTGCTTCCAATCTATATAGAGTGTCCTTAATTATATTTAATGGTATACCTAATTCCTGTGAAGCCTTCTTTAAACTCAATACCCCATTTGTTTGCCTTATATAGTCTAGGACCTTTCTTTCTATAACTTCTGGATCAAAAGAATCTGGCACTCTTGGGGATAATTGATCAGCTTCTTTTTGAGCATTGGCCAGAGCATTGGCCATTAATTCACTTGCTTCTGGAAGTAACTCAGAAATGCTACTTCCTTGCGGGATTGCGTTTGTTATCACACCAGCCTTTCTTATAACGCCTTCTGTCGCTTCTATTACATTGCTTAAAGACGTTACCGCCTGCGGAGCCAATCCAGTCAAATATTCATCCATGGCGCTCATAGCATATTTTAATGGCCCAATTATTTTAATTATGGATTCTAAATTCCTTGTATCTTGAACTCTTCTGATTGCAAGTTCTATCATATTTCCATAGGCTAAGACAGCCTTTAGAACCTTTTTCTTTAATACAATTTCAGCCGCATTAATTTCCATGTTTTCTGTATCTTTAGATTTAGCAGAGCTGACCATTTTTTCATAATAACCTTGAATCTCGTTCACAAGGCTTGTTTTAACTCTATCAATTTCCATTTTCACTATGCTAAGTTGTGCTAATATTCCATCATAGTCTATTCCTTCTTCTTGTGATAAACTAGTTTCTTTATATGATTGCCCTCTAGCAAAGAATTTTTTCACTACATCTCCTATCATTTTTTATCCCTCAACTCTATTATTATTTATAATAATAACAGAAATCTTTAACAGTGCTTCCTGGTAACACCATATAAATACTATCTTGATAAATAAGCAATGAACTAACTCTAAGGAGTGGAATGGTTAGTTCTTTATTAGCTTTGAAAATTAGAGTTTATTAGCTATTTCTGGCCTCATTGACCCTGAAAGCAATAAAAGTATACCTGTTATTAATAAAGATGAATCAAATATATTCCATTTTAATAATATAATTAACAATATAGATATAGAGGATATAAAAGCTCCTCCCATTACAAGTCCTGCATCTGTTGTAAATGGACATACTGCATTTTCTTGCCTAAAGTAGAATGCCATAATTGAGGATATTAGAGCTGAAGAAGCTAGCCCAACAACTGGATTAAAGAATATAGATAATATTGGCAAGATTACAATAATGAATGAGTGTAATCTTTTCGTAAC
Source organism: Caldisphaera sp. (assembly GCA_049971805.1). GTDB lineage: Archaea > Thermoproteota > Thermoprotei_A > Sulfolobales > Acidilobaceae > Caldisphaera. The sequence goes on from JBMFKU010000004.1 coordinate 37,455, forward strand.
AAATCCTAAAGAGATTGTGGATATTAGTAAAAAAGAGAAATAGAGTAATTTTTCAATCATTCCTGAGGTAATAAATGCAAGTAAAGATGATATTAGTAATGAAGAAGTAACTAGCGTTTTGAATTCTTTTATAGAACTATATATTAATAAAATTGTTAATGGAATAAATGCAATAAGCTTTATTGGAGAAAGAATTACTATAATTAAAGCAATTATTGCTAAAGATATGTAAATTAAATAGTTTTTTAAACTTAGTAAGGTTATTGGCTCAATAATAGTAATTAGAAATACTGCCGATGATAGTATTATTATAGGCGAGAAGAATATAGATAATGTAAATAAAAATGCTGATATTGCATAGAACACACATACATACAGCCAAACTCCTTTGCAATAGTTGCTCATAAATTTCACCTAGTAAAATCTTGCTAATACAAAGATAACCACTACTACTGAATTTGCAAATTTAAATATAGATAAGGCATCATTTTTAGAAGGTTTACTAACAAACTTTCTGATTTTTAAAAGCGCAATTATTACAAGTATTGTTGATATAGAAGCAGCTATTAGCCCCCTATCTAGCAATAAGTAAAAAATCCATGCAATTATAGCTAAAGAAGCTACAGACATCATTACTATATTTCCAAAGGTTTTTTCATTTGAAACTACTGATAGCATGGGAATTGAAGCATTTTTGTAGTCTTCTAAATGATAATAGGCTATAAACCAAATGTGCATGGGAATCCAAGCTATTATTATAAGGGCTAATAATATCCCACCTATTCCATAACTGCCTGTCGCTGCAGCCCACCCTCCCAAGGAAGGCATCGCACCTGCTATCCCACCTAGCCATATATTCATAGTTGTGCTTCTTTTAGTAAGTTCCGTATACCCTATTATATCGAAGAAAAGGCCAAGAATAATTGCATATACAACGTATTTATTTATAAAATCAGCCGCAATAATTCCAATTAAAATTAATATAGTAATGCCTGCAATAGCTTCTGCATTACTTAATTGATGAGATGGTAAAGGTCTATTTTGAGTTCTTTTCATTATTGAATCTATATCAGTCTCTAAATACATATTAAGAGCCGTAACTCCTCCAATGCCTCCAACCCCGATGGCAATCAGCAATAAAACATCTCTTACATTAACTGGCTTACAGGCTGCAAAATAAGCACCATAAACTGTTAATAGTAATAAACCTAACTGTGCTGGTTTTGTCATATTAAATAATGCCTTTACTTTTTTTGCCAGCCTCATTGTTTTCCCCGTTTTTTAAATCTTGTTTATCTTAAATAGATAAATTTATACTTAACTAAACATTAAAAGAGAAAATTTAACGCTCTTAATAAACATCGCAATTTATGATTAAAAATTGCTTAACGCTTTCTTTGGCAATAAAATTCTGAGATCTTTGCCATTACTAACAAACTCTTTGGTATCGATTCTGTACAAAGTGTAAGGCCTTCTCAAGTAGTTAACTTTAATAAAGGCCTTTATAGCATTTTGAACAGCTAATTCTTTTGGCTTTACCCTTATTGCTGATAATATATTAATACCAGGTAGTTTCCAGTTAATGCAAGGAATTAATGTTCCATCTGCTAATAATCTAACCCTCATGCACCCAGCACAAAAAATAGGATTATCATATGATTTTACTATTTCTACTCTAACATTATTGGGTAATATATAAATAGGTCTATTATGTAATTCCCTTCTTTCAACTTTTGCACCCTTTTTAATCAGCATATTTTCTATTAAATAAAGAGGATAATGTAGATCACTAAAATTATTAGCACCAGAATTTATTGGTTGCAGTTCTATTAATTGTAACATAATATTTTTCTTTGAAGCAAAATCTATAAGGTCATAAATTTCATTATCATTTAATCCTTTTATAACTGAGACATTAATTTTTATCTTAAAATTATATTGTAAAGCCTCATCCAAGCCTTGCAAGGCTTTTTCTAAACCATCTACTCCGGTTATCTTTTTATAGATCTCTTTTTTCAATGAATGTATAGAAATATTTATCCTTTGAAGTCCTGCTTCGCTAAGCTCTTTAGCATATTTGCTTAATAGATATCCATTAGTAGTCATAGATATATCAGAATTACTTGCTGCCATATATATTGATTTAATTATTTCAACAATATCATTTCTTACTAAAGGTTCTCCTCCAGTGATTTTAAATCCGTTTATACCAATTTTATCAGCAGCCTCTGCTATTATTTCATAGTCACTTGGATAGAGTAAAGGAGGAAAGGATCCTACCTTCTGTGGCTTTCCTATAGGATCTCCTTCTAAATGGCAAAATATACAGTTATAGTTGCACTCTCTGGTTACAGCCATTCTGAGATTTTGGAGTGGTCTTCCATATGAATCTATTAACTTATTTTCCTTTCTTCCTTTCTTAGTTTCTGACATTATTTATTCCTCTTTCTAATCTAATAAATATGCTTAAAACCCTTTAAATTCAAGTATTATTACCCGATTTAACCCTTATTCTAAAGGGATAGGTTAGGCTTGGAAATATTTATTATCATTTTTATGAATTAAAAAATTATAAGTCTTTTCAAAAAAATTTAACCAAATTTAATATCTATTTATTGCTAAAAATAAACAACTTAATAAACTCTTTTTAAATATAAGATTACGAGGATCTAAAATGAAAGGAGGAATAATAACAATACTATCACCTGATGAAAATAAAAGCAAAGAAATAGCATTAAAATTTGGAAAATTACAGGATAGCGGAGATATATTAATGTATTATAGAAAGCAAGGTGATTATATATTATCTACATTAGTTCCTAAAGAATACCCCAGTTCTATTATAAACTCTATAAAGGCTTCATCATTATCAAATAAAATAATAATAGTTCATAATGAATATTTAGATTGGAGGGATGGAGAACTACTTCTATTAGCAAATTCAACAGGAACTAAATCATTAGCAACACATAGCGATACAGATAAATTAAAAAAACTTATTGAATCATCAAACTTAAGTAACATAGAAATAAATAGATTCTTAGATGAAAAATCAAATATAGAAGCTGTTGAACCAAGATATGAAAAATTCGTTTATATTGATAGATCTTTTACGGTAAAAGGAGTAGGTGCAGTTATGCTTGGATTTAGCTTTATGGATATAAAAGTGCATGACACATTGATAGCATTGCCATCAATGCAAAGAGTTGAGATCAAAAATATTCAAGTTTTAGATGAAGATCAGGTCTCTGTTAATCCAGGAGTAAGAATAGGGATAGCGTTGAGAAATGTAAAGGCAGAAGACGTTAAAGATACATATGCGTTAGTTCCAGATGAAAACAATATAAAAAACAATATAAAGGATGAATTAATCAAATATCCATGGAGTGAAATTAAATTAGGTTCTACTTATCATTTTATAGCTGGTGGGATTTCTGTAACAGGCATCATTAAAGCATATGAAAATAGGGAGATAGACGTAGAGCTTAGTAAACCTATTCCAAATATTAAGAGAATAATAATAGCTGATGTTAATGCTAAGAATAGAAAGCCTCGAATAATAGGTTATTTGAATACAAATTTTAATAAAGTATAATTCTTATATATACTTATATAATGAGATACTAAAAACTGTCTCTACTTTTTCTTTTGCCCTTGAATGTTAAATTTGCTTTTACTTTTATTATCATTTAATAGTTTTAATTAGAAAAGGAAACCTTTTAACTACTGCTTTCCAAAAAATTAATTGCCCGTAAATGGGTTAGTAAATGTGCGTGAGGAATGTAATCTTGAGTGAGGATAATAGTCGTAAGGTATCGGACCTCCGTGAGGGGGAAGATAATGTTTCTGTTAAAGTCAGGGTTTTAAGTATTAATGAACCAAAAGTAATTCATACGAAAAGAGGAGATAGAACAATAAGCGAAGCTATAGTCGGCGACGATAGCGGAAGAGTAAAACTTACAATGTGGGGAAATCAAGCTGGAAAAATTAGTGAGGGAGATGCAGTTGAATTAAAAGGGGCTTGGACTACTAGCTTTAAAGGAGAGGTTCAATTAAATATTGGATCACGTGGTGAAATTAACAAAATTGAGGACAAAAGCTTACCAAAATCAGAAGAAATTCCAGAGAACACACCTAAGGCTTCTGAATCTAGTTCAAGGAGTTATGGAAGATCAAGGGGAGGATATAGAAGAGGAGGAAGGAGCAACTACAGGGGAGGAACAAGGAGAGGAGGATTTTCTTCTTCATCCTCGTTTGGAGGATCCGATGAAGAAGGTGGCAATGAAGGAAGCGAAGGAGAAGACGAGTAAGCTTACCTTCTACCTTTATTATAAAAAATTTTTATGTTTATTAATCTATAATCTTAGTTGTTATGCTATTAATTAAGATTTATTGATAAAAATAATAAGTGAACCTTGAATTTATGATAGAATAAAAGATTTAAGAGCTATTAATGTTTAAAATAAGAAGACGAGCACATTATTAATATATGTATGAACAACATATCTTTTTTCATATATTATTTAAAATGATTCTAAAATAATAATTAAAATTAAATTAATAACAAAGTTTTTAATCTTTTCTAACATTTTTATGTTTGAGCTGCGATTGGTGATGCACATTTGTGGAGCTTAAAGAAACACACAATTTATGGATTGGCCTAGTCAAAATATCAGAATTAAAACAGCACGAATATGCTATAGAAGATCATGTCTATAATATAAGAAAATCATTAGAAAAGACAAAAATTTTAAGAAAACCAATAATAGCCGATATAAATACAGGATTAGTAATAGATGGAGCGCATAGGACTAGAGCATTAAGCTCTCTTGACGCCAAATATATTCCAGCAATATTAGTTAATTATCTTGATAATAAAGAAATAACTTTGAATAAATGGATTAGAATCTATTTAATGAACATTTCTTCAAGGGATCTTTCCTATATAAAATCTATATTCACTTTTAATGAAATAACAATAACTAACAGCACAATAAAAGTAAAATTATATAATAATGGATTAGATAGTTATATGCAAATAAACAAATTTGAAAATGATTATAAAAATCAGATTAACAAAATAAAATTTTCTAAAAGCATTGATAAGAAAATTAGAATAAAAAATGCACTAATTTTAGAGCCTCCTTTATTGACTAAAGAAGAGGTTGTAAGAGCGGCAGAAAATCAAATTCTTTTACCACCAAGATCAACAAGACATATAACAGATCTTAAGAAAGTTTATATCAGCTATCCTCTTAAATATCTTTTTTAGTTTTTTTACTGTTGCTATGCTATATCCTGGTTATTCCTTTTCTAGCATAAAATGCAATTATTTATTAACTATGTTAATAATTACTTTATTGACAACAAATAAAGATTTTTTAAGATAAAGATGAATAAAATTTATAAAGATTAAAAGACTTATAAAATTAGGAGAAAGATGGGTTAATTAGAGGTACTGATCTAAGTTACCCATATGAAGTACTTAATTTCGAGGTAGGAATCCGCTTTGAAGAAAGCCTTTAGAGCGGAGAGAAGTTAATAAATTTGGTTTGGTGATTATTATGGCTTCAGATAAGGAAAGTAAAAATTTAGATGAAAGCAAATTAAAACTAAATAAAACATCAAAAAACATTGGGATATCTCTTATAGCAATAGGGGTGGCTTTGTTAATCTTCGTATTTTATGAGGCCTATGCGTCTTTTTTAAATCCAGGATTTATTGCAACGATAAATAATGCAACATCAAGTAATTCCATTCCCATAGCATTTACAGCAGAGGCTTTAGTAATTTTATTAATAAAGGTTGCATTCCTTGGTATCGCGCTAGCTGCAGGCTCTACAATATTATCGAAAGGGGTTGAACTAATAAAATAATGGGGATTTATGTTGAAATTAGGTCTTTTAGCAGTTATAGCAGGTTTGATTTTAATTGGATTAGCTACGTATCCATTATATGTCTTTGTTTCAGGGTTTTTTTCTCATCCATTATATATAAATGAGACTGAAACGAATTGCAATACAAGCATAGGATTGCTCTTTAATATCAAATATAACAATGATGTAGAAATAAGCAATTCTAACATATCCTTAACGTTAACTTATAATAATAATAGTGAAAGAAATTTATTAATATATTCAGGAAATTTGTTGCCTAATGAAACAATTTCAAAATGCTTTCCTGTAAATTATTTTGAAAATGCAACTAAATATGAATTCTTCTTTAGTGGTAAGATAGCAGGCCTTTATTATTTTAATTTTACAGAGGTGAACAGTATTGGATAGAAACAAAATAAAATGGATAATAAAGCAAATAATATTGGGTTTAATAGAGGGGATATTTTATTCTATTGTTTACATTTATATATTACCTTATTTATATAGTTATGTTTTATCTTCAGTTTCCTATGGATTTTCGATTTCTAGTTTATTGCCTTCTTATCTAACATCAGAAATACTAATTTTTATTGGTTTATTCATGGGTTTAGAAGTTGTTGCTAGGATTATGAAAGGAACAATATATAATCCATTATTAAGAGCTTCATCTTCTTTATTAGGATTGCTAATTGTACTAAGTTATTTTAATGATGGAATACTGAGAGTCGGACCAATACCAGTTCAAAGCGGAGGAGATGTATTTATTACTTTAGATTTGTCATTAATTCTTTTAATATATGTTGCATTTATAGCAGCACCTGGTATAATAATTCCTTTCGTTGAGTATTATGTTGAAAATAAATAGAATATTGATTGAGTTTATTATCTTATTTTAATTAATTTTTTATGAGGGCCGGTAGTTCAGCGGAAGAATGCCGCCCTCGCACGGCGGAGATCCCGGGTTCAAATCCCGGCCGGTCCATTTTAATTGTTATTTAATTTTGTTTATTACCTTAATTTTATCTTGTGCTCTCATTTAGTTAACTCTATTAACTTTGAATAGGCTTCAATATATAGCCAGATGCTGTGGGGGAAAACCCATAGGTTTTATGATAACTCTGCAAATTCGAGTTTTATATAGGTATATTGGCCAATAATGAACAACAATTTTAAAGCATATTAACAACAGTTTATACCAGTATAAACTCATGAACTTTTTATTAAGCTGTTCTTGCAAACTTAGAATAAGAAGTTTATGATATTAAAAAGTTGTAAATTTTACTTAATTATACCAAAAGTATATAGAATTTTGCTATGCTGAAATATTAGTAGGATTAGTTTCTGATTAATATCGATATAGCTGCATTGGCTTTTATTTTTTATTATTCTCTCTATTAAGCATTAAAAAATTAGTAAATAAATATAAAAATAATTATTCATTTAAATACCCTTAGCTCCTCCACCTAATGCTGCGAGCCCTTTGATAAAGTATCTGCCTAATACTACGAATACAGCTAAAGGAACTATAGATTCTATCACACCTGCAGCAAATGATCTATTATAAATAATAGCATATCCTCCAGCATATTGCCTTACAGCTACTGGTAGAAGCATAAGGTGCGGATTACTTATTAACAACTGTGGAATAAAGAAATTGTTCCAGATTTGTAGGAATGTAAATATTAAGGTGGAAAGAAAACCAGGAATCATTAATGGCATTAGTATTTTCCAAAATATATTCCAATCTCCAGTTCCATCTACTTTAGCGGCTTCAATTAAGTATTTTGGAACTGATGGCATAAATATTGACATTAATAATGCTGCCATTGGAATATAAAACATTAAATAAGCAAAAATGACTCCATAGTACGTATTAAATATTTTAAAGAATGCTGATATTTCTATTAATGGTACTGTGGCGGTTTCAACAGGTAGATATGTTGCTAAAGATATTATAGCAAAACCTATTGTGCTGGCAATATAGTTTCTATCCATCAGTGTGTAAAAGAAATAAGCTCCCATAGCTCCAAGTAATGTTGCTAAAAATGCTATAGGTAACCCTATTATAATTTCTCTGATCAATGGCCATTCAAGTCCTATCATACCATAAATTCCCCCAAAACCATGCCAATCAAAATAATATGCTTCACCACTTGGTTTGCTTGGAGGAATCAATGCTGGTGATGCTGCAGCTTGTATATTTGATTTAAGCCCACCAACTATTAAAGAGTAGAGTGGGATAAGCCATAATATAATCAAGATTAATGCAACCAATTGTAAAATTACATATTTTGCTACTCTTTTAGCATATTCGTTATTTTTAGGTAAGCCTTTTTCATTTGACTTCACATATATCACCTCCTAAATACCCACTTCATTAACCCTAATATAGCAAATGGTAGAATTACAGCAGCGGCTATTAAAGTAACAATAACTGACATAGCGGCTGATGCAGAGAAATATTCTGATATAAATAAGTTATATACATACATAACAAATGTCATCATAGTCGGGCTTGTTGCTGCCCCTCCTAATACGAACGGTATTGTAAATATTCTGAAGGAAAATAAAAATAAAAGAGCTGTTGCTACTATGAAGCCATTCATAGAGTTTGGTATTAATATTCTAAATAATATTTTTGTTCCACTGGCGCGATCTAGCTTTGCTGCTTCTATTACTGATTTATCAACATTCATGAAGGAAGCTAAATAAAATAAAATTGCTAATCCAGTGTATGCCCACGTTTCAATAATAACCATAGAAACTAGTGCCATGGACGAACTTCCCAACCAATATGGAGCTGGTAAATGCATTAATTTTAATACATAATCGACTCCTCTTATTGGGTCAAGAAGCCATTCCCAAATTAATGCACTGGTTGAGGAAGCTATTGCTAATGGATATATAAATACGGAAAGATAAACCGATCTTTGAACATTGCTTGGTATAAAATATAATATTCCAGCAGCTAATAATCCTAAAATATTTCCAATAGCAACTAATCCTAGAGTAAAAATAATTGTGTGAATTGCTGAAATTTTAAAGAAGTATTGTGAAAATAAATAAGAATATGTAGCTAAACCAACAAACTTAGGTTTTCTAACTAAAATTGAATAATTTTGCAAGGAAAGCCAAACATTATAGATGACAGTAAACATTAGAAGTCCTGCAAAGAATAGTGTTGGTAATGCCATTATATAAACTGATTTTTTCATACTTAAGCACCCTCTTCATGTGTTTATATATAAAAAAAGATTAAAAACATTTGCGATATTACTTACAAAGATATAAAAAATAAAAAATTAAATTTTTACCACGTATATGTGGGGCATGTATAATTAGACATATATGCGTATGTATTTGGATTAACCCATGGAGGCAAATAGTTTGCAAAAGGCTCTCCTTTCATTCCTAGGAATCCAAATCCACTTTTTGCTGCTGTTTGCCATTCTGTGCATTGTTGATGCATTATTGATGCAAATTGTGAATTAAAGGTATTTATATAACCAACACCACTTGTTTGCAAAGTTTCTGTTTGTGATATCATAGCTGAGAATGTATCTGTAAACAATGATTCGTCACTTGGATCAATTGTATATGCTGCAGGATCTGTAGCTGAGATGTTTTTGAGTGTTTCGTAATCATACCATTGTGCAGTTGTAGGATAGAAGTCTGTACCGTTGCTCCAAACCTCTACACCTTTACCACTGGATGTCCAAACTTCCATACCTTGGTATGAGTCCCAATATTCAGCAAATGTTACTGCAGCCTGTTCTACTGGATTTGCGTAAGATGGTACTGCAACAGAGTCTTCATTAACTGCGTAGTTACCCCACGTACCTGGGAATGGTTGTTCCATTAAGGTTATATTGGTCCAATTTGTATATGGTGGAACAGGTGCATATGCATTAACATGATACCATATATGAGCATATTCTGTTACCCAGTTTCCATTTGCTTGGAACACACTAGTTCCTTGTATTATATCAGCTAAACCTGAAGACCATGTTAGAGTTTGCCATCCTGGATAATCGTAGCCTGTGAAATATATGAAGTCGTAATCTGTTTGATTTATCAATGATTGTACAGCTGGATCACTAAAATTCAGTACTCCATAGAGAATTTCATTATATAGTTTGGCACCTCCTGCAGGTCCATATTTTTCAGATGCTAATCCTAGGAATATGTCTTCCCATAAGTTTAGTTGATCCCAGCCACCATCTGCTCCTGGTACCATCCAAATGCCTGTAACTCCTTTGGATGCAAGTATTTTTGTATCGTTTATTAATTGTTGAACAGTCATAATTGGATATGAAATATTGTATTTTCTAAGTGTTTGTGGATTATAATACAATAATACTCCTCTATGTGCTTCTACTGGTAGTGAAAACATAGTTCCATTAAACATACCTGCTAATAGAGCTTCTTTAACTGCCATTGTATATAATCCAGTTTTTTGTGCTATTGGCGTGAAGTTTACAAAGTCTGCTGCAAGTTGAGGCATAACCTCTACGTAAGACCACATAACGGGTGAGTAATGTGCCTGGAATGAGTTGGGTGGTTTTCCAGCTTCTATCATACCTAATATTACGAATTGCGCTACTGTACCTCCCGCGCCAGATACTGATGTATAACTAACTTTATATTGAGGATATTTGGCAGAAAAGTTACCTGCTACCCATTCTAATCCTGGCGGATCTTCGGGACCCCACCAGTTTAGGAATGTAAATGTTGTTACTGAAGGCGTTGTTGTAGTTGTTGTAACTGGTACAGTTAAAGTTGATGTTGTAGTTACAGTTGTAGGTACTACAGATGTAGTTGTAACTGGTACAGCCGATGTAGTTGTAACTGGTACAGCCGATGTAGTTGTAACAGTAGTGGTTGTGGTAACTTTTCTTGTTGCATAATACCCAGCAACCGCTCCTAGTACGACAACTACAATAACAATACCAATGATGCCATACAATGCCCCTTTACTTATACCTCTCTCCTTTTCTTTCATATTCTAACACACCTTCTGCAAAAAATCTGATTTATTATATAATAATAGGAGGTATTAAAGTATTCTCTTCTTAAAAATTGTTTAATATTAATTAAAATAGTAATTAATTTCATTAAAAAAGATAAAATTTATAAAAAATATATTAAAAAATTGAAATATTATTTTTAGATTTGAGTTAATCCTAACAATAAAAATAATAGTAAGTATTTATGGTATTTAAAAAACAAGAGGTATATACCCTTGAGAAAGCAGAAATGCAACTTTATTTCCTGCGTATATTACATCTATTCCCATTTGTGATGAAATTAAATTAAGATTATTTAAAAAATTATTTTGCTCTGCAATAAATTTGCATGCTACTGTTTTTTGATTGCTTACTATATTATAGTTTTTCAAAGCATCTAATAGCCTTTTATTACCAAGACTAAGTTCCTTTTCTATGGGTCCAAAGAATATAACTTTGACATCACTGGCCCATTTATATTTTAATGCGTTTGTTGCCCATAGAAGACCTGTTAATGCTTTATCTATATCGCTGCTTGAAATTATAACTAATGCCTTAATATTAGATATGTCCTTAGAGCTCAACAATTACACCCAATAATTGGTAAAATGGTAACCTTTTTAAATGCATGTTTAACATATAAATAAAAATTTAAATTTGTATTTATTAAAAATAATATTGTAATAATTTGTTTATATTTTTATATAGAAATTAATATAGTTTTAGTTATAGCTAATTATCTAACTAATTAGTATAATTAATATAATTAGAGCTTATTTTGCTTTTATAAATATAAGGCTATACTAAAGCAAATCGTTAATTAATTTTTTAGATTAAATGCTGGTTTATTTTGTAAATTATAATAAATATATATTATTTTATATATTAAGATGTAGTATTTGTAGATATCTTATTAACATTAGATAAATTCATTAATCTAAGCGATTGTCCTATTGCTTTAGCTATTGGAGCTATAAAGCTCATAAAAGCAACAAAATCTTGATCAGATATTAATCTTATAATATCAGCAGGGTTAGCATTTCTAAAACTTGTTAGTTTTTTTATGGTTTCGTTAAAAGAATTTACAAAGGTATTAATAAATTTAGCTATATTATCTAAAAAATCTATATTTAGCAACCCTTTAGCAATTTCAATAATTTTTCCTATAACACTCTTAATGTAATTTAAAAATTCAGTAAAGAGATGTAAAATGTTTTCAGTATTCAGTTGAGATGTTAGTTTTGTGATTAATTTGCTAAGTAGTTCTGATAAATGTTTAGAAGCATCTGCTAAATAGTTTATTATATTATTCTGCGAATCTATTAGTTTTATAATATTTTCTTTGTATGGATTATTTTCATCAATTGATTTCAATGAGTTAATTAATTCTGTAAAATTTTTTATCATTATTATAGTTGCTTGCGACATAAAAGAATTTAGAAAATATGCCGTATTAACTATTAGCTCGCCAGTTATTTCTATTAAATTAGTCATAGGACTTTCTAAATTACTTTTTTCACTATTTTTTATATCTATGTTGTTCAATCTGCGCACCAACTATATTTGCAGTTTCTATCTTTATAAGGTATAAGGAAAAATTACTATAATCAATTTTTAAAAACAATGCATACATCTCTAATCAATTTCACCTACAATTTTGCTTAGATCATTTAAGATTGATTGTGGGGATCTAGACCTGAGCCACTAGTCTTTTTTATAGTTGCTTGTCATGACTCCTTTGAGCCCAATGGTGCCAGGCTCACATTTATTGCTCTTCATTACAACCTTTGGCAGAGCCACCATTGTGTGAGAAACTTGCTTACTAAAAAAGTAAACAAATATAATGGATTTTCTATGGTAATCAAAAAGATTTAGCCAATTTTATCAAGAATTTCATCAAAGCCTTGACTTTATCTCCCCACTATAAATGACAGTGTTTTCAGTTATAAAATCCTGTGAAATCCATAGGTTATGCAAAAAAGCACACATTTATTAACTTTTCTATTTAGCTTTAAACCCTTTATGTTTTATAAACTCTAGTTGTAAATTAAAATGTGGAAAAAAGAGGTAGAAGTATAGAAATCAAATATCAATAATGCATATCATAAGCAAAAAGGTGAAATACAATGAGAAATGATGGTTACGTTATAATGCTCTGTCCTAGGTGCAATGTTCCAATGGATTACCTATCAGAAACAGAAAAAATAACCAATGGTAATAATAAAATTTCAAAGGTTACTAGGTATTATAGATGTCCTGTTTGTGGAAGAAGGATAATAGATGAAACTTTGATTATAAAAGATAATGGAAACCAAATAATTATTGAATCCCATACTAATGGGGCAAGAAAAATATTAGAAAAACAGATAGCTAAAGCTTAAACTAAATTTATTTTTTCTATAAGTTCTTTTTTACAATCAATTATCTTAGTTTCTTTAATTATAGAATCAGAATACAATTTCCTTGCTATTTTTGATATTTTATCTGCCATATAGATTGGTTTAATTGAGTTATTATAAATCATAGATTTTGCTATGTTAAAACTATCCTCTAATGATATGTTGCTTCCAATACTTATGTATATCCTTTTGTTATTGATTAATAGAATTTTTCCTACGATTTTATCCTTATAAATTAATTCGTAATTATCGTTTCTTTTAACTTCATTGCCTACTAATCTTTTCTTTGCAATCCCTATGGTTGGTATATTAAATACAACTCCTATATGAGATGCAATTCCCGCAAAGCGGGGATGCGCATAGCCATGACCATCAACAAAAATTAGATCTGGTTTAGATCTCTTAATTAAATTTAATAAGGATGGAGTTAGCAAATACATTTCTCTAAATGCTAGCAGACCTGGGATGTATGGTATGCATACATGGCTTAATGTGGCAAAGCAATCTATTATATTAAATTCTGGATACCCGAAAGATACTGCTATTCCTATTCCTTTCCCTTCCTTATAGCCCCAATAAGATGCATCTACGGCAGCAATTATTTTTCCATTTAAATCGTTTAATTTTTTTCCATTAAAATTAATTTTTTTAGAAATTATTTCTTTCTGAATGTATATTGCTTTGTCTATGTTAAAGCTTTTTCTTATAGATTCACATTCTCCATCTGAAGACATATTTTATGCCTGTAATTAATTTGTTTTTATATATTTATTGGGTTTCTTCTATAACTTTTAATTTAAATGATTTTTCCTCCGGTTTTTTACCTAATTTAATTACAACAGAATCTATTCCATCGCCTGATGAAGAATCTCTTTCCATAGTAGTTTTTAATGCCTGTATAGCTATTTTTAGGGCATCATCAGTGCTAAGACCCTCGTTGTATTGGGATTCTAGTACTCCTAGCGCTGTTGTTCCTCCGCTTCCTACAGCCATGTATTTATCTTCGGTAATAGAGCCAAGCATATCCAATGTATATAGTTTTGGGGTATTGTCTTTATCAATACCACCAATAATAGATTCAATTAAAAATGGTAGCATCTTATAGGAATAAAGTATGTTGGAGAATAACTTAGAAATGGCATATAGGCTCATAGTAGTTTCATTTGTAATTTCGTAAAAACTTATTTCTGCATTCATTATTCTAATTAATCCGCTAACATCAGCATATAATCCAGTTAATGAGATGCCTGCTCTGTCGTTTAAAACATAAACCTTTTTTGCATTTCTGCTCATTATGAAGCTACCATAGGACATTCTTTTATCTGTAGCTAAAACTATTCCATCCTTTGCTCTAATTCCAACAGCTGTACCTTGCTCATATGAAATAGCCATATTATTTCACCTATCTCCAATTCTTGTATAGAGCCAGCCTTTAAAGGGCTTATGCTATATTTTTGTAATTTTATTTTACATTCTTAATAAAAATTAAAATTATTTAAAAGAAATAACTTAAAGCCTTTAAATAATAATATAAATAGGGGATGTAAAATGCAAGATGAAGCAATTAACAAGCCTATAGATCCTGATGAAATAGACGACGAAACTGGTGCCTTGCTTGTTAAAATAGCTAGGCAAAGCGTTGAATACTATTTTAAAAATAAAGCAATTATGTCAACGCCATCTTACATACCAAAAATTCTTCAAAGACCTGGAGCAGCATTTGTTACAATAGATACTTATTATTCTGAAAATCAGAGCAGTTTAAGAGGTTGTATAGGTTATATAGAGCCAATAAAGCCTTTAATAAATACAGTAATGGAAGTATCTCTAGAGGCAGCTTTTAATGATCCTAGATTTAATCCAATGGATGAAAGAGAGATAAACTTCGTTACATTTGAGGTTTCCGTTTTATCTAAGTTAGAAGCATCTCCTTCAGATAAAATTGGTAGACTAAACTTTATTGTTATAGGTAGAGATGGACTAGTTATTGAAAGAGGCTATAATAGAGGGCTTTTATTACCTCAGGTTCCAGTTGAAAATTTATGGGATAAAGAAACTTTTCTCTCAGAAACTTGTATAAAGGCTGGGCTATGGCCTGATTGTTGGTTAGATAATAAAACAAAGGTATACAGATACAGAGCTATGGCTTGGAAAGAAGTAAAGCCTAACGGTATCATAATAAGAAGAGATCTGGCAAAGGAATACGAAAAGTTAATTAATAAACATGAGAGTATATAAGACTCACTAAGTAATAAAAAATTGGAGGATCAAGGATGTCTATATCAGAAAAAATAAGAGAATATTTATCGGCATGGAAAAGAATAATACTTTTATCCAGAAGACCCGATGAAGAAGAATTTAACTTATTAACAAGACTAAGCTTATTAGGTTTTGTTATAGTCGGCGCTATAGGGTACATAATCCATCTAGTATATGTATTATTGGTTGCCTAGGTGGTAATATTTGGATTCACAAAACCAATATAAGGTCTATGCTATATCAGTTATTGGAGGATATGAAGAAAAGATTGCCATGGTTTTTGCAGAGAGAGCACAGGCATTAAAATTAAATGTAAAAAGTATAATATATTCAGAAGAATTAAAAGGAACAGTAATAGTAGAGGTAAGCGATCCAAAGGATTTATTTTATTTGATTAGAGGAGTAAAAAATGTAAAAAGAAGGAGACCTATAACCATTAATATACAAGAAGTCGTCAAGCTATTAAAACCCCCTATATCTTTGCCAACTCTTGAGAAAGGTCAGCTAATAGAAATCATTGGTGGTCCATTTAAAGGTATGAAAGGTCGCGTAGTTGAGATTTATTCTACTAGAAATGAGGCAGATATAACGCTTTTAGAAGGTGATTCAAAAATAGTAGTAACAATACCAATAGAGTATATTAAGGGGGCAGAAGAAAAATAATAAAATAATGATAAATTCTTATAAATACAAATAAACCATTAATGCTTTAAATTTTTCTATCTTACTTCTTTAAAGGCTGCTATTTGGGCTAAAGATTGGCAATAAATATTAGGTGGGATAAAATGTCTGGCTCATATGAAAGAGTACAAAAATATATTGATAATGTTGAGTTTGTAATGAAAGATTTAATAAATAAAAGAGAGGAATTAAAAAGAAAAGGATTAAATATTGATAATTTATTACAGAACATAAATGCATATCTTAATGATTCTAAGTATTATTTGAAAATTGATAAAATAGAAGATGCCTTTATCTCAATTTCATATGCTGAGGGATTAATAGATTCACTTAAATTTTTAAGTTTAATAGATATAAAATGGTCTAATGAAGAGAAAGACTTAAAGAAGGTCTTCATAGCTGGTACATTTGATATTTTGCATCCCGGTCATATTAATTTATTGAGATTTGCCTCACAATTTGGTAAGGTATATGTGGTCATAGCTAGAGATAAAAATGCAGAAAAAGATAAAGGTAGACCCGTTATATTGGATGAAAAATCTAGGCTAGAGCTAATATCATCAATTAAATATACCTATGAAGCCATACTTGGGGATGAAAAGGATTATATTAAACCTATAGAAGAAATAAAGCCAGATATAATAGTTTTAGGTCCAGATCAACAAATTTCAGAAGAAAAGTTGGCACAAATAGTTGAAAGTAGAATAAATAAAAGACCAATTATTATAAGGTATAAAGAAAAAGAGGCCTTTTCTGGAGATTTAAGAGGTTCTACAGACATATTGTTAAAGGCTTGTGGATTACTAAAGCAAAATAAAAATATAGTTGTTAGTAAATCTTCATGATTGTTTCTATTTGTTTTTCATTGTATTTTTAGCTAATTTATTGACCATACTTTTAAATTTTAGTTTACAATTTAGGTGAAAAAGCAAGTCCAAATTTGCCTTTATTCAATCTCCACCTAGTATCTCGCCGGGCTCAGCGCTAATATCTATTTGGCTCATGAATTTTTCAAGCTCTCTTATGGAAACCATGCATATATAATTCCCGAGTTCATCAACTATAGGTAAGTGTCTAAACCCATAGTAGGCCATAGTTTTGATTGTTTTCAATACACTCCAATCAGGATTACCAGCAATAACATTTTTTGTCATAACTTCCTCGACTTTCGTTTCATCAGATTTCATTGATTTAAATAAAACTTTGTTTAAAAGATCTCTTTCGGTAAATATACCCAATATTTTACCCTCTTCATTAATTACAGCAACAGCACCAATTCCTGTTTCTGCCATTATATTTATTGCCTTTGTTACATTATCATTTGGATAAACTTTAGGTTGCAGACCCGTACATATTGTTATTACAGGAGGACCCTCATTTGCCAACCTTCTCACCAATATATATTTGTTGTTATTAGATCTTAAATATATCTTTATGACTTGTTTATTAATTTAGAGTAAACATAATATTTATTCTAATAGATATTATAAGTTAAGGGGGTTAATTATGGAATGCGATCCAAAAAAAGAAGCTGCAAAAGGGGCTGTTGAATTAGTTAAAGATCTAATAAATAATTTTAACATGATAGGATTAGGCACGGGTAACACAATAAAATCTTTTATAGATGAAGCTAGATCTCTATTGTTTAATAAAAAAATAATTAGTTCTAGCAATTCTACAACAATCTATGTTTCCTCTCAAGGATTCGATGTAATAGAAATGCCTCTAAATGCCTTGGATTATTTATATATCGATGGAGCAGACGAGTTTACCAAAGAAGGAGATATGATAAAGGGTGGTGGGGGAGCCTTATTAGGAGAAAAAATATTGGCATTTTCTGGTAAAATTAATATATTTGTTGTTGGAGAAGATAAGTTAGTAAATAAGTTAGGAGAAAAAAGACCAGTGCCTATAGAGATAGTCCCAAAATCTTATCCTTATGTATTAAAAGTAATAAACTCATACAGGTTTAAATCAGAACTTAGACAGTCAAGTGGAAAGATTGGTCCTGTAATAAGTGATTGGGGCGGATTTCTATTAGATATTTCAACAGGTCCTATAGAAAATCCATATAAATTGAACAATATTTTAAAATCCATACCGGGTGTTATAGAAACAGGTATATTTTTAGGCTATGCAGATTATATTGTTGTTGGTAAGAAAGATTGTGGTTATTATGTCATTAAATCGAAAAGAAAAACTTAACTATGAGATAAATGAGGACACATTTAATAAATCATATCCAAGTAAGTGGGAAGAAAAGATAAGAGAGGAAGTATATTCAGATAAGTTCGTTTTGATTAACGAAAAACCTGAAATATGGGTTTATATGGGATCTCATGGAGATCATTTGCTTTTAGGAACGCAAAAATCAGCTATATATTGTAGCTGTAAAGGTTTTAGGATTAGCCTAGAAAGAAAAGATAATCAAGGGTGCTCTCATATATATGCATTAAACTTGTTAAAACCTGCTAAAAAATTTAGGAACATATCAAAAAAATTAAGTCAAGATGATCTTATTAAAATTATTGAAGAAATTATGGAGATAGATTATAGCTATTTACTAAGAACTAAATTACTAGAGGAATAATCTATTTATTATAAGATATTTTAAAATAATTAATATTGTTAAATCATTCTCGCGAATATTACTATGATTGCTATTACAACAGATATTATCATTAATGTCATCGGTGAAATTTCAATTTTACTATCATAATTTTCATAAAATGCAATTAATCCTGCAGATGACATTGGTGAGGTTTGCTTTTTCTTTGAAGATCTCTTTTTGGGCTTAGTAGACATTAATTCCACCATCTATATATTATGTACTTCAGTATTTATAAGCTATTAAGAGCTAAAAACTCTAAGCTTTTACTATAGTAAAAGATTATAGAGATGTAATCAAAATATTACTAATAATATTTAGCTCCTTTTATAGATTTTACCATTTCATATATCGATGTTGGATCCTTTTCAACAATAGTTCCATTAACTATGCCATCGGCTCCAGCTTTTATTATTTCTTTAGCTATTTCTGGAGAATTTATCCCACCACCTACTATTAGAAGACCATCAAATTCTACCTGATCTAAGACCTTTCTAACTAAAGTAATGGTTGATGCAGGAATTGGGTAAGGTGCCCCGCTTCCAGCTTCTAAATAAATTATTTTAGCTCCTAGCATAGCACCCGCAAGAGAGTAAGCAGCTGCTATATCACCTCTTTCATAGGGTATCGGTCTTGCTTTACCTATGTATCCGGCAGCACCTCCATGACCTATTATTATATAGGCTGTTGGAATTGTTTCGAGTCCCATTCTTAATATTATGGGCGCAGCCTGTGCTTGAACTCCACCAACATAATAGGGATCATCACTGTTTAAAAGTAGCATAAACAAAACCGCATCCGCACATGAGGTTAATCCATTTATATTACCTGGAAACAATATTACTGGAAGTCCCGATTCTTTCGATGATCTTACTAACTCTGATAATTGTGGTTCAA
The DNA here is from genome assembly GCA_049971805.1 of Caldisphaera sp. Taxonomy (GTDB): domain Archaea; phylum Thermoproteota; class Thermoprotei_A; order Sulfolobales; family Acidilobaceae; genus Caldisphaera. Next base: position 57,181 of record JBMFKU010000004.1, read on the forward strand.
ATACTCCTAAGGAACCCCCTATTAGTATTGCGTTAGATTCTGCTTCAGAAGCTTTTAATGAAATTCTTTTAGCTTCTTCGGGTGTAGTCTTATCTGGGTCTATTAAAGTTAGGTGTATTTTGTTTCTCTTATTTTCCATTAATTTTTTAAATGTTTTTTCTTTCAAAATTTCACCTTCTTTGGTTTATTCTTTAAATAACTAAACTAGGTAATATTTTTTCTAAATAAAGTTGTTAAATATAGCTTAGGATTCGGAATCAATTTCTTCCTGCCCCTCTTCTTCTTTCAGTTCAATCTTTTTTTCACATTCGTTAAGCTTATTTTCATAGCTTAAATCAACAACTTTATTATAAACATCTACTCTATCATAAATCTTAGGAACTTTCATTTCGCAATATAAATGGCAATTCCCACATTTAGCTATTGCCAACTTCTCATCCTCGTTGCCCTCAATTTTTTCAAAATCTATGGTTAAGGTAACTGCTCCACATCTTGGGCATTGGAAATATCTGCTTGGATGTCTTGGTTTTTTCGGTTTTAATGACTTCTTTCTCCTTCTTCTTGCCACCAATTGCACCTCTTAATATTTACGAATTTATTGTGGAAGGCGCAGTTTAAATTTGTGTATATTTTTTAAGATTTTTGTTTTAATTAAATTATTATTTATTTTTTAATAAATAATCAGATAGAGTCTTTTAGTAAATTTATTAAAATTTTATCATCTATGTTAGCTCCAAATAATCTATTTTTTAGTCTGTCTGCGACAACAGGATTTAGAAATGCCCTTCTAATAGCTTCTCTAAGCATATCCATGCCAAATCCATAATCGCTTAATTTCTTAGAGAATCCTAAAGATTCTTGGAAATTCTTTAATATCTTTGTTGTTTCATTGGGATCTGAGCTGGGCTTAAAATCAGGGTTAAAAATCCTTAGAAGTCTAGCAGAATCCATTGGTGAAGCTTTATGTATTAGTGGTGCCAGATTAGGTCCAATAATGGCTAAACCACAACCATGGGGTAGCGAAGGAACTAAACCACTCATTATATTTTCCAGTGCATGTATTATATTTGTTGGTGATATATCTATAGATACTCCTGCCATCATAGAAGCATAAAGCAAATAGTACCTGGCTTCAACATCATTCAAATTATTTATAGCTTTTGGTAAGTATTCGTATATTTGCTTTACAGCCTCTTCAGAAAATGCTTTAACCAATGGAGGGCTATTAGCTGTTGTTGTGGATTCATAAGCATGATAAAAGGCATCAAACGATGTGCATAGAACTTCTTCTTTTGGCATGGTCAAAGTATATTTAGGATCTTCAAATGCTGCTTTTGGATAGCAAACAGCGTTTCCTAGTTTATCACCTCTTTCTGTATCTGTTGTATTAGCGTATTTATTCACTTCACTACCAGTGCCATGGGTTAAGTTTACTGCAAAAACAGGAATTATTTTTTCTACCTTTCTTTTTCCATAAAGATAATCTGTAGCTTTACCACCATTAGATGCTATGGCTGATCCCAATTTAGAAGTATCGATTATGCTTCCTCCTCCTATAGCTATTAGTGCTTCTGCCTTTGATAATAATATTGTTTTTGCTAACTCATCAGCTTGTGATGATAACGGATTCGGTGTAATTCTATCAAATATAGTATAAGTTATATTTAATTCTTTTAATATCTTTATTACATCATCTAGTGCTCCGCTAGCTTTTGCGGAATTTTTACCAGTTACAACTATTAAATTCTTATTTCCTTTTAGATAGTTGCTTAAATTGCTTATAGCTGAAGGTCCAAAATATATGTCATCATTACTGTATGTCCATACAAATTTTATCATATCTGTCTCACCTTCTCTTTTAACTTATTATTTGTTAGCGCTTATCTATATTTTTTAATAACCAGATATTATTACTTTATATTATTGTTCGATAAAGTTACCTTTATGTTTTAAATATTAAAAGAAAAATTCTGTTTATTAATAAATTAAAAATCTATCTAAAGAGCAAAGCCAACAAAGATTTAACTTAAAAACCCTTAATACAAGATTTAGATAAAAGGGAGCGGCGGTAGTCTAGCCTGGATTAGGACGCTGGCCCGCCACGCCAGAGGTCCCGGGTTCAAATCCCGGCCGCCGCATTTTATTTTGAAAAAATATATAAGATATAATCTTTTAAGATGCTTTATAAGCAATGAAGAGCATTATTAAAGCTCGATAAAATATTTACAAAAAAGAACAGGGAATAGAAAATGAAATGGATTAACCCAAGGATAGAATACATAGGTGATATAGCTATAATAAAGGTTCCATTTAATGTAATATATAAAAATGAGGATATATTATCTTTAGCAGAAGATATATTAAAGAAATATAAATTTATAAAATCTGTATGGCTTGCAGCTTCACCTGTTAAAGGTGAGTTAAAAATAAGGGATTTTATTCATTTATTGGGAGAAAATAGATCAACCACGATTTATAAGGAACATAATTGTTTATTTAGATTAGATATAAAGAAGGTCTTTATAACGCCTAGATTAAGTTATGAGCATTTAAGGATAGCAAATCTTGTGAAGGAAAACGAGAGAATAGTAAATATGTTTGCTGGTGTCGGCTTATTCTCTATAATTATAGCAAAAAAATCAAAGCCAAAGATTGTTCATAGCATTGATATAAATCCTGAAGCATATAATTACATGAAAGAAAACATAAACTTAAACAAGGTTAATGATATTGTAATACCATATGTTGGTGATGCAAAAGATGTTATTGAGGAAAATTTAATAGATTCTGCAGATAGAGTTTTAATGCCATTACCTGATTTAGCTTTGCCATATTTAAAATATGCTGTTCTTGCATTGAATAAGGAAGGATACATACATATTTATTTGCATATAAAGGCAAATAAGTTGCAAGATCCTATAACTATATCTAACGAACAAGTTATAAATGCTCTAAATAATTTTAACATAGAATATAAACTAATCAATTCAAAAATAGTGAGAACTGTTGGCCCAAGATTTTATCAGGTGGTTATAGATGTCTACGCAAAAAAACATTAAAGAAATTTTATTGCTAGAAAGAATCATTGGCTATCTAGATCCATTTGCTGAAGAGTACCTTATAAAATTAAATAATAATGAAATTTCCACATCGAGCAGTTGCATGGGAAGAATAACAGTAATTGAAGGTAAATGGCATTGGGAAAGAAATAGAGCCAGAATAGTCTTGAAATCTCATAAACCTATAACAATTTATGATTTATCAAATGTAATAGTTAGACCATTTGATAACTTGTGGTTAAAGGTTACAGGCCCAATTATACATTTAAAGACAAATAAAATTAGCTGCGCATTTTTAATTTTAGATTCAGCAAGAAAATCAGGCTTTAAGCACAGCGGAATTTTTTCAAATTCAAATGGCTTATATACTGTTGAATTGCTAAGTGCAATTCAAATAGCCATGCCATTAAAAATAAATAATACGTATACAATAAATCCAAGTTCATTAAATAACGTTATAGAAATTGCTAATAATGCTTTACTGGAAGGGCATAGAAGGTTAAACAAGTTGGTAGAATTAACAAGTGAAATTAATTGTTAGATCTTTTCTTGGACTCTACATTTCTTTTATAGGCTAATATCGGATGTTTAGCTCCGCAATCCATAGGACATAAATTTTTCTTTTTCATTACATCGCATCTGTAAGGATTTAAATTCTCCATGCCTAAAAATGAATTTGTAATTCTTTTTGATAAATTGTTTGATATTCCTAAAGAAGATTCCAAGACATTGCTTATTTCATCCTCGTCTACTCCTATAGATATTAGAAATGATATGTATAATAGTAACTTTTCATGATTTATATTACTTCCATTGTCTATTTCTTTTTTTATGGCCTTCATGCAAGGTGGAAAGCTGTTATAGTCCGTTTTTTCTCCTGTTGGTATTTTATTTTCAGCAATCTTAAGATATCTTGTTATATTATTTCCTAATTCTTTTAATTCTTCGTTGTTTATCTCAATATTGTTTGCAAATGATTTTATTTTAGTTATTATTGCTATTTCTAAAAAATCTTTAAGTAAGCTTTCATCTAGATATACATTGCCATTCATTAAAAAGGAATTCACTAATCTAAATTTACTTTCCTGGCCATTAACTGATATTCTTAAATAGCTATCTAATCTAACAGAATATTGCAATGTACGATATCTTACATTGCCTTGCTTTGTTCGTATCCAAGGGATTTTTATGGGCCTTTTTTCTATAATAACTCCTAATGACTTTGCTAGTGAAATTAATGTTTCTTCATCTTCATTGGCTATAAATGTGCTTGCTCTGTTTGCTTCCGCATTTGCAAATAAATTTAATGCTATTATGGAGTTTGTTGTTTTAATGCCTCCTAACGCTAAATAAAACGATAGGACTTCATCCTCAGTCGAATCTCCATTTTTTAAGGGACTAATTTTCTTAGTTATACCTTCTTCTAATCTTTTCTTAGTTATTCTTACTATCCTTTCATTTTCCATAAGAGATTCCAAGCTTATTTTATAGCCAAGATTGCTCTTAACGTATTCATCAAGCGATATTGCAAATGGGTACTTGCTATATGTAAGCATTTTTCTTCATATATAATATTTTGTTCAAGGTTTAAGAAAACTTCGGTTATTATAGTTATTTAATGACTATAAATATTAATATAGGAAAAATTATTTATTATTTTGGTGAGAAAGGTGACTTCTTATAGAGATCTTTCGGAAAGAATAGCAGATTGGGCTGTTAATTTATCATATGAAAAGCTACCCAAGGAGGTTATTGAGGAAACCAAAAAAAGGATTTTAGATACATTTGGTGTAGCAATAGGCGCATTTTATGAGAAGCCTGTAAGCATAGCAAGATGGCTGGCAGAATCATCATCAAGTTCTAGAATAGCAGCAACTATTTGGGGAACAGATAGAACAGCACCTGCAGATCATGCAGATTTTGCTAATGGGTGCGCCAATAGATATTTTGATTTTATGGATACCTATTTATCAAAAGAAGCATTACATCCAAGTGATAATATACCAGCTATCATAGCTGCCGCTGAGATAGCTAAGGCTGATGGGAAAAAAGTGATTGAAGGTATTGTTGCAGCATACGAAGTTACTGCTAGATTGGCAGATGCTTATAGCGTAAGAAGTAAAGGATGGGATCATGTGGTATATATAGCAATAGCTTCTGCTGTTGGTGCAGGAAAGGTTCTTGGGTTAAATAAAGAAGGGATTTTACAAGCAATAAATTTAGCAACAGTTAATGCAACTGCTTTAAGGCAGACAAGGGCTGGAGAGCTTAGCATGTGGAAAGGATGTGCAGCAGCAAACTCGTCTAGAAATGGTCTGTTTGCAGCTATCCTGGCCATGCAGGGTATGAAGGGTCCCTCACCTATCTTTTCTGGAGAATTTGGATTCTTTAGAGTTGCTCTAAATGGAGACAAGTTTGATATACCAAAAATGGGTGGAGAAAATGGAGAGCCATTTAAAATTTTAGAGACGAGTATAAAATATTGGCCTGTTGAATATCATGCTATGAGCGCTGTTGATGCAGCACTTAAAATAAAGGAAAAAGCTGGAAGCTTGACACCAAAGGACATTAAGAAAGTTGATGTAAAGACTTTCCAAGTTTCATATAATATAATTGTAAAGGATCCAGAAAAATGGGATCCGAAGACAAGAGAGACTGCAGATCATAGCCTACCATATATAATAGCTGTTGCACTTTTAGATGGGAATGTATGGTTAACAACATTTCATGAAGAAAGATACTTAGCTAAAGATGTTAGAGAAGTACTTTCAAAGATGAAAGTAGAGGTAGATCCCGAGCATGATAAATTCTATCCTACTGGGATTAAGAATACAATAAAGGTTGAGTTAAGCGATGGAAGAGTATTCGAAGAAAGCAGTACATACCCACCAGGTCATTTTAAAAATCCATTAAGCAGGGAAGGTGTTGTTAATAAATTCAAGAAGGTTACTGAAGGCAAGCTGTATGAAAATAATGTAAATAAGCTAATAGATATTGTATGGAATCTAGAAAATTGTATGAATATAAGTAAAGCTTTGGGTCTACTCAAAATTAAATCGTAATAAATATTATTGTTTTTATTTTAATAGCTTTTTATATCAAAAATTTTTCTAGCAAAATGTAAAATCTTGTTTTTAATTATATAAAAAAGAATTATAAGAATTAAGTAACTTAAATATTTATAGAGAGGATTTCTGATTACTTTTTTAAATGAAAGGTTGTTATTTAATGGATGAAAACTTCCTATTTAAAGATAATTTGTTCTTTATGAAATAGAAATTAGATTATTTACCTTTCTTACCTTGTTTTTTACCTCCTTTTGTAACTGTAGTTTCTATAGGTTTTGGTTTTAGTAAAAACCCTCCTCCAAGAACTCCTATTACAATACCTAATATAAATAATCCTATAGAGACTTCGCCGTTTTTATGCAGTCTGGTGGAATATTGACCTAATTGATAGCTAGTTTCATTATATCTAACCTGCCAATAACTTACTAGACCTTGTAATTCCCCTAGCCTAGTTGTTAAGTTATTAATAGTATTGTTTAGTGATGTAATCTTGCTTATATATGAGTTTATGTTGCTTTGATAATTTATAAGGTTTGTGATATTTTGATATATATTAGGATCTATTTGAGATACAATATCTAATGAATTTGTTAGACTAATAAGTTCTGGATTAAATGGTATTCCGTATAAATTAAAGGCAAGGCTGTATTGGTTTGGTTTGTTCAATGTAATATTTTGTATATCAACAATTAAATAAGAAACCCCTGTTTCTTGAGAAGTTCCATTTAAAAAGCCTTTAAAAAATTGTAAAGATGAAAATGTTGGTGTAACAAGATTTAGACCTACTATTTCATTATTTAAGGAATTTTCTGAACCTATTAATGTAACCTTACTTATGTTGTTTATAATAGTTGAACTATTTGAATTAATTGTATAACTTAATATACTATTTGAAATATATTGGCTGACAAAAGTCCAATTAGTTTTTGGTAAATTAACTCCTAAGCCTAAATATAAATCCTTTATAAAGGTTTCATTCTCATTAGAAATAAGGCTTAATTTATATGTTAAGTATGGGTAATAGGAGCTTGCAGTTATATAGACTTTAATAGAAATATTGTTTGTTAAATTCATAGGTGTTAACATTATTTCTGCAAAATTTGAACTCTTTTCTATCAAATATGCTTCCCATCGTTTATTATATAATTCCCCAGGTAATGTTGAATTAATAGATAATATTAAAGAGGGAACTTGATTGCTATTGCTGACCAATTGAACTTTACCATTTTGGGTGTTGATTAACCAACTTGATATGCTACCTCCTTTCAAAAGGTTTAATGTTATATTATAATAGTTATTTGTGATGGTAACAGTTGTGTTTGTTACAGTAACGCTTAATGAGGGAATTGATTGTGCATATGAAATGCTTCCCATTAAAGGGATTATAATAATTGCCAGCAGTATCAATGCTCGTATTTTCATACTTTCTGCCTCCTGTCTTAGAAATTTTTAATTACTAATTTAAGCTTAATTGAATTGGACAGTGAAGAAAACATGTGCAATAATATATTTAAAGCTTCAGTATTTAGCGGAAAAAAAGAAGGAGAGTTCTTCGTTAGTATTTATGCAAAAAATTTTGAGATTGCTTTAGGTTTTATACCATATCCGGGAACACTTAATGCAAAATTATTAAGTAATTTTGAAGAGTTTGATCAATGCATTCTTAAAACAAAAAGCATTGTTGTAGATCCACCGAAAATACCTGGTATGAAATTAGGTAAGGTGATCGCATATCCAATATTTCTATTTAATTCAATAAAGGCATACGTTGTTAGACCAGAGATCACAATATATAGAAAAGACATTGTTGAAATTATTTCAGATAAGAAATTGAGAGACGAGCTTAATTTAGTGGATGGATCGATAATTGATATAAGCCTGCAAGAGGAAGAACTCCTTTAGGTATAAGAGATATAAATACGAATGGCTTAAAGAGAATATTTTAATACTTTCTTTAGAGAATATAATATATGGTGAAAAATTTGGATTTTGATTTATCGGTAGATGAGAAGCTGTTTAAAGAATCCGTTCATGAATTCTTGTCTAAAACATTAAATCCTCATTGGATAAAAATGGATAGTGAAAAACGAATTCCAACAGAAATTATAAATAAAATGGGAGAGCAAGGTTTGTTTGCAATTCCAGTTCCGGAAGAATATGGAGGCCAAGGAGGTAATTTTGTCTTGGCCGCCTTAGCTGTTGAAGAAGTTGCATATAATGATCCAGCTGTTGCAACTGCTGTATTTACATTGCTAAATAATAGTTGGCCTTTATTGTTATATCAATTCGGTAAAGAAGAGGCTAAACAAGAAATACTACCATTAGTCGGCAAAGGAAGAGGGTTTTTTGGTATTGCCTCTACAGAGTCAAGCGGAGGAAGCGATGTAGCAGGAGAAAGGACTTTAGCTAAAAAAGAAGGAAACTTGTATAAATTAAATGGTGAAAAAATTTATATTAGCGGAGTAAGAGAAGCTATAGAGCAATTAGAATTAGGAAGCTGGTTTTTAATAGCAAGAACAGGTAAGCCTGAGGATAAGCATAGAGGTTTGACCTCTTTTGCATTTATAGGCAATAAAAATGGGAAAAAAGCCCAAGGATTGGATTATTCTATTTTAAACACTATTGGTAGGCATGCAATCTCTACGGGTATGTTGAGATTTAATGATACTCCTGTTGAGCAAAAATATATAATAGGAGATGAAAATAAAGGCTATTATTTGGCCATGCAAGGCTTTTCTATGGCAAGAGTTTTGGTAAGCGCTGCAAACATAGGAGCGGCTCAATGGGCATTAGAACAAGCAGTTCAATATTCAAGGGAAAGGAGAATGTTTGGGGATAAACCAATAGCATCATTTCAAGGAGTAAGTTTTCCCATCGCTGAAATAGCTGCTAAATTAGAATCTACCAGATTATTGATTTATAAATCTGCTCAACTTGCTGATAAAATATTTATTAAAAAAGAACCTGGCTTCAGGCCTCAAGATTTAAATTATTGGGCGTCAGCATCTAAAATTATGGCTATAGAAACAGCTTTTGCCTCTATAGAAACTGCCATGAAAACGCTTGGAGGATATTCATATACAGAAGAGGCAAATGTATTTAGGAATTTGCTAGGGATATTGTCTTATCTAGTAGGTGCTGAAGGTTCTCAAAACATAATGAGATACATTGTTGCAAGAGAAGTAATAGGAAGGGATTATGTAAAGGGAGAATAAATACTTATTTGCAATAAGATTTCGTTAATTCATCTATAATATCCTTGCATTTTTCTATTTTTTCTTTTGCATATGTTGATCCATGCTCAGATGCTTCTTTAAGCCCTTCTAATGCTTTGCATATCAATTGGTTCAAAGAGATTTTAAATAACTTTATATCATTATCTTTAATTTTTAATTGGGTTGTTTGAAAAAATGGTAGATAATCATTTATAGAATATGACCTTATGAAAATTCCATCCGAATTCAATATCAATTTTTTATTGCTTCCTATATTATGCGATACTTCATATTCCCCTGCTGGTGGTGCTAAGCATATAGCTAGCTCAATATCTGATTTTTTATCACATGGGCATTTCACACTTGACACCTATTTTTTTGTTTATATTTTAAGGTTTATTAAAATGGAGTTAATAAGAATGGTTTAATCAAATCGAAGCCATTTTATAAATATTTATAAAAATAAATAATTAATATAGTTTAACTTTTTATACTTCATTCATATTATTGATCTTGGAATTAAATAGTATATGGCCTGCTCAGCTCATATATGAGTAAACTTTAGATTAAAAAACCAGAAATGATAACGATCATTTTTCTTATATTCGTCGATTGTCTATTCTTATGTAGGCAAATGACGATATATTTTTATAGGGAGAAAACAAAAGTTATGGGCGAAGGTGTTAGTATTTGGTTAGTCCAAAAGCAGGCATTCATGGCTGGGGAGTTTATGTACCAATCTATAGATTGCCATTATTTGAAATAGCAAGAGTATGGGGATGGCATCAGGACCAATATAAAGGGTTGGCTGTTGATGAAAAATCGGTTGCTGGTCCTGACGAAGATTCTGTAACTATGGGATATGAAGCTGCAAGCAATGCAATACAAAGAGCAAAAATACCATCTAATAAAATTGGCGCAATATTTTTTGGGACTGAATCAAAGCCGTATGCGGTAAAGCCAAGTGCAACAATAATAGGAGAAGCCTTGGGCATAACTCCATATACAATGGCAAGTGATCTTGAGTTTGCTTGCAGAGCTGCGAGTGAAGGTATGAGATCATTAATAGGAATGGTAAGTTCCAATTTGATAGAATATGGTCTAGTTATTGGTAGCGATACAGCACAATCTAATCCAGGGGATGTTCTTGAATTCACTGCCTCTAGCGGTGCTGCCGCTTTTATAATTGGACCTACAAAGAATGCTGCCGCAGTTATAGAAGACTCGACCAGTTTTATTACAGACACGCCAGATTTTTGGAGAAGAGCTTCACAGCCTTATCCCTTGCATGGCGAAGGATTCACTGGGGAGCCTGCATATTTCTACCATATTGAAAATTCTGTGAAAATATTGCTTGAAAGAAATGGATTGACGCCAAAAGACTTTGATTATGTTATATTTCATCAGCCAAACGGTAAATTCCCTGTTAAAGTAGGTACGGATCTAGGATTTAATATCGATCAAATCAAGGAAGGATTAGTGACGCCTATGATAGGTAATACTTATAATGGGAGTGCTTTAATTGGTTTAGCAAAGGTATTGGATAAGGCAAAGGCAGGACAAAGAATATTAATGGCACCATTTGGTAGTGGGGCTGGAAGCGATGCCTATTATATTACAACAACTGATATAGTTGAAGAAAGAAAAGGCTTGGCACCTATGGTAGAAGACTATTTAAATAGAAAGGTTTTGATAGACTATGCAACATATGCGAAGAGTAGGTCTATTATTCATGTAATTAAATAAGGTGATATAATAATGGTAGTATACATTGAAGGAGTGGGAATGACAAAAATTGATAGACATTACGACCTCAGCTTAAAAGATTTAGCAGCGACGGCTGCTTTTAAGGCTATAGATCAGTCTGGAGGTATTGATGGTATAGATTTCTTGGTTTTTTCAAACAGTTTAGCTCCTTTACAAGATAGCCAGCTTGATATAGCAGGTTATATTTCGACATCTTTGGGACTTAAAGGTATAAGGGCATTAAATATAGAAGCGGGAGAGGCTAGCGGTTTAGCTGCTATATCAGTTGCCAAGTCTATTTTAGAATCAAACCAGGCAGATAAGGTACTTGTTGTAGGGGGTGAAAAATTAACAGAATTTGTAACTTCAAAGACATACAGGCATTTACAAATGGTCTATGATTCTGATACAAGGTCTTTTTATAACTCAGGATTCGCTGGAGACGCTGCATTAATAATGAGATTATATATGGATACATATAATGTAGATAGAGAAATAATGTCTTACTGGCCAGCATTAATGCATTCTCATGCAAAAGAAAATCCATATGCAATGTTGAATTTTGCAATTAAACCAGAAAAAGTTTCAAAATCCCAAGTGCTGGCTGATCCTATTACATTATTAGATGCCTATCCCTTGGGAGATGGTGCTGCCGCATTGGTTTTATCAACCAAAGATATTGTAAAATCACCCTTAGCAAAAATTACTGCTATTGAGTCATCAACTGGTTATGGATCTTTCGAGCTTTCAGAAGACCCCCTAGTCTTGGATTCATTAATAGAGGCTTATAGAAGACTTTCTTCTATAGTAGATACTTCAAACATTGATTTTATTGAGATACATGACTCGTTCACGATTACAGCCCTTATGATACTTGAATCAATAGGATTGGCTAATCGTGGCAAAGCGGCCGAACTAGTGGCTCAGGGATATTTTAGTGCTGGAGGTAAAGGACCTATGGCTAATCCAAGCGGTGGATTAAAAGCAAGGGGGCATCCATTAGGAGCAACTGGTATATATCAGGTTGCTGAGTCTGCTCTTCAAGTTTCAAACAGTTTTCCAGGAGTTAAAGTAGCAAATGCTAGGAAGGGACTTGTAGTTTCATTAAATGGATTTGGTTCTAATGCTTATGTATCGTTAATAGAGAGGGTGTAAATAATGTCAATGGATTTATCTATTTCGAGGTTTTGGAGAAAAAAGAGTATAATTTATAAACTATATGGTGCTAAATGCAAGTCTTGCGGCAGGGTTCATTACCCACCAAAAAATGCATGCCCATATTGCGGAAGTAGAGATCTAGAGCTTGTGGAATTACCGAAAAAAGGAAAGCTATTATCATTTTCTACTGTATATGCGGTTCCTGATGGTGCTAGGTTGCAGTCTCCAGTCTACATTGGATTTATAGATCTTGGTCTAACTAGGGTCGTTGCAGAGTTAACAGATGTAGTCAACTCAAATTCATTAAAAAAAGATATGGAAGTAGAGGCTGTTTTAAGAAAATCACAAGAAGATAGAGATGCTGGTTTAATATATTATGTACTAAAGTTCAGACCATCTATGGGTGCAAAAATAGATGAGCGAAAGTATTGATGAATTAATTGAAAAGCTGCTAAAAGGAGAGATAAGTATAAGCAAATTAGATCAAATATTGGATGCAAATCTGGCTGCATTGGCTAGAAGACTATTTTTAGAAAAGAAATTTAATGTAAAATTAACAGCAATTGCTTCTACTCTATTAGATTTTAAGGATATAGTTAGTCATAATATAGAAAATCCGATAGGTGCTGTTCAAATACCATTGGGTGTTGTTGGTCCGTTAAAAATTGATGGAGATTTTGCTAAAGGAGAATATTATGTACCAATGGCAACAACCGAAGGTGCATTGGTAGCAGGGGTTAATAGAGGAGTTAAGTTGCTTACATTAAGCGGAGGAGCAAAGGCTAAGGTAATTTACGATGGTATGGCAAGAGCACCATTAATATGGACTCCCAGTGTTAATGATGCAGTAAATCTTTCAGATTGGTTAAAAAATCATATTAATGAGATTAAGGAATCGGTAAAGCATGTGACAAAGCATGGGGAATTAAAGGAATTACAAATTTTTATTGTGGGCAATATGGTATGGCCAAGATTTGTTTTTTCAACAGGTGATGCTATGGGAATGAACATGGCAACTATAGCTAGCGACAATATTTGTAAATATATAGAAAATAACTATAAAGGAGATTATAGGTGTATCAGTGTAAGTGGTAATTTATGTGTAGATAAAAAGCCGAATTATTTAAATAAAATTTTAGGAAGAGGTAAATACGTAATTGCAGAGGCTGTTATAAAGGAAGAGGTTCTAAAAAAAGTTATGAGAACAACTTCTTATGATATTGATTATATAAATAAATCAAAGAATTTATTGGGAAATGCAGTTGCCGGTAGTTTGAGTTATAATGCGCATGTTGCTAATATAGTAGCAGCAATCTTTGCTGCTACTGGCCAAGATATAGCACAAGTGGTTGAAAGTAGTATGAGCTATGTTTGGACTGAAACCAGAGGTCAAGATCTCTATATATCAACTACTTTAACTAGCTTGGAAGTAGGCACTGTAGGAGGAGGTACATGGCTCCCAACGCAAAAGGAAGCCTTGGATTTATTGGGGGTCTCGGGAGGAGGAAACCCGTCAGGAATAAATTCATTGAAGTTGGCTGAAATAATTGCATCAATGGCCTTAGCTGGAGAATTGAATTTATTGGCAGCTCAAGCAACCGGAGAATTAGCATCTGCACATGAAAAACTTGGAAGAGGTGGCAAAAAGTAGGAAATTGATTTTTCTATTTTTACAAAATTTATAGACAATAAAAATTCTAAATATGAATTAAAAAAGTATAATAATGTAAAAATTAAAAATCTTTTTAATAATTTTGCAAACAGTATAATAAATAGAGATTTAACCCTATAGATCTTGAAAAACTCTTGTGCTTTAAAGAGTGGGGGTCAATAAAGTTGGTAAGGAATGAGATATTTAATTTTAAAAATAGAGCAATCGTAGAAACAGAAGATATCATATTGCCAAATAATAACAATCTAAAGTTATTTAGATTAAGATTTCTCCCTTTCACTGTATCAATTTTGCCTTTATTTACTAAGCAAAAATCTGTTGTTTTAATAAAACAATACAGACCTGCAATAAATAAGTATATAATTGAAGTTCCCGCTGGTGTAGCTGAAAAAAATGAAATACCAGAAGAAGTAGCTAAAAGAGAGTTAAAAGAGGAAACCGGATTGTTGGCTAAAAGTTTAATTCAAGCCGCTAAAGGATACGTATCTCCTGGATATTCAACGGAATATATGTATTATTATGTAGCATTAGACCCAGATATAGGCTTAGCTTCTCCAGAAAGCACGGAAATAATAGAACCTATTAAGCTGAAACTAGATGAAGCAATAAAATTAATAGAAAGAGGAGAAATAGAGGATTCAAAAACTATATTGTTGCTTTTTTATGCTAAAAATAACATTAGCACTTTAAGCCAAGCGATCTAGCACAAATAGATGTGCTATTAACTACCTTTCTAAGAACTTCATCTATTTTATTTGAAGCATTTATTATTATAGAACTATTATTAGAAATTTGTTTATCTTCTAGAGGGACTTCAAATTTGTTATTTTCAACGCTTATTAGCAATTTTATGCTATCAGAATAAATTTTTATATTTTTTGTACCAACTTCAAAGTAATTTTGAGAAATAGTTGCCCCAAAAGAATTATTTCCTATTTTCCAAATTTTTTTGTTTTCTGAATTTAACGTATACGTATTTCCACAACTGCTTTTGCAAATGTTTATATTATCCGTTTTAGTACATAAATTTTTGTTATTTCCAATGCATTCAACAAGCCTTGATATATCGTTTATACGATTTACTAGATCTATTATAGATATTAATGATGTAGCAGCAGATGCGCTAGCACCACCTTTTTTTGACATAGATTTTATGAGAGATTCTATTTTCGACATATATTGCATTGATGACATTTCTTTCACCTTTGATCCAGTTAATTTTGTATGAATTAGATTTTTAAACTCTAATGTTAATCATCGAATTTTATTCTTTATTTATTATAAGATAAACCATAAACTTATTCTATGAAAATATTATTTAAAAAATATTACAAATTCAGTAATATAATATATTAACTTTTTTAATTTCAATAAGTTTTGAAGAACTGAAAGGTAATTAGCTATGGACTATGTCTCAATAGTAGATTTGGGGTCTCAATATGCACATCTAATACATAAGAGACTTTCGTATTTAAACATAGATTCTATTTTAACAACAGAATTCGATGAAAATGTATATAGGGCAAAGGCCGTAATAGTATCAGGTAGTCCGATGAGTGCATTAAAAGATAATGTAAAAGATATAGAAATTAATATAAGAAATATAGTTAATAGTGGAAAGCCTTTTTTAGGTATATGCTTTGGTCATCAAATGCTTTCCATTGCTTATGGAGGTAAAATGGTATCTGATAGAGCTGAATATGGAAGAACTAAGATAAATATAGTTTCAAAAAATAGCATTTTAGAGGGTCTAGACAACAATGAAGAGGTATGGATGAGTCATAGCGATTGTGTTATAGATCCAGGGAATGGAATTACTAATGCTATATCAGAGAGGGGATGTATTTCTGCTATTGAAATACCAAATAAAATTGCATATGGAGTTCAGTTTCATCCTGAAGTAACTCATACTAGGAAAGGATTACAGATATTTAAAAATTTCTTAGAAATAGCTGGATTTAAGTATAAGGAAATATCTATTTATGAAAAAGTATCTAATTATTATGCATATATTTTAGATGAAATAAAATCAAATTACCATGGTGGTAAGATAATTTCTGCTGTGAGTGGTGGGATAGACTCTACAGTTTCAACCTATATAGTAATGAAGGCCGTTGGATACAAAAATATCATACCAGTATTAATAGATCATGGATTATTTAGAGAAAACGAGGTAGACGAAGTCATATCGTATTTAAGAAAGGTAGGTATAGATCCAATATATATCAATGCTAAACAGGATTTTATTTCTAAGCTAGAAGGAATTTTAAGTTGTGAAGAAAAGAGAAAAATCATAGGAGAACTTTTTGCACAAAAGCTTTTTGATATAATTAAGCAAGAAAATGCTGATTATTTAATACAAGGTACGGCATATCCAGATGTTATAGAAAGTGGGAAAACAAAGCACTCGCAAAAAATAAAGTCACATCACAATGTTGGAGGACTTCCCGAATGGTTTAATATTAAAATTATTGAACCATTAAGAGGATTATATAAAGATGAAATCAGAGAATTAGGTAAAATTATTGGTCTTCCTGAAGAGATTTTAAAAAGACAGCCATTCCCTGGACCGGGATTAGCAGTTAGAATTATAGGTAATTTTTCAAGAGAAAAATTAGAAGCAGTTAGAAAAGCTGACAAAATATTGGCCGATATTCTTAAAAGAGAAGGAATTTATTCGCATTTATGGCAATCTATTGCAACTATATCAGACTCATGGGTGGGAGTAAAAGGGGATGAAAGAGAAGAAGGTTATATTATAAACATAAGACTGATTTTAAGTGAAGATGGAATGACTGCCGACTACTATTTGCCACAAAAAAATTTGTTGGATGAAATATCAAACAGAATAACTAATGAAGTTAAAAATGTAAGTGCTGTGGGTTTTATAACATCTACTAAACCCCCTGCTACCATAGAGCCTTGTTAAACTATTTCGGATTAGGGATTTCTTCTATTTCAGTAGTTTTATAGGATAATAATGGACTTATTATCTTACCCCCCATTACATCTACTAAACCCCTATCCGTTATCCTCAATTCTGGTATAACTGGTAATGATATTAATCCTAACGTCATAAAAATACTGTTTAGAGATGTGCCTGCAGTGCTTAGGGATTCTTCTAACTGTTTAGCTTGTCTATAAACAGATTCGTAGTTTTGATCACTAAATAGGCCCGCAATAGGTAATTTAACCATAGATATTAACTTACCTTTATCTACATAAGCTATTCCTCCATTAGAATCAATCACATATTTAGCTGCAGTTATCATATCCTTTGGATCATATCCTGCTATGATTAAATTGTGCGTATCATGGGCTATAGTTTGCGCAATAGCTCCACTTTTTATTTCTAAATTTTCGACAAATCCTTTTCCAATATTTCCGGTTTTATGATGTCTATCAATAACAGCTATATGCATAACATTTCTATTAGATCTAACAAATCCCTTTTTTATAGGTAAATTTTCTATTACTTTTTTTGTTAATGAACTACCTGGAATAGCCTTTATAACATATACGTCTGCATTACCTTCCTCTATGCTTGTTTTAATCAAAATATCTTCTTCATTAAATTGTTTAATATTCATAGTAGATTTAGAAAATGCTGGGTAGCTAAAATTACCCTCATTAAATAAAATTTTACCCTCATTAAATAAAATTTTACCATTTACCATAGTTTTTAGTACTTTTATATGATCAATGCTATTTGAAATTACTAGATCAGCATACCTACCAGGGGCTATTATTCCAACTTTATCGTCTATCTTTAGATGCTCTGCAGGATTTATTGTAGCCATTTGTATCGCCTTAATTGGATCAACCCCTAAATCTATAGATTGATTAATTATATAATCTATGTGGCCTTTTTCTACCAAATCAACAACATTAAGATCATCAGCAACAAAAATCAATCTTCTTGAATCTATGTGGTAATCTGTTATCGCCTTTATTAGATCTCTTAAATTTTTCCAAGCGCTTCCTTCACGGATAAATATATACATCCCTTTTCTTGCTTTTTCTAACAATTCTTCCACGATACTTGATTCATGATCACTAGATATACCTGTTAAAATATAGCTATCCAGGCCTTCCTCTGTTAAAAATGGTGCGTGTCCTTCTATTATTTTATTAAAGTTATGTGCTAATTCTATCTTTTCTAGTGTGTTGTTTGATCCTTCTATAACACTATTAAAATCCATAACTTCTCCTAATCCAATTACTTTGTCATAAGTAAATAATCTCTTGATATCGTTATTGTTAATTGTTTTAGCACCGCTGTCAAGCCCTTTGCTATGCTCTACTGCAGGAACGCAACTAGGAGCTTCAAAAAATATTCTGGGTAATGCATATTTGCTTTCTTCAATAAACAGCTCAACTCCTTTTAATCCTAAAACATTTCCAATCTCATGTGGATCAGCTATTAATGTTGTTACACCATGAATTATTTCAAGCTTGCCAAATTCTTTCACACTTAAAAGGCTTGATTCTATGTGGATATGATTTTCAATAAATCCTGGCATAACATAGCTATTTTTTGCATTGATAATGTTTGTTTCATTACCTTTATACAAGGATATCAATTCATCCCTACTTTCTGTAATTCTTACTATATATCCCTTATAAATCATTATAGATTTGTTTTCTAATATTTCTCCAGTAGTAACGCTGACCATATTGGCATTGTTAATGATAGTCTCTGCCTTTATTTTACCTTGCGATGCATTTAATAATTCTTTTAATAATGTTAACGTCAATATCAATTCACTCCTTATTATTTGTAATATTAAGTAAAAATCGAGGTAAATATATTTTTCTTTTATAATAATATTTTTGTTTTGGAATGTAAAAAATTAGATTGGTTTTTCTCCTAGGTTTCTCATTAAAAGTCTTGAGGCTATTATTAATGGATCCCATGTAGGGCTTAAGGTAGGCTGATATGCTATATCATCGTTAAATAAATCCCATACAGTTGCTTTTTTAGTCAACAATGAAGCAACTACGTTAATACGCCAAAAAATCGATTCTCCTGGACCAACAGCTTGAGCTCCCAACAATCTACCTGTCTTCTCATCGGCTATCACCTTTAAATAAATTTTATTTTCTCCCCCTGGTATGTAATGAGCCTTGATTCCAGCATTAAGAGATGTTTCAATTGCCTTGAATCCATTTTTTTCTGCTTCTGATTTACTTAATCCTGTTTTTGCAGCAACTAAGTCAAAAACTTTAAGTGCTGAGGATCCAACGCTTCCTTCAAATATTGATTCTACTCCACCCAAATTGCTTCCTGCTACATGACCCATTTTGTTTGCAATTTGAGCAAAAGGTCTCCACACATATTTACCAGTTACTAAATCTAAATGCTCAGCTACATCTCCTACAGCGTATATATCTGGGTTGCTACTTGTAACTTTTTCATCAACTATAACACCTCCGTTAGAACCTAAATTTAGTTTTGCCATTTTTGCTAATTCATTGTTAGGCTCTATGCCAATACCTATTATAAACATATCACCATCAAATTTTCCTTTTTGAGTTCTTACTTGTAGTACTGTGTTATCTTTAATATCAAAAGATTCTATAGGTGCATTTTTAACTACTTCTACTCCTTTTAAGCTCAATTCTTTTTCTATTAAATCAGCAAGATCAGGATCTAACATTTTTCGTAATATTTGATTTGAGTGTGTTATTATTGTTACTTTTAAGCCTAAATTAACTAGGTTTTCAGCCATTTCTAGGTTAACATAGCCTGCTCCAATCAATATAACTTTTTTACCTTTATCGAGAGAAAATGCATATTTCTTTATCTTATCACCCGAATCAAGGTGAGTTATGTAAAAAATATTTTTAGCACCTAATACTTCTGGCCATATTTTGCTTGCTATAGATTTAGCACCAGTTGCTAAAATCAATTTATCCCAGATTAATTTTTCTTCTTTACCATTTTTTAAATCCTTAAATCTTACCTCTTTATTTTTTATATCAACTTCTGTTACTTCTTTATTGAATCTTAGATCTACTCCCCTTTTTGTAAATTCTTCCGGTGGATAGAACAGTAAATCATCTAATCCTTTTACTACATCTCCAACGTAATATGGTATTCCGCAGAAGGCGAAACTTGCCCAATTACTTTTTTCTAATACGATAACATCTAATGAAGGATTTAATCTTTTTGCCCTTGAAGCTGCTGCCATGCCTCCAGGTCCTGCCCCTATGATTACAACTCTTTTCATTTAATCTCACTACTTAAAAAATTAGCATAGAAAAATTAAAAAACCTTAATATGAATCAGTTTCATAATTACAATCCATATGTTAAAAATTTAAGCCTTTAGTAATAAACCACCACCAGAATCCTTTACAATTTTTATCAATTCAGAGGTTATCTTTGATATTTTTTCTGTATCACCTTCAAGTCTTATATTTATATTTGCCTTAGATGTAGATTGTATAGTTATGTTTTCTTCGAATATTATCATAGATTTAATAAAAATATCTTTGCATGATGCAATTATCCATGACGGGGCGTTTGTAGAAACACATTCAAGGTTATCTATAAATTTCTTAATCGAATTAAAGCCGCTTATTAATAATGCAGGGTCTTCAAATATAACTTCAAGCTCAGCATAGGAATTCATTTTTATCACATTTTTAATCTTATTCTGGAATAAATTTAAATACTTTGTTATTGTAATCTAAAATGATCTGAAAATATTTTGTTTAGTGAAGAGCTATATTAGAGGCGAAAAAGGTGATAGCGCCCAAAATATCTATAGTATTTTCTGTTGACGATAAAGTAGGTAGTAATGTTGTAAATTTGCTGATTAAGGATAATTTAAATGATTTAAGTTTTTCTTTTTGTGAAAAAGCAATTAATTGTTATAAAATAAAAAATATACTTATAGCAGGCTTTAATGAAGAAACAATAAATTTTGATTTTTTAGATTCTACGCCGGATAAAACAGCAGAAGCTATAATAGTCATATCAAAACACCAATCTACCAGCAATGTAAAAGCTTTAACATTACATCATACTGGAAATCCTTCAAATGAAAATCCTTATGGAGGTAACCAAAAAGAGCTTTCTTTCGTAATGCCACTTCTTACCAAAACTTTATTTAAACTATATAAAGAAAATGCTAAAGATTTATCCGATTATGAATTTACTCTAGAAGCAACTCATCACGGGCCGACATCTGTTAAAAAACCTTTAACTTTTATTGAGATTGGTAGTACGGAGAGCGAATGGAATGATACTAACGCAGTAAGTGCTCTTACAAAAACCATTGAGAATTTTTTAAATTTAAAGGAAATAATTGATTGTGATCCCGCAATAGGTATTGGATCTAATCATTACCCCAAAAAATTTAGTCAAATAGAGTTAAATGAAAATTACTGTTTTGGTCATATAATTTCCAAATATTATGTAGACTTCATAGATTATAATATAATTAAACAGATGATAGAAAAGAGCATTCCAAATCCCAAAGTAGCATTTATAGAAAAGAAAGGAATAAGATCAGAAAAAAGAAAAGAAATAGAAAAAATATTAAACAATTTTGGATTAGAAATAATGTATGTATAATATAGGTTTATTTGTTATAAATTGCTTGATAAAGTAAAGCCAAATCTAGTCCTTTAATAAGAGAAGAAGTTAGTTAAAGAAAATAGCCGGGCGGGGATTCGAACCCCGGTCACGGGGGTTCCTCTGAAATTCATCCAAGGCCCCGCATCCTTGGCCGCTAGACGACCCGGCTAATTTAAAATAAAAAGATAAGAGAGATTAAAAAATTTTATTTGCCTTTAAAGGAAGCTTTTCTTTTCTCTAAAAATGCTGATACTCCTTCTGCTACATCTTCTGTGCTAAAAAGTAATCCAAACAGGTTTGCTTCTAGATTTAATCCAGCCCAAATATTGCTTTCTAATCCTTGTTCAATAGAAAGTTTAGCTGCCATTAATGCTAAAGGTGGTCTTTCGGCTATTTTTAAGGCTAAATCTCTAGTTTCTTGCTCCAATCTTTCTGGAGGTACAACCTTATCTACTAATTTAATAGACAGTGCATCTTTTGCAGTTATGCTATCACCAGTGAAGATTATAAGCTTGGACTGCCCTCTTCCAACTAATCTAGGTAATCTTTGTGTTCCTCCTGCTCCAGGTATGAATCCTAAATTAATTTCGGGTTGTCCAAATGCTGCAGTTTCTGAGGCTATTCTTATATCACCACTCATGGACAGCTCTAAACCGCCTCCTAGAGCGTATCCATTTATAGATACTATTATTGGTTTAGCAAAGAATTGCATTTTAAGTGTTAATTCTTGGAATTTCTTAGAAAATATGGCAGCTTGTACGGGTGTTAAACCTGCAAATCCTGTTATATCAGCACCTGCACTAAAGGCTCTGCCTGAACCAGTTAGAACCACAACTCTTATATCATCATTTAATTCTAGTTCGTCTAAGGTTTCATATAATTCCTTTATCATGTCTGGCGATATTGCATTTAATTTGTTAGGTCTATTAAGTATAATCCATGCTATCGGTTTTTCATATCTAACCAATAATGTTTTCTTTGCCTTTTCTTCAACTTTTTTATATTCATAAAATCCTTTACCGGACTTCCTTCCTAAAAGTCCTTGTGATTCCATATTAACGAGCAGGTTTGTGGGTTCGTATTCATCATTTCCTATTAACTGTTTAAGCTGTTTCAACGCTTTATTGATATTATCAATTCCAAAATCATCTGCAAATTCAAAGAGTCCTTTAGGCCATCCTAGGCCTAAAACAACTGCCTTATCAATATCTTCTTTAGTTGCTACATCATTCTCTAATAGCCAAGCACCTTCATTTACAGCGGGTGCCATAAGTAAAATTGGATCCACTTTATTGGCTAAATCTTTAGGTATTTGAGGTCTAACATAAGCTCCTGGTTTTGGATATTCATAAAATCCTTTACCGGTTTTCATTCCCAATTCTTTTGAGTTGAATTTCTGTTCAAATAATGGGCAATGAATCATCTTAAATCCTCTTTCTGTCATTGCTTTATTTACAAAGTAAAATACGTCTATACCACTATAATCAGCTAATTCGAAGGCACCCATTGGAAAACCTAAGTTATAACGAACAGAAGCATCAACCTCTAATATTGATGCTGTTCCTTTATGTACTAGCCAGCAAGCTGTGTTCATAAATCTTGCAAGAACTCTATTTGCTATAAAGCCTGGAACATCTTTTTTAACTATAACTGGTTGTTTTCCAAATTTTTTAGCTATTTTGTATGTAACTGAAACTGTTTCATCAGATGTCTTTGCTCCTTTTATTATTTCAACTAAAGGCATTAATGGTGGTGGATTAAAGAAGTGCATCCCTACAAAAAGTTCTGGAGAAGAAGTTGCGGCAGCAATCTCAGTTATAGGTAAACTGCTTGTATTTGTTGCCATTATTGATTCTTTTTTCCTATTTTTATCAATGAACTTAAATAATTGTTGCTTCATTTCCAATTTTTCTGGAATTGCTTCTATAAACAAATCAGCTTCCTTTATAACATTTTCAAATTCTTTAGTAAAGTTACCTTGGCTATCAGAATCAACTATTGGTTTTACTCTCGACATTATAGTATCTACACTTTCTTTTAACCCTCCTTTTTCATACATTTTAGATAAGCTCCATTTCATTTTTTCTAATGCGCTGTTAAGTATTTCATTATTTATATCTGCAATGTAAACTTTATATCCAGCTATAGCAGCAACTTCTGCTATACCATGTCCCATAGTTCCTACTCCAATAACTAATATAGTGTTTACTTTATCTTCTGATAACAAACACCGCTCACCCTATAAATTTAGTTTTTAACGTGGAAATAAACATTTCATAATGTTAAACTATTAATAATTTCATGTTGAGAATATAAATTTTGCTCTTATATTTTCAAATAAAAATAAGAAAAGAAAAAAGTAAATTATTTAAAAGTTTTCTGTTTTACAAATCTAGAGGCAGGTGAAAGAAATGAGCGACTATTTAGATCAGGTAAAGGATTTAATAAGAGGCGATATAAGCAAAAGTGGTTTAAAGATAGAGCCAAGAGGGAAAAATTCGTTTGTGCTAACAAAACAAGGGACTGATTTTATGATTGTAAGAGATTCTGATGAGCAAATTGAGATTTCGTTTAAAGGCCAAAGATACCAATATGATAAATATTATACGAAGCCTCAGCATTTAGCCCAAGTAATAACAAATGTAATAAATACCCAATTGACTCCTAGTAATGCACAAGAAAATAAATAATTGTTTATAAATGCAATAATTGTTTATTTTCCTATAACCCTATATACTAGTTAAAAATTTTTAAAAAATAAAAAAGTTTTTGGATGAAATCCAAGGCTTAGAGATTACGGATAGTTATCAGGCACTTTGGCTCTGAAGAACTTGCCGGTCTCTGGGCTCTTAAATAGACCTATCTTAACACCCTTTCTGCTTTTCGGGGCTAGAGCCCAAACCTTTATAGGCGATAGTTCTACTTCTTTACCCGAAGATGGGTCCTTTACCTTTACAGGCGGAAACTTTTCAGGCATTCATACCACCCTTATTTCTAAGTTTAAAGTTATTAGTCTAAGTTATTAAACATTATTGACGAAGATAAAAATTTTTTATGGGTTATAATTAAGTACCTTTAAAAGTACTATTAAAGTAAATCTTTAAAATTAGTGGGAAATATAATTTTATTCTTTTTTTACAGCTAACGCGTTTTGCTGGCAAAATAATGATAAGCTTTGCATAAGGAATTGGGTTCGAGCTTCATTGGGCTTGATATAGTTTTGTATCAAGCCCACAGCTCTTGGCATCAGAGCATGAAGGATTGTTTATAAGAGAAAGAAGGCAAAGTGTAAAAATTAAAAAATGAATTAAATAGTTGCTTGAAACATTTGGAGCCCTATTTTTTATGTGGCGGGCCCGCCGGGAATTGAACCCGGGACTTCCGCCTAACGGCAGGCTAGGCTTCTGCCCATTGTCTACGGGTTAAGAGCCCGCCGCTCTACCTGGCTGAGCTACGGGCCCATCCAGCGTTTTATTTGAGTCTTAAAATCAGGTTTAATAGCTTTATGTTTTTAAGGTAAATAATTTTATGCGATTTTAGCTTTATGGTATAATAATGATAAAGTAAAGATAGACCTCACCCTCCAAAATGAAAGGGACGAGCTTAAGGGGTTTAGGCTTCATAAAATTTTTTAAATTTATATTCAATTCTCAGCCCTTGGGCTTCACCAAGGTCACGAGGCATTGCCCAGTTCATATCTCTCTGCCCCTTTAGCGGTATAACCCCAACCCATACACGTTTAATATAACCTTTCTTTACATACTCTTTCAATGTGC
>JBMFKU010000005.1:0-77881 GCA_049971805.1 Caldisphaera sp.
TTTATCTAGCATGAACCCACATTTCTCACACCTAAAAGTCCTACTACCTTTCGGAAAACCTATTCACATCTAGGCAGAACTTAGATGTGAAATGTGGGTTAACCTCTTTTACAAGAGAGCCGTAAAGTGGTGCCTTATATTTTAACACGCTATTAATAGTCCTACAAACTTGAAACTTTTTTGAAAAGGAATCATTAGCATCTTTAAACATCTCTTGTTTGTTCAATTTTTCAACAGCATATAATGCTTTTTATAACTAGTTAAGGCAATATTCTCCAGAAGTTAAGCTGGGCTCTTGTTTTGCATAGTTAATTTCCATGTCATCTACTTTAACTTCAAGTTTATTATTAATGTTTTCTAATACTATGTCTATTATTTTATTGACAATACTATCAAATTCTTCTAAATAGTTAAACTCTATTTCGTTTTTACCTATTTTAATTTTTGGTGTTTCATTATAAAATTCTAAATGACTTAAATGATTTTCTATGCTTACAAAGACCGTTGTAGAATAATTTTGTCTTAATATATCTGCCGCTTTCATTGCAGCTTTTATAGCCTTGTCGTCATCATATATACCTGATGAAACTATTATTGTATTCATAGGCACACCCCCTGAAGCGAAACTAACTATAGCTCACCAAATGTATTACAGTATAGTTTCTGTTATATATAGAAAAAGTCAGTATAACTTAGACTTTTAATTTAAATTTATTCAATAAATGTGATGTTCCAGATAATAATTGGAAATACTTTATATGTAATGTATACTTTTGTGGCATTAAAATATTTACTTATTTCAATTTAAAATTGTATAATTAATACAAGATAAGCAAGGAGTTTTAAGAAAAAATAATTAATAAAATGTTTAAATCTCTTTATTTGTTGCTTTTGAATTTTATATTATGAAACTTTAAATTAAAAAATTAAATTAATAGATTAAGTATGTTAGTATATTTTCCATCGATTAAATCTAGGTTATAACCATATTGTACTTTTAAGTATTGTTTTCTAAATTCCTTGACTTCATCCTTTACTTTGTTTGTATCTTTCTTTTTAATAGCTACAGCCTCCATAAATTCAGCTATTTGATCCATCTCATCTTCTTTCATTCCAAATCTGGTCATTTCTTGTACTCCTATTCTCAATCCACTTGGGTTTTGTACAGCATCGGGGGAATCATGAGGTAACAAATTTTTATTTAATATAATATTGCTATCTTCTAATAATTTAGCTATTTTAGCTCCACCGCCTTGAGCTGAAACGTCAACTAAAACCTGGTGACTCATTGTATAATCTAAATGCTCTCCTAAAACCTTAAATCCTCTTTCAGCTAAAGAGGTAGCTAATTTCTTTGCATTTTTGGTTATTTGTTTTGCATATTCTTCTCCAAAATCTATCATTTCTAATGCAGTTATTGCAGTCGCTGGCAGTCTATGCAGATGGTGATTACTTAAAAAATATGGAAATATAGTTTTTCCAACCTCTTTATATAATTCCTTATCTTTAAATGCTATAACCCCTCCTTGAGGACCTGGAAATGTTTTGTGAGTAGAAGAAGTAAGCACATCTGCTCCATAATCTAATGGATTTCTCCAAGCATTTCCAACTATTAAGCCTAAAACATGGGCAGAATCATAAACCAGCTTTCCATTTACTGCATGTATTGCCTCAGAGATCTCTTTTACTGGATGCGGAAAAAGGTAAACACTACCTCCTAGGACTGCAAATTTTGGTTTAACTTGCTCTATAATTTTTATTGCTCTATCTATGTCTACATTCATTCTTTCTTCATCATATGGCAAATCTACCTGCTTTATACCTAAAGCTCCCAATGTACCAAACTTTGTATGACTTACATGGGCACCAGCTTGAACTGGTGCTATAACAGCTTCTTCACCCGGTTGGGCTAATATTCTAAAAACAGATGCATTAGCTATAGTTCCGCTCAATGGTCTAATATCAACCATATCTATATGCAACAACTTGCCCATTAATTCGTTTGCCATTACTTCAAGTTCATCAGAGTACTTTGTGCCTTGGTAATATCTTTTAAAGGGTTTTCCTTCAGCATATCTGTGCATGAAATCGCTCATATAAACAGTTAATGCTAATGGACTCATTACATTTTCGCTAGCTATTAAGTTAATTGTTTCTTTTAATCTCCACTTATTTTGTAAATCAGTTAATTCCAAAATTTTATCAATAAGCTCTCTGTTCATAATCCCGCCTGTCTAAATCTAATATATTCCTAGATTAAAATGCTTTTTATTGTTCAATGTTTAAAAAATTAAAAAGCATTATTTTCCATTAGAACCCTAAAATATTAATATAAGTTAGCTCCTCACTGCCTTAAATGTGAACTATTCGGCTGTAGAACAAAAAAGAATTGCCGGGAAATATTAGTAAAGTAATTTGAGGGCCCGTAGTCTAGCTGGTTAGGACGCCGCCCTCACACGGCGGAGGTCGCGGGTTCAAGCCCCGCCGGGCCCACACTTAAAAGCTTCATAATGTGTTATATGAAATACAACAAAATGCTAAAAAGTTTACGAGCTAATACATAGTAATTTCATATAGGAATCTATAAGTTCTCTTAGAGGAATATAAAATCATGAAAATACAAGAAAGCCGCTAACAAAACTAAATAATCTCAAAAATCTTTATATATCTAGTTCGAATCTTTAGTCCTAAAGGAGGGTATAGAAGTGGTAACAGTTAGAGAGGTTCCAGCAGATAAATTAATAACTAAGTTAGCAGAGAAGCTCAAAGAAATCCAAAAAATTGAACCGCCTGCTTGGGCACCATATGTAAAAACAGGTATATTCAATGAAAAACCACCAGTAAATACAGATTGGTGGTATACAAGAACTGCATCAATTCTAAGAAAAATTAGTTTGGCGGAAGAGCCTCTAGGAATTGGTACATTGAAAACAATATATGGGGGAAAAAAAAGAAATGGTACAAGACCTCCTTATTTTATAAAAGGTTCTGGCAGTATAATAAGAAAGGCTTTACAGCAACTAGAACAAGCAGGTTTAGTAACTACAATACCAGGTAAAGGAAGAAAGTTAACAGGCAAGGGGCAGAGCTTAATAGACGAAGTCTCTAAGGAAGTTTTAAAAGAGCTAACTGCTAATGCTTAATTTTATTACTTAACATCTCAGCATAGGTGCTTGGTATAACAGTGCCTTTAATCGCCAATTTATTTAGTGCATCTTTTATTTCGTTTTCACTTCCATTTTTCGACTCTACCTCAATAAAACAGCCTAAATTATCAACCCTATCTAATGTTATCTCAACATCATCAAAATCATAATATTTTCTTCTTTTCTTTACCTGTATTGATATACTGAATCCCAACTTATTAAGCAATGGTATGGGATCGCTTTTTACATTAACTATTATCTCTTCCCTTGACTTTACTGGATTGTTTTTATTTCCTCTATTTCCTTTATATGTAATTGTTTCTGGGATTCCATCAACATATCTTATTCTTAAAGCCTCATCGCTAAACTTCATGTCCTTGCACGGGTGATTCAAATACAAATCAATTTCTTCTCTTTCTCTTATAAATCTTGCATTAAATTTTCTAAGCATATTTTCTATATTTTCTAATTCTTGGCATTTGATCTCTATTTTGATTTCAACCTCTAGATTTTTGCTTCCCAAATCTAACGCCATTATTTATATAAAAATGCTAAGGATTAATAAATTATTATTTCAAGAAAATAATTATTGTATTTTAAAGAAAAAGTCTAAAAAATACTTTTACTGAAGGGATATCTTTTTGAGTTGATTCGAAATTTTTTCATACATCATTATAACATCTTTTGTTAAGCTTGGTGGAACCTTCTTTAAAGCCAATTCAAAATGCCTAAACTCGACAGGAGATACTTCTAGCTTCTCTCTCAGCTTTAACATAACAGCCTCTCTTACCACAGCTGCAATATCAGCACCCGTATAGCCATCTGTGACAGATGCTAGCTTATCGATAGATACATCATTAGCTAGTGGAACCTTCTTTAAGTGTATCTTAAATATTTGTTTTCTTGATTCGAGATCTGGTGGAGGTACATATATAAGCCTATCAAATCTACCTGGTCTTAATAACGCTGGATCAATTATGTCTGGTCTATTACTAGCTGCTATAACCACAACATTTGACAAAGGTATTATACCATCTATCTCTGTCAATAATTGATTAACTATCCTATCGGTGACTCCTGATGTATCGCTCTTGAACCCTCTTGCTGGCGCAATAGAGTCTATTTCATCAAAAAACACAACAGTTGGCGCAACCTCTCTAGCTCTTTCAAATATTTTTCTTACAGCCTTTTCGCTTTCTCCTACCCACTTACTTAATACTTCTGGACCCCTTATTGTTATGAAGTTTGCCCCGCTTTCTGTTGCAACTGCCTTTGCGAGCAATGTCTTCCCAGTACCTGGAGGACCGTATAATAAGATACCCTTTGGAGGCTCAATACCCATATCACTAAAAACCTTTGGATACCTTATAGGCCATTCCACCGATTCCTTCAATTCTTGCTTTACATTCTCTAAACCTCCAATATCTTCCCAGTGAACCTCTGGAATTTCTACAAAAATTTCTCTAATTAACGATGGCCTAATTGATTTCATAGCATCTGTAAAGTGCTTCATTGAAACTTCAAGGCTTTTTAGTATATCAGGCTTTATTGCTTCGCTTTTAGACAAATCAGCCTTGCCGCTTGCCATAAATTCCCTTAAAGCAGACATAGCTGCCTCCTTTACTAAAGCCGCTAAGTCTGCACCAGTATAACCATTTGTTAACTCTGCTATTTTTTCTAATTGTACGTCTTTAGATAATGGTACATTTCTTGTATGCACCTTTAGAATCTCTATTCTAGCCTTCTTATCAGGTGGTCTTATCTCTATTTCTCTATCAAATCTACCTGGTCTTCTTAATGCTGGATCCAAATCATCTGGTCTGTTTGTTGCTCCAATTACTATAACTCTTCCCCTTTCCTGCATCCCATCCATTAATGTTAAAAGCTGTGCAACAACTCTTTTTTCAACCTCTCCTGTTACTTCTTCTCTTTTTGGAGCTACTGCATCAATTTCATCAATAAATATTATTGATGGAGCATTATCTTGAGCTTCTTTAAATACTTCTCTTAACCTTTCTTCGCTTTCTCCATAAAACTTGCTCATTATTTCTGGACCATTTATAGTTGAAAAATATGCTCCTATTTCATTTGCTAAAGCCTTTGCGAGCAATGTCTTCCCAGTACCTGGAGGACCGTATAATAAGATACCCTTTGGAGGCTCAATACCTAATCTTTTAAACACTTCAGGATGCCTCATTGGTAACTCAGCTATTTCTCTTATCCTCTCCTTTGCTTCTTCTAAATCACCAATATCTTCCCATGTAACTCTTGTAGTTCTGTGAATTGGAAATTCATTTTCTTTAACAGGCTCTCTTCTTAACTCAATAGCCGTTTTATCGGTAACATAAACAATTTCAGCAGGCTTTGTTTGAACAACAACTAATGGGACTTCCCCTTGAACCAATACCATTTCCCCTTGAGACAATGGTTTTCTTATAAATTCTTCTTTTATGTCTGAAGGTGATAAATAGAAATCGATTGTAAATGGCTCTGTTTGTTCTAACGGAGCAAAAATTATTCTTTCAGCCGGTCTAACATTTTCAGCCTTTTCTACTTCTACATAATCTCCAATACTTACTCCTAAAGACCACCTTAAATAACCATCCATTCTTATTATTCCTGTATTTTCATCCTCTGAATGCAATGGCCAAACAACTGCTATTACCTGACCTTTGGTTCCTTTTACTTTTACAAAGTCTCCTGTTTCAATACCTAATTTTTCCATAGTAGATTGATCTAATCTTACGATTTTTCTACCTGGAGTATCTGTTCTATAAGCCTCTGACACCATAAGCGATATACTTTCAGACATTTTTAGACACAATTTTTCTAATATTGTCTACAGGCTAAAAAATATACTATATATATTTGAATATGCAACAATCTTTTTATGGTCATGCTCTTTTTATTATTTATTTGTGGGATAATAAGAGAAAATAAATACAAAAAAGCTAATCTTTTTCAAACATAATTTATATAAATTTATGGCGAGAAGATCTTAACTGAAACCAATGAGGGGGAAAAATGCAGAAAAGCTCAATCGATATATTTTTCGAACCAAAATCAATAGCAATAATAGGAGCATCGCCAAGAGAAGGCAACATGGGAAGGGTTATTTTAGAAAACCTAAAAAAGAATTTTAAAGAAAAGATATTTGTTGTTAACCCAAAATATGAAGATGTGTTAAACATAAAATCTTATAGTTCATTAAATGATATAAAAGACGATATAGATGTAGCAATAATAGCCGTTGATGCATCAAAAACTTTAGATATTATGAAAGATGTTGCAGAGAAGAAAGTCAAAGGTGTTATAATTATTAGTGGAGGTTTCGCAGAAACTGATAGCGAAGAGGGTATTAGAGTACAGAATGAAGTAAAGGATTTTGCCGAAAAAAATGGAATAAGAGTTTTAGGACCAAATTGCATAGGAGTTTACAATGCTCATAATGGGATAGATACATTTTTCTTACCCTATGAAAGAATGAGAAGGCCTAAAAAAGGACCTATATCTATAATAAGCCAAAGTGGGGCACTATTAGCTACATTAATGGATTGGGCTGCATCAAAAAATATAAAAATTGGTAAAGCCATAAATTTTGGTAATAAAATAGATGTTGATGAAATCGAATCAATGGAATATTTTGGAAAGGATAACGAGACAAGAGTTATTTTAATGTACTTAGAAGGCATAAATCCAGGTAAAGGGCGTGATTTTATAGAAACAGCAAGGAGGGTTACAAGCATATACAAAAAACCAATAATATTAATAAAAGGCGGAAAAACTTCTAATGGCGCTAAGGCTGCAAAAAGCCATACAGCATCTTTAGCTGGTTCCTATGATGTTTTTAAGGCTGCCGCTAAACAAGCTAATATAATAATTGCAGATGATTTGGAAGAGTTGTTTGATATAGCAAGAGTTATGTCTTTTAACATAATACCATTAGGAAATAGAGTTGGAATTATAACAAATTCTGGAGGTCATGGGGTAATAGCATCTGATAAATTAGCTGAATATGGACTCATAGTACCTGAATTATCAGACAATACAAAAAAAGAGCTACGGAAAATATTTCCATTAAGGGTATCACTTCACAATCCGGTAGACTTTACTGGAGATGCTACACCCCAACACTATGAAAAAGTTCTAGAAATGATGGTTAAAAACGATGAAGCTGATATGTTTTTAATAATAGCATTATTGCAACCTTCTACGATGGATTTATCCATAGCTAATATTATAAGTAATTTTACCAAAAAACATTTTGAAAGGCCAATTGCTGTTGTAACTATAGGTGCAGAGCATGGAGAAAAACTCAAAGAATTGCTAGAAAATGAGGGTATTCCAACATTTGAGTTTCCAGACAGAGCTTCAAAGGCTTTAGCTATGATGAGCAAATGCATAAAATGCTCTGGAAAATCCTTTGAATCATGTAAAAAGGAAGAACTGCAAAAAGATGCAATACTAGAAACAAAAAAAATTGTTGAAAAGGCTATAAATGAAGATAGGATGAAATTATTTGAAGACGAAGCATTAAGAATACTTAATATAAATGAGATTGAAACACCTAATTATTGTGTTGCACATAACACAGACCAGCTAATACAATGCAAAGATATCATAAAGTACCCTGTTGCAATGAAGATAATAAGCCCTGATATTATACACAAAACAGATGTTGGTGGTGTCATATTAAATGTAGAAGATGATAATAGGCTAATCGATGGCTATTATAAATTGATTAAAAATGTAAAAAACAATTTACCAAAGGCCAGAATTAATGGAGTTCTTATACAAGAAATAGTTAAAAATGGTCAGGAGATTATTATAGGAGGAAAGCGCGATCTCGCTTTCGGCCCAGTGGTGCTGTTTGGTTTAGGTGGAATATATACCGAGGTATTGGGCGATGTGTCTATGAGAATTGCACCAATAGATAGTTGCGATGCAAAAGAAATGATAGAAGAAATAAAAAGCATAAAAATTTTAGAGGGATATAGGGGCTTAGAGCCTGTAGACAAAAATGCGCTCGCTCTAGCTATAATGAGGGTGGGCGAACTGATGATAAACATCCCAGAAATAACTGAGATGGATATAAACCCCGTTATAGCTAATAAAAAAGGAGCGTTAGCCGTGGATGCACGCATAATAATAAATAGAGGTGGTTTGATTGGTTGATCAAGGTCAAGGACAACAAAACTCTCAAATAACTCAAAAAGAGGTTGATGAGGAGTCTTTTTTAAAACATATAGATGAGATAAAAGATAAAATTATAGAAATAAAAAATCAGAGATCTCAGTTAATAGATGAGATAAAATCATTAAGAGATAAAAGAAGACAATTAATAGAAGAAAAGAAAAAGCTAGTAGATAGATTGATTAATTTAAGGGAGGAAAGGAAGAAGTTGCTAGATGAACTGGTAAAGGCAAAACAAGATAGAGAGACAGCAAGTAAAGAATTTAAAACAAAATTAGATCAACTAAAAGTAGCACATCAATTAACTCAAAAAGAAGGAGATTTTGCAAAGCTGAGCTTAAGGAGAATACAAAAGAGAATGGAAGAGTTAGAATGGAGACAACAAACCAGTGTGCTAACCCCAGAAGAAGAAAAGAGATTGGTAGAAGAAATAGATAAGCTAGAAGAGCTAGCAGAAAGGGTAAGAAAAGCTAGAGAAGAAGAGGTCTCAGTTTTAGAATTAGAAGCTGATGTTAAAGGGCTAAAGCTAAAGCTTACAGAAGCAATAAATAAAGTTAAAGAGCTAAGAGAGAAGATTGGCAGACTAAAAGGAGAAATATCTTCATTAACTCCAAAGATTGATGAATATAATAAAAATATTGATTCATTAGCTGCTCAAATCCAACAAAAGAGCCAAGATATAGAAAGCCTAAGCAAACAACTAGACGCCTTATACCAAGAATATAGAGATCATATGGTAAAATTAAAAGAAATGAAGTTAGCGAAACAGCACGGAATTCAAGTTAATATATTAGAGCAAAAGAGAAAAGAAATTGAAGAAAAGCAAAAGAAAGGCGAAGCATTAACTCTCGATGAGCTCAGGATATTATATGGTGATTTAGATAGTATATAATAAAGAAATGAAAAAAGGAATTTACTACGAGTTTATAGCATTTTTGTGCGACAAAGCCTATGCTATGCCTTTGGGAATTTTATATTATGATAAACCAATTTTTTATGTTTATAAATCTACCACAATGGCAAAACTTTTAAATTTAAACAAAGATACCAGTAATAGCATCTATTTATTGTCACCAAATGATCCAACTCTTTTCTTAGAAAGCTTAGAACATAGAATAGAGAATAGAATAATCCATAACAATAAATGCTTAGATTTTGATGATAAACTGGGGTCTTGGTATTATTGCAATTCATACATAAATAAAGATCATTGCGATAAATACGAGTTCTATTGCGATAATTTCTATAAAATAAAGGGAGAAAATATACCTTATAGCAGAAGCTACGGCTGCTTAATTGAATTATTGATTTTATTAACAAAAGTAAAAGCAGGAATAAAAGAACAGTGGTTTTTAAACTACGCTAGCGGGCTTAAATGGTGTGTAGAAAGATCATCTAATAAGGATGAAAAATATGTTGAATTATCAGAAAAGCTATTGCAGATGCTTAGAAAACATCTTGAAGAGAGCTGAGAAGATTTTAAATGGATATAGCGACATAGTTGAACCGGTACTTAAATATCCAAGACATAGAGAACTTGAATCATCTATGGAGATATTACCAGAAATTTGCGAAAATTATTTTTGTAGCAAATTATGCGAATTATATCAAAAAATCAATAACAAGAAAATATGTATTATAGGTCCTGGAAAAATAAATAATGTGCATTTGAACAACTGCAAGTTAATTGCGGGTCCTGAAGGAGGTTTGATAAATACTCTATCATTAGGTTTAAAAATGCTGTTTGTTACTACGGATCTTGATTCCTCTCAAAAACTTGTAAATAGCATTTATTATTTAAGCAATATAAGATTTATACATGTACATGGAGATAATTTGACTAGATTAAAATTACAAAAATTTTTTGATGAAAACACCATATTTACTACCCAAGTTCTCACCCCATATTGCGCATTACCAGTTGGATCATTTACTGATGGAGATAGAGCAATAGCAATATCTATGCTTTTTAACGCCTCAAGAATTTACATTTATGGATTTAATTTTAATGAGTCTTTATGCCTACACAAGGACTACTGCTATTCTGACTATAAAAAAACAAAGCTATTTTTATCTAAAAAAATTTTATTATATATCTCTAAAACCCTTAAATATAAAATTAAAGAAGATAAGAAAAATGGCATTTTTTATATAAAATCTATAGATTAAAAATTAAAATTATGTTTTAACAAATTTTGCAGAATTTAATTATTTATCCTCAAAAAATAATAGTTACAACAAGGAATGGGAGATGCAAAAAATAAGAATGAAAGGATTTAAGGAATTGACAACAATTAATAATGCTCTCAAAATGGTTTTAGAAAACATTTTACCTCCAAAAATTGATTCAGAGATAGTTTACGTAGAAGAAAGTGCGTATAGAATATCTTATGAAGACATAGTTTCAGAAATCGATGTACCACCTTTTGATAGAAGTGCTGTTGATGGATATGCAGTAATATCATCTGATACATTAAGCGCATCTATAACTAACCCTATTAGCCTAAAAATTGTAGGAGAAATACAGGCTGGAATTAATATTAAAGAAATTTCTGCGATAAATCATGGAGAAGCTGCTATCATATATACAGGTGCTCCTCTTCCTTTAAATTCAGATGCAGTTGTTATGGCAGAAGATGCGAACTATAAAGAAAATTTTGTTGAAATAACAAAATCAGTTAGCCCTTATCAAAACGTATCTAAAAAAGGAGAGGATTTCAATAAAAACAAAAAAATAATCAGCAAAAACACATTAATTAAACCATGGCATATTGGTGCACTGGTATCTGCTGGAATTAAAAAAATAAAAGTTCAAAGGCCTTTAAAGGTTGCTATTTTATCTACAGGTAATGAAATAACAGAAGCAAGAGATTATGAAAATTACAAAGTAATTAATAGCACGAAACCCATGCTCAAGTCTTTGATAAGCTCTATTGGTTGCCAAACAATAGATTTAGGCACAGTAAATGATGACGTAAATCTGATAGCTGAAAGAATAAATTTCGGTTTAAAAATATCAGATATGATTATTACAACAGGAGGAACAAGTATAGGCAATTATGATCTTGTTTCTGACGCAGTTGAAAAAATAAACGATTCTAAAATACTCTTCAGTGGTGTTAGAATGAGACCTGGTAAGCCGACAAGTGCAGCAATTGCAAATAGAAAACCAATATTTATGGTATCAGGATTTCCAGTTGCAGCACTAGCAGCTTTTTTATCTTTTATTTCTCCAACAATAAACTTTATGAGAAATACAAAGGAAGAACCTATGCCTATAATTAAAGGAAAAATAACAAGGAGGATAGCAAACATAGCAGGAGTGAAAACATATTTGAGGGTTAAAATATATAGAAAAGATGGCTCTACATATGTAGAGCCATTAGCCATAACTGCCTCAGGCGTACTTTCAACATTAACTGAAGCAAATGGATTGTTAATTATGAACGAAAATATAGAAGGATATGATTTAGGCGATGAAGTAGAAGCTGTTGCAATATCACCCATTATTGATCTTTAAGATTTGGAGGTTGCTGCATTGGGATTAGATATATTATCAAATTGGCTTAATTTAATAAAAAATTATAAAATAGATGAAGAAAAATTTAACAAAGATATACTAAGAATTCCAACATTTCCCGCTATAGCAAACATAAACAGCATAAAAGAACTGAAAATAGATAATTTTAATGAGAAGATTACTTGGAATTGCTGTAATATATATAGCTTGAAAATAAATGGAGGAGGTCTCATATCATCTGTTCCAAACAGACCTTTTCACTCATTATCATTTGATATTGATAAGTTTAAGCCGATAATAAATTATCACAATTCAGGAAAAAATTATTTTAATACTCTAGGGTGGAAACTAAATTTACCAATTATTGATAGTAAAACTTATGGAAGGTGCTATAAATATAATAACATAAAATTTTCTATAGCTAATGCTATGCCCTTTTCTAAAATAAATTATAGCGAAGAATGCGAAGAGTTACATGAAATAAGTTCTAAGAATAAAATGAGCTTTGGACCTTTAATTATAGATTATAATAAAAAAACAAAAAACAAAAACATAGAAGTATATGAAAGTGAGGAGATTATTATTATAAAAAACAAAAGATATTCTGTTGCAATAAATAAAAATGAAAAAATAGAATTTGATTTTCCATTTTTTGATACCTATGCTTTATTATTATTTCCATTTAGATTTATTCCAATCCACTTAAATAAAAAATCTGAATTAAACTTTAACGTAATAGTTTTTAAGAATGAAAACTCATATCTAGGCTTTATATCATCATACGGGATAAACATCATTTATTCTCCAGGGAAAATTTTGATTAAATCAGAAAAACCATACCATATTATAGATGGTAATGAGGCGGAATCTTTTAGATCTCTAATAGAAAACGCTACATCATTTGATAATGATCTGTTTGAAATAGGTAATGTGAGAATAGGTAATGCTTCTTTATTTGTATCAAAGTATAACAACAATGAAATTGAGTTTATTGCCCTTAATCCTTCATTAAAAGATTCTATAGTTGAATTAATTCCTAAATTAGAAACAAAGAAAATGGAAGTATGTTCTCATTTAGGATGCTATAATATATTAGAAAGCAATGGCTTATATAGAATACCTGCGCCTTCTGGCTGTTTTTGTAAAATTAGGCTTAATTTAGGTGATGGATTAAGCTCATTAAAGGAAAAATTATTAAGAAAATTTTAATTTTGTCTTAATGTTATTTTAGAACAAGGAAATTCCTTTTTTATTTTATTTAAATCTTATTTGAATGCAAGCTCAAATAGATATATTTCATCTTAACCTTACATTTTCTCCACATAAAAGATAAGCTTATTGCTTATTAAAGAATTTATAAATAAAAGCCTTTACCCTTCTGAATCGAAGGGCTTTTATTTAAAAAATTATATACCTGTTGCTTCTCCTTCTTCTTTAGGAGTAATTTCTTTTAACTTGTTTTCTGCGGCCGCTTTAACATATGTAACAAAGTCTTCTTCATATGGTACTCCTACAAATGACATAACCCCATTTAATGCTATTGCTGGAACGCTCATTACTCCATATTTTTCAGCTATATCCATATTTTCGTAAGCTTCTACAGTTTCTGATAATATTTTTGGATTATTCTGCTTATAAGCCTCATAGGCAAACATATTTGCTAATAAAACTGCATATGGACAGTATGGGCACGATGGTGTTACTACTGTTTCTACATGCACATTATTAGTTATTGTTTTGAGCTGAACCTTTGTTTCATTTTCTAGCCCGCTATCATTTTCGCTTAATCTCATTATCGTTTCAATGAAACCTCTTATTTCTTCTCCAGCAGGTATGCCACTGTATTTTATTAGACCTCCAATTAATGTAACTGATGGAATTCTTTCAACACCCTGTTTTTGAAATTCTGCTAAATCTCCTTCCTTTGCTTTATCGAAAATTCTTATTTCGATCATTTTTTTACCATTTTTAGTCGGAGATGCATCAGCAATTGCTTTAATTAATTTAACAGTATCATCGCAAGTTTCACAATTGCCTTCCCCAATAAAAACATCTATTGTTACTGGGTTTACCATATAAGCTAGTGTTTCTTTTAGCTCATTTATAAACGCTTCATCAAGATCTAATTCGTAATACTTTCCTGACATAGATCACACACCTTATTTATGTTTCCTATCTAAAGCATACAGCCAGAGATTATAAACTAGCGTTATTTAAATTCTAAATATATTATTCTCTTTATTTATTCTTTACTTTTAAGTATCTTGATTTTCTCCCCCACCAAATGGTAATGCTTATTTATAAACCGATCCCTCCGTTTGTCCCTACACTTTCATTTCAATCATTTTTTACTCATGATCGAACATAGGGACTTAGCCCTCAACCACCTGCCAAGCTTAACAGTAGGTGGATCATGGGACTCCTTCGAGCTCAACGGCGCGGGGCTCACATCTCCGCTTTTGCCCCCACCCTTTTGGGCATAGCCAACATCGGTGTGAGAGGTCATCCTTTGCCAGTAAAAACTAAGCACATTTGAATATAAAAAGGATTTTTACTAAAGTGAAAAAGGATTCAGCTCACACTAAAGAGTGAGGGTTCCCTTAGGGCGGTTCATAGGTTTGTCAAATTACATCAAATATTTTAATTTTCCATAATTTATTTTAATTTAGATTATGCGCTATATTAATAAAATTAATAGAGATTAACCCCAAAATCTTCATTTTAATATTTTAATTAAGCAAATTTTATTATTTTTTCACGAGAATTAGACCTTTCCTTTTATAAGTAATTCCAACTATAAAAATTTAACAAGCTTACTCAATATAAAAAATTGTGAATAAGTATGCCTATAATTAAAGATAAAAAATCAAATATAATTGGAATACTAATACCATTTATGCTTTCTTCGTATGCATTATTTTCAATTTCAATGGTACTTAAGAAACTTTCTAGT
The DNA here is from genome assembly GCA_049971805.1 of Caldisphaera sp. Taxonomy (GTDB): domain Archaea; phylum Thermoproteota; class Thermoprotei_A; order Sulfolobales; family Acidilobaceae; genus Caldisphaera. The sequence goes on from JBMFKU010000005.1 coordinate 14,813, forward strand.
ATATTTAATGTACCCTTATCTATAATCAGTTTAACCTTCCCTATAGACTTCATAGGTGGTGCTATTGGTGGTTTGATTTTAGGTAGATTTGCAGATAGAATAGGCAGAAGATCTATTACTATAATCTCAACAATTATGTTTTCTGTTTCAACTTTACTAGCTTCTTTTTCAAGATCTATTATTGAAATTTTCATATTATGGTTTTTTGTTGGTGTTGGAGTTAATGCAGAAAATGGAATAGCCTATGCATTAATAATTGAAACACTAGGCTCATATACTGGTTCCTTTGGAGGACTAGTACAGGGTTTATACTTTGTAGGATTTGGACTTGATGCACTAACATATAGATTTTTACCGTATTGGCGGAGTTTATTTTTAGTTGTGGGAACGATAAGCCTAATAGTTGGATTTATTTCATCATATATCATAAAGGAGACCTTGAGCGTTAGTAAAAAATTCAAAAGCGATCCAATGAAACTACTGTTCGATAAAAATTATGTTAAAAAAACTATACTTTTCTCTTTAATAGTAATTGGAGCTTTTTTGCTAAGCGTACCGCTCCTAAGCATAGGACCATCTTTTGTTGAGAGCATTGGCCTAGGAAGTATGACTGGAATCTTATCTTTAATAGGCTTTATATCATTTTGGATTGCTGGATATTTATCTGATAAAATAGGAAGAGCAATTACAGCCATTATATTTTCCATAATAGGATTAATAGCAGGCTCGTTACTATGTATACTTTTTAACAGAATAGAATTAACATTAGTAATATTGCTAATTTCTTTAATATTTATTGCCTCCGGTCTATTTTCTTATGACGGCATATGGGTTAGCGAAGCATATCCAACATCATTAAGAGCTACTGCTTCTAATTTTGTATTCTTGTTTGGTAGATTAATAGGAGGATTTTCCCCTGAAATAGTTGCTTTAATATCGAATGGTAACTTAGCTTACGGTATTGGTATTATATCTGCACTTTCTTCTTTTATAATACTTATCTCATCTATGATATTTAAATTAACAATAAACTAAAGTATAGGAACGAAATATAAAAGGTGTTTTTAATAAACTATAGTAAGAACACTTTACTTAACTAAGTAAAAAATCTATCGAAAATTTTATGTTAATTTATAAGGCCTACTCTTTGGACTTACAAGCAGTGACTTAGTTGAGCTCTCAGAAATCTACTGGATTTCCATGGGCAGCATTTGTTGCATTAGCTTTTGGTATGATAGTATTTGGATTAGCAGAGAGTTATGGTCCATTAGCCTCTATAACAGAAATTATACCATCTAACTTAGCATGGCTTGGATATAGCATACCATACATATTTGGAGGTATTGGAGCATTATTTGCAGGGTATTTGGCAGATAAGCTTGGAAGAAAATCTTCGTTTATGTTATCATCAGCTATTGTTTTAGTCGGCATGCTATTATACCTCCCAATCTGGATTGGAACAGTTTCAGGGATACTTAAAGTCGTAGATATAATTATATCAATGGCGCTAGTAGGTATGGCAGCAATAGGTCTAGAAAGCCCTGTTTTAGCAATGATAGCTGAAAGCGTTAGCTCCGAGCACAGAAGCAAACTATTAGTAATAACTCCAAACTTTGGTAATTTAGGAGTAGCATTAGCTTACGTTCCTTTATTAATATTCGGATTAAATAGTGCAAGAGCATATGCAGCAAATTATGAATTAGCCCTATTATTAATGTTTATCGCCCCAGTTATAGGATTAATTTTAGCTTGGTTAAAGGCAAGCGAGACCCTACCATGGAAGGCAGTTAAAACATCTAATAACATAGAAGAAGCATGGAAAAAAATAGATAATACATCACAAACAGTAAATCCAACTGGAGGATTAGGCTTAAGATTTGCAACATTAATATTGCTAGGTATAACACAAGATGTTGCCTTTACATATATAACTTATGGAGCACCTGGAGCGTACTTTAGCAATATAAGTTCATTGGTTCCACTACTTGGAGGATTCATAATGGTTGTTGTGGGAATAATTGCTGGATTAACTTTAAGCGCTAAAGTTGGAAGAAAATCATTCACTTTGATGTCATTTGGTTCTTTAGCAGTTCTCTGGGGAGCATTATGGGGTATTGCTTTAGCAGTCCATATGTCTGCTTCTAGCCTCATATTAGCCATGTTTGCATTACTTATGATTCCTGTTGAACTAACATGGGCTGCAAGAGCTTTGCTCGAACCAGAATTGTTCCCAACTCACAGAAGAGGTCTATACGTTTCAGTAGTAAGAGCTGTTGTTTGGATTTCAGCAGGCGTTATCACAGGCCTATTGATTTTATTAAGCCCTCCATTCACAATAGGAGCACTTTCAATGATGATAGTTTCAATAGTAGGAATTGTAGCTTCTCTAGCATGGTACCTCAAAGGCTTTGAAACTAAGAACAGAAACCTATTGGGGCTTGATATAAATATATCAAAACCATCTATAATAGTACAAAGCAATCCAGATCCAAAAGATAAATAATTTTTATTCTTATTTAATTTTTTATTAATTTATTTTTATAAATTTAAATTAAATTAAAATAGCTAAAAATATTATTAATCGACAATAAAGTTTAAAACTAAATTATAAACTAAGAAAGTGTAAGGAATCATCAATGGATAATGAAAATAAAGAAAAAAGTATCAAAAAGATCTCGATATATAATTTAATAAACGGGATGATAAGTAACGCATATAGCCCCTTTGTTTCATTTATAGGGGCATCTATAGGCTTACCTGGTTATTTGCTAGGATTGGTAACCACTTCTGGTACATTTTTTACAAATTTATTCCAATATATTTCTTCTTTAACAAAATCTAGAGCGAAAACATTAATTCTAGCTGGTAATTTAATTAAGGCCTTGTCATTGCTAATATTATTTTTTACAACATCTAACGGGTTTGCATATACAATATTAATTGCATTAATAATGTCTGGTTCAGGAATAAGCGGATTTGGGGTTTCCCTACTTAACGAGTATTATAGCAGAGGAAGCAGAAGTGTTATTTTATCTAGAATAGCATTTTATTCATCTTTAGGGTCTGTCTTAACAGTTATGTTAGGAGGCCTATATATGGCCACTAATGCATTGTTAGTTAAATACATATTTTTGATATCATCAATAGCTACCTTAGCCTCTACTTTTCTTATAAGTAATCTATTTTTTGCCAATGAAAAACCTAATAATTCAAGGAAAGTTTTTTTAGATAGGAATGACTTTAAGAAACTAAGAAAATTCCTAATATTTAATTTAATATATATGTTAACATGGTCATTTGCATGGCCATTGTTTCCAGTAGCTCAAATTTATATATTTCACATGACTACATTTCAAGTTGCTATAATTAATTTAATAGCACTTTCTTCTACAATTGCAGTACAACGAGTTATAGGATTGTTTATAGCAAAGCATTTAAAACTCTCTATGTTTCTAGGAAGACTAACAAATACATTTTTTGCCTTGGCTTACGCATTATCTCCTAATTATTATGGAATATATGCAGCACAACTTATTGCAGGTCTTACAAATTCTATAAACAATGTAGCATATTTTTCTTATTTGGTGGATAATTCTGAGAACAAAAGAGCTGGAATAGGTACATATAGTATTATTATGGGCTTCGGAGCTTTAATAGGAGGAGAAATTGGTGGGCTAACTTATGATATCATTGAACCTAGATTCGGATATGAGTATATTAGAAAGATATTTCTTTATGTAGCAGTTGCCAGAGCATCAGCAGCTTCATTATTTCTTTTAATTTAATAAACTAACTTCTTTACATTATTTCTAAAATTCTTTCATAAGACATATAAAATCTAAGTTATTTCTATTCTATTAATTTCCTTTTCTTTATCATCAAATAAATGAATTACATTATTTTCAATAACAATATAGCCAGGTTCGTTTAAAGGTCTTTTATCACTTGATTCGGATAATAATCCAGCAAATATAACGTTAAAATTCTTTAAAAAACCAAGAGCATGAGCATGACCAACAATTGTTAATTTCCTCTTTTATAAACTCTTAATGCATAAAAAGAAAGAACTAAGTTTCTGCTTATTCTTAGTCCAACTTAGCTAAAAACCTTGTAAAATCCTCATTCAAAACATTTCCAGAATGGCCGTGAAACATGATTATATTTTTTTATAAGGTTCATAAATTTTTAAACCTTTTATCCCAAATTTTAATTCGTTATCTCCAATAACTATCTTTACATCATTCGAATAACTTCTTATTAAATTTAATAATTCATTTAAATAAGAAATTTCATCTATAATATCTCCTAAAAGAATAACTGTTGTTCCATTCCGAGTAGATAAGGCTTCTTCAAGTAAATTAATCCTAGTATTAGGGTAGTGTATGTCTGCTAAAATTAACATCTGCCTTGGAGTTTGGATTTCATAAGGCTTAATATTGCTTGATACCAAGTTATCCACTCTCGAAATCGCAATTCTGGCTCCTCTTTCACATAAAGAGCGTAGTTACCTTAAGGCTATTCATAGGTTTGTGATTTATTCCTCCCATTTTCACTATTTCATTGATAGCAGGCATTAATACAAGCCTGTCTTTTTTGCTTAACAATAGACCAATAATAATTCTTCAGTCTATCACTTTATTCCTCTTGAGGTCGTTTCTTCCTTCCTCTTTCAACTGGACTTAGATATATTTTAATTATTACCCTTGAGACTTCTCTATTCTATCATCAATTTCATTTTCAATATACAGTACATTTATAAAGGTAAGTTTACAGATACTAAACATTATCTAATATCTTGGTTTAAAAATTAGTGGGCCCGGCCGGATTTGAACCGGCGACCTCCGCCGTGTAAGGGCGGCGTCCTAACCAGCTAGACTACGGGCCCTAAAGCCCGATTTCGGATCTCGCGGAGCGGACCCATTTTTCCTTTATTAATGAAGGATTTAAATCTTGTTATGAAACATTAGTCTTCAAGAAACTTTAAGAAATGCTTTTATCTTCTAATTATTAGGAAACCAAGAGGGTAGGCTAATATGCAAGATGAAACAAGTAATATTAAATCTACAAAAGATGCATTAAAGTTGAATGATGGTGAGAATTGCAAAGTAAGAGGGTGGGTGTATAGAAAGAGAGACTTAGCAGACAATATATTTATAGTGATAAGAGACTCTGAAGGTATAATACAAACAGTTCTGCCAAGGACGAGCAATAAGCAGGAATTAATTAACAAAGCAGAAGGGTTAGGAATAGAATCTTCGATTGAAATTGAAGGAAGTATAAGAAGCGATCCAAGAGCTCCTGGAGGAAAGGAGATTCTAATTAAAAATATTTCAGTTATTGGAGAGTCTATTGATTTTCCGATCAAAGGTAATGAAAATATAGATTATCTTTTAGACATAAGACACTTATGGCTAAGATCTAGAAAATTAACTTCAATAATGAAAATTAGGGAATCTGTGTTAGAGGGCTTAAGAGAATACTACAAAAAGAACAACTGGTGGGAGGTCAATCCTCCAATATTAACACAGAGTGCTGTTGAAGGAGGATCAACCCTATTTGATGTAAACTTCTTTGGGAAAAAAGCATATCTCAGCCAGAGTGCACAGTTCTACTTAGAGGTTTTAATATTTAGTTTGGAAAAGGTTTATTCTATAACGCCTAGCTTTAGAGCAGAAAAAAGCAGAACAAGAAGGCATTTATATGAGTATTGGCATTTAGAAGGAGAAGCCGCATGGCAAAATATGAAAGACATGATGAATCATGTAGAAGGTCTTGTTAAAAGTGCAGTAAAAAAGGTTTTGGATGAAAGAACAGAAGAACTTGAACAAATAAAAAGAAAAAATGAAACATTAGAAGAGACATTAAATTCTAGATTTCCAGAAATAACATATGATGAAGCTATATTGAAGTTACAAAAGAAGGGCATAAATATTAAGTGGGGAGATGATATAGGAGCGGATGAAGAAAAAATACTAACCGAAGATTATAATACTCCGTTTTTCCTAACAATGTTTCCTAAGCACTTAAAGAGCTTTTATATGAAAATTGATGAAAGCAGACCTGATTTTGTATTAGGCTTTGATCTTGAAGCTCCGGAGGGCTATGGAGAAGTTGTTGGAGGAAGTCAAAGAGAAGATAGCTATGAAAAACTCTATCAAAGAATAGTCGAAGAAGGATACAATCCATCTGATTATCAATGGTACTTAGACTTAAGAAAATATGGTAGTGTACCTCATAGTGGTTATGGATTAGGAATTGATAGATTAGTTACATGGATTTCTGGTCTTGATCACATTAGGGACTCAATACCATTCCCAAGGTTTAGAGAAAGAATCTATCCATAAGTGGTTATATATGACAAATAAGGCATGCGCGTTCTTTTCTGGAGGAAAGGATAGTACATATGCTCTTCATAAAGCATATGATAATGGGCTTGAAATTTCATGTATAATAAGTATAAGACCTATGAGAAAAGATAGCTATATGTTTCATTATCCTATGGTCGAACTAACTAAGCTACAAACAGAATCTATGGGATTCAGCGATTTTCATTATATAGTTGATGTAAGCGGTGAAAAAGAAAAAGAAATGAATGAAATTTTGAATGAACTCTTAAAAATCAAAGAAAATGATGGAATTGAGTTTAATACATTAATATTAGGTGGTATAGCAAGTAAATATCAATACAATAGATTTAAAAAAATTGCAGAAAAACTAAATTCATCTATATTTGATCCTCAATGGGGAGAAGACACAGAAAAATATTTATATGAACTAGTTGATTATGGGATAGTATTTATTCTATCTCAAATTACAACATATGGATTATCTGAAGAGTATCTAGGAATAGCATCTGATAAAAGTTTTGTTAGTAAAATAATGAATCTTTCGAAGAGATACGGATTTCATCCAGCATTTGAAGGAGGCGAAGCAGAAACGTTTGTTGTTAAAGCTCCTCTTTTCAAAAAAGATATTTGTATTGAAGGAAGCAAGGTAAAAACTAATGAGTTTGAATATTCATTAAATGTTAAAAAAGCTGAATTATGTAACAAATTTAAGATAAAAATACTATAATTAAGATTTTAATAAATATATTGATTTGACTGCTGAGAAATTAATTACCTCATCCCTTTCCATATTTTTTGTTTTTGCTATAAAATCAACTAGTTCTGATATCATCAGAGGACTTAATTTAATCCCATGATAGTTATAGGGTCCGTCACTTTCCAATACCATATGTTCTTTTGGTGTATTCTTAATTATATCTATGTGCTTTTTTTGAAGCATTAATGCCACATTTAAAGATATAGCATAATTATTCTTTGCTATATCCTCTATTAATTCTATTGGACCAGTATACCAATGAAACATAGCTCTTCTAACATCATTCTTTACTAGAATTTCTAGAACTTCTTTCCAAGCATTTGGAGAATGAATATTTATCATTATGTCCATTTCTTTAGATAAATTGACAAACTTTAAAAAAATTTCTTCCTGTTTTTTAAATGTTTCTTGCTTCATAAATCTTTTATCTATACCAACTTCTCCTATGCAATTCAAATCATGCCTTTCTATAAACTTTATTATCTCATCTGATTGATCAATTAGCATTTTATCTAAAATCCAAGGATGAAACCCTCCACAAGGAATCACATAACCTTTATATACATCTGCCAATTCCATAATTTTTCTTAAACTTTCCAATTCTTCTGATACAGCAACTACCTTTATCTTGTTTTCAAATATCTTGCTTAAATCAGAGTTACTAAATTCATTTAAATGGCAATGCATATCATATAAATATTTATTTATTTCATTTTCCTTTTTTAAAATAACTTTTTCACTTAGCATTAACTTCACCTAATCAAAAGCTATTGTTTCAAAGTATACTTGGTTTTTTTCAATGGCATTTTTTATTGATCCTTCTTTATTTGTTAGCTTTGATTTCCCACTCTTAATTTCTATAAAATAAATTGATTTTACTTCACCATCAGAAAGTCCATCAAACACTATATAATCTATAGGTGAGCCAATAAATCTTGCATCCTTCGGATTATAATGAAAATTGGGAAAATAAGGAGCAAATTGTTCATAGACCTTTCCTGTTATAACAGACTTACTTTGCTGAACAGCATCTCTTCTTGCTTTTTCTATTGATTCCATTGAAATAACCTTTGCTTTTTCATTAGCTAGCATTTCAATACTGCTTTTCATGTTGTCCAGCTTAACCCTTTGCCTCCAATTTGATATATAAAGATATATTATCAATGCTAATTCAAGCAATGAAATAAATCCCAACAAATATATCAATAAATTCAAACCTACCCCCGCTATTAATAAATATGAATAAAAGAAAATATTTATTTATTTTTTGTCATTTTGAAATTCCTTGGCCATAGTGAGCTAAAAACATTAAAAAGGCTATCTGCTAAAATAAAAAAAGGCTTTAGCTATGTCTGCTAAGTTTGTGTTTGTAACAGGTGGAGTGATGTCAGGAATTGGCAAAGGAATAGTATCAGCTAGCACAGGACTTCTATTAAAATCTAGAGGTTACAATGTTGGGATAATTAAAATAGACCCTTATCTAAATGTTGATGCTGGAACAATGAGTCCCTATGCACATGGAGAAGTATATGTAACGGCCGATGGTGGAGAAACGGATCTAGATTTAGGTCATTATGAGAGATTTCTTGGAATAAATTTGAGTAAAAAGCATAATATTACAACGGGGCAAATTTATTATAATGTAATAACGAAAGAAAGAAAAGGCGAATATCTCGGTAAAACAGTGCAAATAATTCCTCATATAACAGATGAAATAAGAGAAAGAATAACTTCAGTTGCAAAAGAAACTGGAGTAGATGTTATGATAATAGAAATAGGAGGTACCGTGGGAGATATTGAAGGTCTACCATTCTTGGAATCAGCTCGACAAATGTGGATAGATATGGGATCAGAAAATGTTCTATTCGTTCATGTTGCTTTAACACCTATTTTATCAGCAACTGGGGAACAAAAAACAAAACCAGTCCAACATAGCGTGCAGGAATTAAGGAGAATAGGAATCCAACCTAATATTGTTATTGCAAGAAGTAGTAGACCATTAGAAGAAGAATCAAAATATAAAATTGCTTTATTTGCAAACCTACCAAGGGATTCAGTTTTTAGTGATCATGATACAACTACACCTTATGAAGTACCATTACTGCTAGAAAGCCAAGGATATGGAAAGCTATTGATAAAAAAACTTGCATTGGAAGACAGAGATCCTGATTTGGCTCCTTGGGAAAGTTTTGTAAACAAATTAAAAAATTTGAGTAATGAAGTTCCAATAGCTATGATTGGGAAATATACAAAACTTAAGGATAGCTATATAAGCATATCAGAAGCTTTAAAAAGTGCAGGAGTTGCTACAAATATATTACCAAAGCTAATTTGGGTTGAAGCAACAGATATAGAAAACAATAAAATAAACGTGGAAGATGTGCTATCTAATATAAAGGGAGCAGTTGTATTACCTGGATTTGGTGCTAGAGGCACTGAAGGAAAAATTAAAGCTATCAAATATCTTAGAGAAAACAATATACCTACATTAGGAGTCTGTTTTGGCATGCAACTCTCTATCGTAGAATATGCAAGAGATGTTATAGGACTTAAGGATGCCAACTCTACAGAAATAAATCCAAACACACCTTATCCAGTTATTGATCTTTTGCCAAGCCAAAAAAACCTTGAGCGTTTAGGAGGAACTATGAGGTTAGGAGAAGAAAAAATAAGAATTGAAAGAAACACGATGGTTTACAGTCTTTATAATAAGGAATACGTATATGAAAGACATAGACATAGATATGAGGTTAACTTAAAATATTTAAATAAGCTAATAGAATATGGAATTAAGATTAGTGGATGGAGCCAGCAAGGATTGGTAGAATTTATAGAACTTTCTAAAAAAGACCATAGATTTTTTATAGGAACACAACCTCACCCAGAATTTACTAGCAGGCCATTGAATCCAAATCCCTTATATATGGGTTTAATGAAAGAAGCTTCTATAACTTAAATACATAAATTTTAAAAATATAAATTTATTATCTTTATTGCCAGAGAATTTAGTTAAATTATAAAAACTTTATTTACCGTATTACCTGTGGTGAACAAAAATGCAAATACCTTTGGATAAAATATGCGTTAAAAGCGGTATGCTATGTCCTAATTGCCAAGCAAAGATCGATAAAGGACTTTATGAAAAATGGGAAGTTGATGTTATGAGGGCTCTTTTAGAATTAGAAGATAAGATGAAAGAAGTTAAGGAAATCAATTACAAAAAATCCATAATATTCGATAAAAAGCTTTATATATTTGTTGAGAATTTAAGTTCGCATAGGCATGAATTAGAGAAAATTTTGGAAAAGAAATTAGAAAAATTAGGCATTGAAAAAGTTGCTCTTATAGAATATACCAATAACCCAAAGGAATTAATTTATAGACTCTTAAATCCCATAGAAATTAAATCGGCTAATATCTATTATAGCCCTGATGGAGGCATTTATTATGTTATAAAAATACCTAACTATGAGAAAGGAAAGCTAGAAAATTTGCAAGAACCTACTAAAAGGATCTTTAAGTTACTAACAAAAAACGATGTTTATTTTGAACTTACAGAAGAAAGAAAAACTATAAAAATAAATGATAACAACGAAGAGGAAAAGATAAATCAACATATAGATACAGAAAAATTAAATAAGCTTCTAAAACAACTATAAAAATTTTTATTAAAACCAATTATCTAATCTTGCTTGCTTTGACTTAATAGAGTCCTTAAAGGATTTCCTAAGCCTTTCAAGTGCTTTCCTAACTCTATCTTCGCTAAAATTATGACCATCAACCAACATTGATACAATTTTTCCTTCATCAGGTTCTTTCCATTCTATTTTGTAATTATCAGCAGATGGAGGTTCTAAAAAATAATTATAAATCTTTATAGGATCAACCTCTCCCCAATCTGTTTTAAGACTTTCTATCGCCTTTATAGGATCTTGATAGTTCTTAACATAACGCAATGCAGTCTTTGGACCATAGCCTTTTATTCCATCAGGATTAAAATCAGTTCCTAATAACAATCCAATTACTATTAATTGTTCTCTAGTAATACCCAATAGTTTTAACATATCTGATAGATTTATTATTTCTGGTTTTATATCTATATATTCATCTCTATTAGGTAATTTTCTTTTACCTGTTATAGCTAGGTTTCTAACAAGCTTCGGAGAACCAAACAATAGGCTATCGTAATCTTGGCTACCTGCAGCATATACATCTCCCTTTTTGGCCATATAAGCCGCTTGAGCTTCCCCATCTGCAGGTGCCTGTACCCAAGGTATCCCCATATATGATAATAAATTCTTAGCATCACTAACCATATTACTTAATAATTCTGTAGAGGCCTGTGCATATTTTCGTGCTTCTTCTATATTTCCTTCTTGTTTTGCTTTTTCATATTTTTCAGCATATTGCCTTCTTCTACTTATCCTATCTTCTATTTCTCTTCTTTTCATTTCTGGGGGCTTTCCATCAAAAACATATATAGGCTTTATACCCTCTTCAATAAGATTAATAGTTCTATAAAATAGTCCACTCAAATGGCTAGTAACATTACCTTTGGAATCTATTAGGGGGGTTCCATCAGGTTGTCTTATAGCTGCTAAAAATTGATACAATATGTTATAGCCATCTAATGCAATCGAGTAGCCTTTTAATGATTTTAATTCGATATCTTGCTTTGCTTGTTCTGGGACCAAGTCTTTTAAATTAACTCCCAAAAACTATCACCGAGTTATTTTAATACAAAGTAAAGTGTTTTAATTTTTCGTTCTTATTATTGCTCGGAGGAGATATTTCTTTCTGCATCGCTCTTAAAAACAAGCTTTATTAGTCTGTCCTCCTTTGTACTTGAATTAACCGATACATAACCCAATATTTCTAGCTTAATAAGGATTTTAATCAAATCGGCAGGAGATATTTCATAATTTTGCCTAGATAAATAAGATATTATTTCTTTATCGGAAACAGGCATCTCGCCATTTTTTGTTAATTCCTTTAATGCATCATAAACTAAATTTAAATATGGTGACTCAACCCAAATACTCATTTTTGCACCCCTTAATAAGTGATTGAAGTTGAAGTAGATTTTCCTAAGCTAACTTGCCTTGCTGTGTCTAACCATCTCATATAGTAATCTATCATATATTGAGTAACGCTTGGCTTCACCTTTACTAAAGCTGTATCAAAGTGTTTCTTTCTAACTATTCCATTCTGCAAATCTTCTCTCAAAGCATGCATTGCGGCTTCTCTTACCAATGCTGCTAAATCAGCACCAGTATAACCATTTGTTCTTTTTGATATATCAATTAAATCAACATCATCTGCTAATGGTACAGTCCTTGTGTGTATCTGCAATATCTCTAACCTACTTTTTTCTTCGGGTGGTGGAACATAAACCAGTTTTTCTAGCCTACCAGGTCTAATTAATGCTGGATCAACCATTTCCGGTCTATTAGTTGCTGCTATAACAACAACATTTTGTAAATCTGTTATACCATCTATTTCTGTTAATAATTGGCTTACTATTCTTTCCCCAACTCTAGTACCTTCATCAAAACCTCTAAGTGCTGCTATAGCATCTATTTCGTCGAAAAACACTACTGCGGGAGCATATTGTCTAGCTTTCTTAAATATTTCTCTTATTGCTTTTTCGCTTTCTCCAACCCATTTGCTTAATACTTCTGGACCCCTTATTGCTATGAAGTTTGCCCCGCTTTCTGTTGCAACTGCCTTTGCAAGCAATGTCTTCCCAGTACCTGGAGGGCCAAATAACAAAACACCCTTTGGAGGTTCAATACCTATTCTCTTAAATGAATTAGGATATTTTAAAGGCCATTCAACCACTTCTCTTAATTCCTGTTTAATACCTTCCAAGCCCCCTATATCATCCCAATGAACTTCTGGTATCTCTACCTGGATCTCCCTTAAACCGCTTGGAGTTATATCTTTAAAAGCTGAAATAAAGTCATCCATTGAGACAACCATTTTTTCTAGGACTTCAACAGGAATTTTTTCTTGTTCTACATCTATTTCTGGTAAATATCTTCTCAAAGCATGCATTGCAGCTTCTTTTACCAATGCTGCTAAATCAGCACCAGTATAACCTTTAGTTATTTCAGAAAGTCTTTCTGTATCAACGTCATTGGATAAAGGCATATGCCTTGTATGTATTTGCAGTATTTCAAACCTTCCTTGCTTATCTGGCAATGGTACTTCAATCTCCCTATCGAATCTACCAGGCCTTCTTAAAGCAGGATCTACGGCATTTGGCCTATTTGTTGCCCCAATTACTATAACTTGCCCCCTGTTTTCTAGGCCATCCATAAGAGCTAATAGTTGTGCAACAACCCTTCTTTCAACTTCTCCTACTACCTCATCTCTTTTTGGAGCTATAGCATCTATTTCATCAATAAATATTATTGCTGGCGCATTTTTCTTGGCTTCTTCAAATATCTCTCTTAATCTCTGTTCGCTTTCCCCATAAAACTTGCTCATTATTTCTGGACCATTAATTGCAACAAAATAAGCATCGCTTTCTGTTGCAACTGCCTTTGCAAGCAATGTCTTCCCAGTACCTGGAGGGCCAAATAACAAAACACCCTTTGGAGGTTCAATACCTAATCTTGCAAAAAGCTCTGGGTGCCTTAAAGGCAACTCAACTAGTTCCCTAATTCTAGCAACTACTTCTCTCAAACCTCCTATATCTTCATATGTTATCTTAGGAACGTTTATTTGAGCCATCGGTTTTTCTAATATATCAACAGAAGTTTTTTCTCCTATTATAACTGGTCCTCTTGGTCTTGTATCTATAACTGATAATTGCACAGCCTGTCCTATCACCGGAACAACTATTACATCCCCTTCCACGATTGGGGTGCCAACTAGCTTTTTCTTAACATATTTCTTAAATCCTTCATCAACAGATATAGAATGAACTGTTGGAGCCAGTTTTACTTTTACAGCCTGTTTTGGTATTGCTTTTCTAATTATTACTTTATCTCCTATGTTAATATCTGCATTCTTTCTTAGAATACCATCCATTCTTACTATATCCAATCCTTGATCTTCAGGTAAGGCTGGCCATACTACAGCTACTGTTTTCTTTTTACCTTCTATTTCTACTATATCTCCTGGCTCCACACTAAGCTGTTTCATTATATCTACATCTATCCTAACCCTTCTTTTTCCTGAGTCTCTAGGTCTTGCTTCTGAAACCCTTAGCACAACCTCCTTTGAGTTATTCGATTGGTTTTCTTCTGACATAAGGCGCACCCTTCTCCATAAATTTGCTATATACCAGAGCCTTTAAATAAGCAACATATATAAAATTTTAAAAATTTTTAATTTTTATTTTAATTATTTAATAAATTTTATTAATAAAACTATATTTTATAAAGAAAATTTAATATATATTTATTTTAATTATTTAATATAACAATATATGGCAATATTTATTTAACCCATGTTTAATAATATATTAAGCACAGAGGAGAGATGGTTTGCCTGAAACTCAAAAGGTTGATATCAAGAATGATAGTGTCTATCATATAAATTGGGATGCATCCACAGATGCAAACTATGTAAAAAAGGAACTTGTAAATGCCTTTAGAGCAAGGGCAAAAAGAGTTATTATACATGTTTATAATTCTCAAGAATATGAATACTTTGAAAAGCTTAGAGAATTTTTAGGTGAATTTATATCGCAGACTATAATTATTGTTAGAGAACAATCTAATCATGGGTGAGAATATGGTTTATGATGTGGTTATAACAACCGATAGAACTATGATGAGTGATCATCATAAACATGAATTTTTAGGATTTATGACCACAGGACCAGCAATTGGCATGCCTGAGAGCATATGGAAATGGATTGCAGCACCTAAACCTAAAGTTGATAAACTGGGAAGGCCAAAGGTTGCAACATATGGACTAAGAAAAATAGAAGCGGCGTTAATAAATGCTGGAATAAATGCATCAGTTATTGATCCAGATCATATAAACAAACACATAGATACAGTAAAGGTAATCATGATTGGCCATCATGACTTTTTTGCCTATGGACCCCCAAGTAGTGAATGGTGGACTATAACTGGGAAGGAACCTATAAATAGAGTTTCTTTTAGAAAATTTATGGAAAGCCCATCGATGCAAAAGGCCAGAGAAAAAGGTGTAAAAATAATTGTAGGAGGACCTGCTGCATGGCAATGGTTATGGTCCCTTGATGAATGGAAAAAATGGGGGGTTTCAACTGTAGTAGATGGAGAAGCCGAAAATGTCTCAGTAGAGCTTGTTAAAAAAGCATTAAAGGGAGAAGAGCTACCAGATTATGTTTTTATTGGCCCTAATGATGTACCATCACTTAATGAAATTCCCATAATAAAGCATGCAAGCGTTAATGGGTTAGTAGAGATAATGAGAGGTTGTCCAAGAGGTTGTAAGTTTTGTAGCGTAACATTAAGACCATGGAGATCAATACCTCCAGAAAAGGTTATAGAAGAAATAAAGGTTAACCTAAACGAAGGTGTAGATCAAATATTGTTACACAGTGAAGACGTGTTTTTATATTATGCAGATGGTATAAGACCTCAGCCAGAAAAGCTAATTAAGTTACATTCTACTATTAGGGAAATGTCTTCTTTGCCTATTGCATGGTCACATGCAAGCCTAGCAGCAGTTAAATATGCCGAAGAAACTCATAAATTAGTTTCTAAGTTAACAGATATAATGTACAGCGGAGACCAAGACTTCTTAGGAGTAGAGATTGGACTAGAAACTGGGAGCGTTAAGTTAGCTAAAAAAATAATGCCAGCAAAATCAGCACCATATGCTGCGGAAAATTGGCCTGATATTGCAGAATCTGCATTCTCGATCCTAGCAGATCATTACATAATACCAGCTGTTACCTTAATAATAGGTCTGCCAGAGGAAGAGCCTGACGATGTAATGGCTACAACAGAGCTGGTAGAAAGATTAAGACCATATAGAAGCCTAATAGTGCCAATGTTTTTTGTTCCTATGGGGGTTTTAAAGAACAGAGATTGGTTTAAGAAAAACTTACTTAGAAGAGAGCACATCGAATTACTTAAAGTAACATTAAATCATAGCGCCTATTGGGCAAAAGATATTGTAAGTAAGTTCTACATTAAAGGTTTTCAATATGGTCCTGTAAGATTCCTTTTAAATTATCTTGTTGATTACATACAGAAAAAGGCTAATGCTGCTGCGAAAGAAGTTGAAAGGTATTGGGAAGAAAATGAGAAAAATAATGTTGCCATAATCTCGCAAACTTCTACAATTGCTTAATTTTTGCTTAAAAATTTTTATTAATTTTATATTTATAGTGGTAATTACTAAATTATTTATATATTTTCTTTTACGCTATTGTTGAAAACTAGCATTTAGTAGGATTCGAGTGAATAAGCTTGATGAAAATCAACAAAAAAGCATTGCTAATGCTAATAATATTAATCGGCTTAATGATGGCAATATTTAGCATACTATCAGGAGGATTTTTTAAGGCTATTATAATTTTATCCCAAGGAGGCTACGGATTGTTATATTCTTTAATATTAATATTTGCATCAGAAATTGTTAAATCTCTAAGATATTATTTTTTGGCAAAAAGAAATGGTTATAAACTTAAACTAAAAAATTCTATTATAGTTCAACTGACTGGATTTTTTGGCGGAATAATTACACCAGCTAACTTAGGAGGAATAGCATCAGGTGCATCAGTTCTAGCATCATATACTAACATCTCTCTAGGCGAAGCCTTAGGATATGCATCCATACAATCATTCTATGATGGTATAATCCCGGCTTTAATTTCATTAACAATATCATTGTATTACTTGCCAGAATCGATTTTGGCATTTTTAATTTCTATTGCAATAATAACAATTTGGATTGCAGCCTTCAACAAAAGAGTTAAAGATTCTTTAATTCTATTAACAAGAAAAATTTTAAGAAACAAATACTCTGATAACTTGGAAAAAGAAATCAATTTATTCCAGAGCTCATTAAAGATCATTAAAAAAGATTTATTATTATCTTTTTCCTTGTTTTTAATCACTATAGTATCTTATCTCATACAAATTATATCAATATTTGTTTTATTTTTAAAATTCAATTTTTTAACTTTATTCATATCCTTAATGTTTTATTATGTAATGGCATCATTTCCCACACCTGGAGGGGAAGGAGGTGTAGAATACGGATTATCAATAACATTACCAATGCATATAGTAATAGAGTGGAGAACCGTTTATGTGATCAGCGCATTGCTATCAGGTTTGATTTCACCCATTTCTATAAAAAGAATGAAAAATTACGATATAACTAAAAGCATAGCATTTCAGAGCAAAGATAATAATAAGGTCTCTTCATAAAGACAAAGAACCTATGGGCTGTTAAGGGTTTATGGTTTATTTCTATTTATTCATTATTGATTATTACCATTTAAGATAAATATTTTTAAAATTTAAAACGAAAAGAAATTGATAAATCCATGAAACAAAGCTTTTAAAACCATTTGTTTCTATTTAAAATCTCTGAAATTTAAGCTAAAAACAGGGGAAAGAAATTGGATGAAAATAACAAAAAAATAGTAATAACACCACCAACACATCCAATGTTTATATCAATTTACTTAATAGGTGGAATAATCATTGCTCTTTTAGCCTTTAAATTTCCAGTTTACATAGCTCAATCTTCATATTTAAGTTATGCCATAATATTGGGAATTATTTCAGCCATATTAATAATTTTAAGTCCAGCCCTAAGCTTTGTAAACCTAATTGTTAAAACAATTAATACTGGAATGATAGAAAATGTATTGGAGTTAGAGTATGTTGATTTCTTTGGTGTCCCTATACCTGTTCCAAGGGTTGCTTATAGGGAAGCAAAGATGATGATAGCAGTTAATTTGGGAGGCGCTATAGCTCCATTAGCTATTTCTATCATATTATTTATATTAATGACTGATTCCCCATTTTCTCATATATTTTATGAAGCTGTAGTGGTTTCGTTGATAATAAATACCATTGCTACTTATTTTTTGGCTAGACCTATAAGAGGCGTTGGAATTGCTGTTCCTGCATTTATACCTCCAATAATAGCAGCAATTAGTTCAATTCTCATAGCTGGCTTAGGACCGGCGGCAGCATCAGCAGCATATATAAGCGGATCGATGGGAAGCTTATTAGGAGCTGATATCATTCATTTAGCAAAAGAGCCTGAAAAAATATTTGCACCTTTGGTTAGCATTGGGGGAGCAGGTATTTTTGATGGAGTATTTATTACTGGTCTTATAGCATTTGTATTAGCCTTTTAAATTTATGTCTACTTCAAAAATTGACATTTTTGGATTATACTCTAATACCTTCCTATAAGAACCGACTTCAAAATTTCTCTCGCACCTAAAATCATTTTTTATCCTACTAATCAGGTTTGAGTCATTATAATCTAATAAATATAAATATATCGTAGCTTCATTCTTTGCCAATTTACAGGCTGCCTCTAAAAATTCTAATGATTTAGTCGGATTATTCATAATTATTTTATCAAACCTTGCTTTAATAATATAATTTAAATGCAAAGAATCTGCCCTTAAGAAATTAACTATTCCTCTAAGAATTTTTTTATTAATACTGTAATTTAATGAAGCTAACGATATTGCATATGGATTCAAATCGACAGCAACTATATTAGATTTTTTCAGCTTTGCAATATTAAGGGCAAAACCCCCAATGCCTGTAAACATGTCCAATATATCTTCATTATCATTTATTAAATTTGCAATCCTATAATGTTCATTAGATAGCCTTGGATTTATGTAAGCCTTTAAAACATCAACATAAAACCTTATTCCATTTTCTCTATAAAGGGTATATGTTTTTTCTTCTCCATATAATAGAACCAATCTTGGTGTTCTATATTCACCCCCTGTATTAATCTTAGCATAAACCGATTTTATTTTAGGATTCATATAAGAAATCTTTACAGCAGCTTTCTTTAATAAATCCATATTATTATTATAATTTATAATAGCTATGTCACCAATTATCATATAGCTAGAAATTCCAGGAACCTCTTTATTCAATCTTTTTATTTTATATTTATATTCATCAAAGCTTTCATTGCATATCTGAGCAAAAATTGATTTTTGATCTAAAATTATTTTTGCTCTTTCGCTATTATTAACAGGCAAGAAAATATATCTATCCGATGTTTTAGGCTTTAGATTGCTTAATAGCAAATTTTCTTCTTTTAGTATATTAATAGCTTTTTGGCCATCAGTTTTATTAATACTTATACACTGAGCACTATCCATACCTTCCTTCTCCTCTCTTAATGAAATGTTTTCCGAAATCTATAGGATTGTCTGATAAATAAGTAAATACTCTCAAATTATAATAAAATATGGTAGGCCAGGATAGCGGCTCACGGGTCTAATGACCTGAGGAAACACCGCCCTCTCGGTGGCAACCAGGCCTTGTAAGAGGCTGGGGTGAGACCTCAGGCAACGGCACAGAAACGATGGGCCTCCGTTAGATGTTGATGATATGGTAAGGCCTTCTGGGCAACTAGAAGGCAGCAATCCATTGAAATATAACGGAGGATGCTATGAAACGGCCGATCCCTGGTGGAGCAAGGCATGGGGGTTATGAGGAGCCACGCAAGCCCCTAATTCCGCCGCAGAGTCAAATGCCGCATTAACAAAAGGCGGGTTATTATCCTGGCCTACCTCTATCAAAACTTTTATTAATTAAAAATTGAAGGGTTTTCTTATTTTTTTATAAACTTAGAATATCATAAGCAATAATGAAATACTGGTGGAAAAATTGAAGAGAGACAAATACGGCATTGTTGTTAAGCCTAACAGCAATAAAGCAGAAAAAATAGCCGAGAAGGTTATTGATTTATTAAAAAATCAAGGTATTAACCCTCTTATTGAGTATGAAACAAAACAAAGCTATAAATCTTTTTCCAGCTATGAAGAGTTTAAAATGGAAAATAATCCCCCAGAGAAAATAATAGTAATTGGCGGAGATGGAACATTATTAAGAGCAGTAATAAGAATTAAAAATAACAATTCGATATTTATGAGCATAAGAGCTGGTAAGAGGGGTTTTCTACTAGATGTTGAAGAATATGAGATTGAAAATAGGGTTTTAGACTTTATAGAGAATAGATATGCATTAGTAGAATATCCAAGGCTCTTACCTATTTTTAACCAAGAAGAAGGAAGCTGTGCCATGAACGATATAGTTATTTTTACTGCTGACGGAAGTTTAGTTAAACTAATAGTAAACTACGAAAATAATAAGATTTATAGCATAGATGGCGATGGAGTAGTTATATCTACAACAATAGGATCAACTGCATATAGTTTAAGCGCTGGTGGACCTATTATAGATCCAAGATTAAATGCCATAGTTATAGCACCTTTAAATCCAGTTCAACTACACATCAGGCCTGTTGTTTTGCCCTATAATGGACTAATTACGATTGAATCTAAAGAAGACAGCGGAAGTTACTATATTAATATCGATGGGCAAGAAAAAATACATGGGAAATCTAAATCATTACTGCAAGTCAAGCCATGTAAATATGTAGCAAAAATTGCACGTTTTAACTGGTGGGACAACTATTATGAAAGGCTATTCAACAGACTCCTTACATACTGGTAAATGTTTAGTTTTAGATTCTGGAGCAATTTTTACTGGTTTTATAGTCGGAAACCCAAATATAGGGTATTTAACGCCATCCGTTATTAATGAAGTAAAGGATGAAAAGTCAAAATTTGATTTAGAAACTGCTATTTCAGCACAAAAAGTTATTGTGATGGAGCCAGAAAAAAAATATATAGAGTTAGTTTCAAAATTTGCTAAAAAAATTAAAGTTTTAAATAAACTAAGTAAAACAGATATTGAGGTTTTAGCCCTAAGCTATCAACTTAGAGAAAAATTTAGCGATGTGCTATTAGTTACCGATGACTATGCTATGCAGAAAATTGCAATCAAACTTGGAATAAAAATTGTTGTAATAAAATACCCAGGAATTAAAGATCTAAAAAGTGATAACAAATAGCTTAAGTAAAAATAGGCTCTCCCCTTAAATCAAAATATGATGCGTCTTTTATCCTAACCATAATATTTTTCCCTATAATGCTTTCATCAAATTTAATTGCTACTGGAAAATAATTTTCAAGTCTACCCAGTACATAACCACTCCTGAATCCCTTAGATGTAACAATAGCGTTTTCTATTCTACCTATATATTTTTTATAAATATCTTCATCTATTTCCTTAATTAATTTATTTAGCTTAAGACTTCTTTCTTTTTTAATCGGTTCAGGAATTTGGAGCATAGATGCTGATTTTGTTCTAGGTCTAATACTATATTGTGCTAAATAAACCCTTTCAAACCTTAATTCTCTGACTAATTTCATTGTATTGCTAAATGCATCTTCGCCTTCACCAGGATGACCAACGATTATATCTGTTGCGAACAAAGAATTTGGAAACCTGCTTTTTATCTTATAATGAAGCTTTTTAAACTCATTAACATTATAATTTCTATTCATTATCCTCAACAAATCATCATCTCCTGACTGAACTGGTATATGAAAGAATTTGAAAATTCTTTCATCTTGATATAAGTATAAGAGATCGTCAATTATTTCCATAGATTTATCAGGTGTCATCATCCCTATCCTTAATTTATAATCTCCTTTTACTTTATCTAATATAATTGAAATTAAATCGTTTAACCTAATCTTTGGGTTAAAATCAACGCCATATACCGCTATATCCTGACCCGTTAATCTTATTTCTTTTATATTTTTATCTACTAAATTTTGTATTGTCTCTACTATTATTCTTGGTTTATAGGATTTGAGAGATCTTCTGGCTATTTTTGTCATGCAAAAACTACAATTATCAAGGCAGCCCTCTTCCACCATTATAGTAGCAACACTACCCTCTATTGGAGGTATTGGCATCACTTCAGTATTTCTTTCTCCATCCAATAAATTTACCTTATTATAAGATTTAATAACATCTAATATTTTGGTTACATTTTGTGGAGATAATAGGTTGGCGTTCGGTATTAACCTCTCAATTAGTGATGGTCTAGCTTTAGCCAGACAACCAGATACAACTATTTTAGATTTAATTACTTGATTTTGAATTTCTTTTAATCTTTTTGCTATCTTAGCTTCAGTATCCAACCTAACTGCACATGTATTTATTATTACTATATCAGCATCATTAATGTTATTAGTTCTTATATAACCATTTTCTGTTAGTATGGCAGCCATGATAGAGCTATCAAATTCTGATAGGGCACATCCATAGGTTTCTATGTAATATTTCTGCATTCTCTCTCCCATCATTTCCCAAATTATTTTTCTAAAAAATAAATCTCTATATAAACTTAATATTTTTAATATAATTTTAATATAAAACTGACATCCACACTGAAGGGTTACGAGTTCTTAAGTGTGTAAATGGTAACAGAATAGAATTAACCCTTAAAAAACTTAGGAAGTCTAACACCTTGTTGCCCCCTATACTCACCAGAATAAGGCTTTTCTGATGGTGTTTCCATTTTAACTAAAACCAAATGCAAAAATCTCTCACCAGCATATAATTTCACAGGAAACTCACTACCAATTACTTCTATAGTTAATTGGCCCTCAAAGCCTGCATCTGTTACAGTGCTTGGTATGTATATGCCAGTCCTTGCCCATGTACTTCTTAAATTAACCAGACCTGCTAAATAAGAAGGTAACTTGACATATTCTAGCGAATGTAATAAATAGTGCCTATGAGGTTCAATAATAAAACTATCAGACTTATTGCATTCATAATAATTAATTGAATCTCCTGGATTATTTGGATCTAAAACAACATTTGTTTTCTTAAATGCACAATATTGGCTTCCTAGCTTTAAGTCAACACCATTTTCTCTTATTGTATCATCACTTAAAGGATTTATTATTAATTCATCTGATTTGATCAGAATCTTTATATCTCTATCGCTTAGTATCATGGCTATCGCCCCATTCTATATGTATTACTTAAGAATATAGACTTTATTTTAATAAAAGTTTTTCTTAGCTATGAAAATGCTTACTTTCTATATATAATAAATTTATTACTACTTAAAATAGTAATAAAGTAAATTTTATTAATCAGCTAAGTTAAAAGCTAATATATTTGTATGATAAAGTAGGTTTTGGTGATCAAAATGAATGAAAATTTTATGAAAGGCCTAAATATAGTATTAAAGGAATCGTGGAAAAATCCCAAATATAGATCTATAATGATTTTAGTGGCATTGGTTTCATTATTTGCAGCACTAGGAACAGGCATTGCAATAGGGCATGCAGCAAGCTCTTCTTCAGCAGCCACTACATCACCATATGATGTATTTGGTAAAGCACTTGGTTCAGGACTAGCAGTTGGTCTAGCCGGTATAGGAGGAGGATATGCAGTAGCCGTAGCCGGTGCGGCAGCAATAAGCGCAGTTGCTGAAAACAGAGAGCTGTTTGGAACAGCATTTATATTTGTTGTCCTTGGAGAGGGAATAGCAATATATGGTTTGCTGATAGCAATAATAGTCTTATTCGTCTTGCCATAAATATTAAAAAACTATAAAAATTTTTATTTAACTTAATCTGAAGAACTTTTTTAACTCTTCGCAAAACAATCTTTATAACAATATTTAATTTTAAAAAAGCTTTAATTAAACTGTTTTAGAAATAACTTATAATATGTTTTTATTTTTTATAATACGGGTGAGAGATTGGTTGAGCCAAAAAAAGAAAAAATAATATCAAATTTTTCTGAATGGTTTGACAGCGTATTAGAAAAAGCAGAAATATTTGACTACGGAAGATATCCAGTAAAAGGAATGGGAATTTGGCTACCTTATGGATTTCAAATAAGAAAAAAAGTAATTGAAGAGATTAGAAATCTGCTTGATAATACAAATCATGAAGAGGTTTTATTCCCATTATTAATACCTGATTGGATGCTAGGAAAAGAAACTGAGCACATAAGAGGATTTGAAAATGAAGTATTTTGGGTTACACATGGTGGATTAGACGAACTAGAGCAAAAATTGGCATTGAGGCCAACGAGCGAAACAATAATAACCTATTATGAATCTTTATGGTATCAAAGCTATAAGCAATTGCCAAAAAAACTTTACCAAATAGTTAGCATGTTTAGATACGAAACCAAAGCAACAAGACCATTAATTAGATTAAGAGAGGTGACAACATTTAAAGAGGCTCACACAATTCATGATAGTTATGAGAGCGCGGAAGCCCAAGTAAATGAAGCCATTGAGATATATAAGAAGTTTTTTGATAACCTAGGCATACCCTATATAATTTCAAAGAGACCTGATTGGGACAAGTTTGCAGGGGCACTATATACAATAGCCTTTGATACTCTTATGCCAGATGGTAGAACCTTACAAATAGGAACAGCACATAACCTAGGTCAAAGCTTCACAAAGGCTTTCAGTTTCAAAATACAACTTAAGGACGGCTCGTATGATTTTCCATGGCAAACAAGCTATGGTATTAGCGATAGAGTAGTAGCATCTCTTATTGCCATTCATGGCGATAATAATGGACTAGTTTTACCTCCAAATATTTCACCAATACAAGTAATAATTGTACCTATACCATCTTCAAATGAAAATGAAGCAGAGCTAATAAAGAGCTATTGTAAAGCAATATTAAATAAACTAGAAAATGAAAAAATCAGAACAAAAATAGACGACAGAAATGAAGTAACTCCAGGAGAAAAATATTATTATTGGGAAGCCAAAGGAGTACCTATAAGATTAGAAATAGGTTCGAGGGAACTTCACAACAACACAGTAACTCTAGTTAGAAGGGACATACTAGAGAAAAAAATAGTAAAAGAAAATGAGTTAATTAGAGAAATTATATCTACAATGAATCTTATACAAAATAATTTATATGAAAGAGCTTGGAAAAATATTATGCAAAAAATTCATAGAACAAATAATTTAGTTGAAGCAAAATCATATCTAGATAGAAAAGACGGAATAGTAGAGATACCTTGGTGTGGCAATGAAGAATGTGCCAATAAAATAATGGAAAGGCTTGAAGCAAAATGTCTTGGAACTCCATGGCCAAGCGAAAAAATTAACAATGAAAAATGCCCAATATGCGGGAAAAGTGCGGTAACAGTAATGAGATATGCCAGACAATATTAATACAAAAATATTAAAAACCTTGCACTTTTTTGTCTATTAAATAAAACATGTCAATCTTTCTTATCTATTGGTTACATTAAAAATTAAAGCATAGAACAAAAAACTTTTGCCGAATTGCTCAGAGGGCTCCTTGTCGTCACAGCTAAACGCTTCCGTGTCCACCACACTCTTCATCGCATTTATTTACTTATCTTTTTCTAATAATAAAACTTATCACCACATAAATTAATTGTTTTCAAGAAATCCATCCAAGCCAACCAATGGAACAAAGATTACTCCTATATCATATTTTATATTTAGATTTCCATATTTATCCTTTTCTATTATGACTAATTTTTGTTCATATCTATCACCCACAGGCAAAACGGCTTTACCGGTATTTTTTAATTGTATCTTAATAAAATTTGGTATACGGGGAGATGCTGCAGTAATAATAATTCTATCATAAGGACTTTCTAATTCGTAACCTATTGAACCATCTCCAACAATTAGAGTTACATAATTTAATAGTCCAACCTTTTCTAAATTTTGCCGTGAAAATTCTGACAACTCTTTAATCCTTTCTATAGACCACACATGTCCAGTTTCCTTAACCAAATATGCCAAAATCGCTGTCTGATAGCCAGAACCGGTTCCAATTTCTAAAACTTTATGACCTTCATCTAATTGTAAAAGTTCTGTCATATATGAAACTATGCTCGGGGCACTAACAGTTTGACCAAATCCAATAGGAATTGGTTTATCATCATAAGCCTCATTAATATATTTACTTGGTACAAACAATGCTCTATCTATCTTTATCATTGCCTCCTCAACTTTGTTAGACTTAATATAACCGCCGTTCTTTAATTGTTGCATTAGTTCCAACTTTTTTTGAATAAAATCGCTCAACCTTCCACCATAAAATTAGTTCAAATTTAAAACTTATATTTTATTAAAATATCTTAAAAGAAAGGCCAACACTTTCTAGCATTTTAGAAACCATAAAATGGGGAATTCTCATTAGCATATCTTTTTGAGATGAGTTAGGGAAGCTATTTATTATATTTGAAGCATCATTGACTAGAGAATTTAATGTACTCATGCCCTTCTTAACTACATTATCCCCTTTTTCTATACCTGAATGGCTTCTAATAACCCATTTTTCAAACAATATTTCTCCTGGATCTAATTTATCCTTTTTACCTATAAGATAAGAATAGTAGTCGCTAATATCATCTGCCATCTGATATGCTATTCCTAATTTATCACCATATATCTCTGCGTTATCTAAAGCTAAGTTATTTTTAGCTGCTAATGTACCTAGAATTGTTGATAGGCTAAATAATGATGCTGTTTTAAGTTTTGCCACATTTATGTATTCTGACGGCTTTAACTTAATTGATGCATAAGCATCTAATATCTCTCCCTTAACCATAGATTCCCATGCCTTTATACTGTATTTTATTGCATCAAACCCATATTTTTCTATTATCCTTTGAGCAACTGGAACCAAAAGCAATGCTGTCAATGCAGTTTTTCCAATTCCATATACAACCCAGCTCGATAACTTACCTCTCCTATTTACATCATTATCAACAATATCATCTATAGCCAAGCTTGCTGCATGAACCATCTCTATAGCTATTGCTGCATCTGAAGCCTCTTCCATCGATGATCCCAATGATTCTGCAAACAGTATTGTTAAAAAGCCTCTAAACATCTTTCCTCCTTTTGTTAGATAATTTGGTATATCTTCAATGCCCATATTTTCCATAGATTTGGCTGTCTCCTCTATTTTTGGCCCCAGAAATTCTCTTACTTTTTCCCATTTTTCTAGTATCATTACATCAATGTCTTCAGAAGTTATTTCTTTGTTCAAGTTTAGCGCACCTTTCTATCCATACAAAGCTTAACCTTTAGGGTTTATTAATATGTATTCTATCTACTTTTATTTTAAAAATAAATAAAGAATTTTAAGCTTTTTTAAAATTCATAAATTCTTTATAGGATTTCTTGCATATAAAATTCCAACTATTATAGGCATTTTCTTAAAAATTACTTTTTTAAAATATTTTTTTGCTACAAACTCAAATTCTTTAGAAGTATACATATTATTAAGTGTTCTATGCAAATCGGGATATCTGAGAGAATCTTTTCCACAACCCATCAAAAAACCAGATATCACAGACAATATATTAAATTGAAGAAAAGATATAATTTTTTCTAATATATTTTCTGGCCTATATAAATCTAATATTATTAGTTTACCATCAGACTTTAATATCCTAGAAAACTCTTTCAATGCTATTTCATAATTTCTTGCATCTCTAAATGAAAACATAGCAATTACAGAATCCATAGAATTGTCCTTAAGAGGTATGCTTTCAAAGAAACCATTTATTAAATTTATGTTTTTGATTGAATTTTTAGCGATTTCCAACATTGAATACGATGGATCCATAGCTATTACATTAGCATTATTATTAATAATTTTAATATAACTTGTAGAAGTACCAGGACCCGAGCCAGCATCTAGTATATTATGAGAGTTAATTGATAAATTAGATGCAAAAATTCTTAGCTTTTTAAGCATATAGAGGCTCATTAAATTATTTACTTTTTCATAGCATCCTTTCTTTGAGTAGTTTTCTATTTCACATACAATTTCCTTCCAAAATATTTCTTCTAAACCCTTGTTACTTGTATTTTGTTTGTTTGCAATTTTATCCATTTTTATCAACTTTTCTTTACCTAAACTATTTCTGAATTAAACATTAAATCATTATAAATTATAAATTTTATAAATGTATTTTAATAATTGATGAATGATTAAAGTCAAGAGCATCTTATGCTATTTTAAATAGTAAAAATAAAAATTTATATTAATTTATGCTTTTCATAATAATTGTCGATGAAGAAGGTTAAAAGCTGTGAGAACAACGATGATCGAAGCTAGGCTTCTGAGACTCATATTTTAATTTTATGGAAATTTGCACAAGACATTTGAAACCTGAGTACTATGGGTCGATCACAGAACTATTGTCTCTCTTCAGATTTCCTATGATCTTTATGTTTAAACTTTATGAAAACTGATCTGCTCTAAAATACAGGGCTAAAGGTTTTTATTGCTTTTACTGCAAGCCGTTTAATATTTATAAATTTTATCATCCTCCTAAAGTGTGGAACTTTCAACTTATTCGCAAAAGGGAGAAAAATTGGAAAAAATAGTAATAAAAATAAGCGGTAGTTTATTGTATCCACCAAATCTAGAATATATTTTAAAGTTAAAAGAGAATTTAATTAATCTTATTAAAAAAGAATTTAAATTGGGCATTGTTGTAGGAGGAGGACCTCTAGCCAGAGCTTATATAAATACGTTAAGGAACATAAATGATTCTGAATCTATATTAGATGTAATAGGAATAGAATCTGCAAGATTAAATGCATTAAGCCTATCTATAGCTCTTATGCCATATTCGTCTCCAAAAGTACCTAAAGATATCATTGAAGCAATAGAAATATCAAATCAAAACTTAATACCAGTATTAGGTGGATTACAACCAGGACATAGCACAAATGCGGTTTCTATGATTTTAGCTGAAGCATTGGGCTCCAAATTAGTAATAAATATGCTTAACGGCGTTGATGGTATCTATACAAAAAGACCTAATGATAATAATGCAAAAAAGCTATTTAAAGTCTCTTATGGTGAAATGGAATCTTTAATAGAAAATATGGAGCAAATAGCTGGAAGCTATGAGCTCTTAGATCATGTTGCATTTGATTTGATTAAAAGGAGCAAAATAAGAGTTATATTTATTGATGGAAAAGATCCAGATAACGTTTATAGGAGATTAATAAAAGAAGAAAAAATTGGTTCAGAATTAATCCCTGATTAATGTGTTATAAAAAGAATAGCTAAAAAGCAATTATTATAGTATTAATATATAAAAGAGCAAATTAAAAATTGATAAAATTTACTTTTTATGCTTTGGATGATATCTTTGGATCATTTCTTCTTTTATATTTGTTAGCTCTTCTTCTGGTAATTCCGATAATATATTCCATGCCAAGTCCAAAGTAGTTTCTATGCTTCTATTTTCCCTTAGACCTTGGGATAGGAAATTCTTTTCAAACAAATCTGCAAACTTTAGGAACTTCCTATCAGTTTCACTTAAGCTTTCTTCTCCTACTACAGCGGCTAAGCTTCTTAGTTCAACACCCCTGCTGTAAGATGCGTAAAGCTGATCGCTAACCTGCGCATGGTCTTCCCTTGTCTTTCCAGGGCCAATACCTTCTTTCATGAGTCTTGAAAGGCTCATTAACACGTTTATAGGTGGATAAATACCCTTGTTGTAAAGATCTCTACTTAAAACTATCTGTCCTTCAGTTATATATCCCGTTAGATCTGGTATTGGATGAGTTATATCGTCGTTCGGCATAGATAGGATTGGTATTTGTGTTATGCTTCCTTTTTTACCATGAACCCTTCCTGCCCTTTCATATATGCTTGCTAGATCGCTATACATATAACCTGGATAACCTTGTCTTCCAGGAACTTCTTCTCTAGATGAACTTATTTCTCTTAAAGCTTCTGCATAATTTGTCATATCAGTTAATATTACTAAGATGTGCATGTCCTTTTCATATGCTAAATACTCTGCTAAAGTTAATGCTACTCTTGGGGTTACCAACCTTATCATAGCTGGTTCGTCTGCTAAGTTAACAAACATCGCCACCCTGTTTAAAGCACCCGTTTCCTCAAAGAACTTTCTGAAGAATAGAAAGTCATCATATTTTATTCCAATTGCTGTGAAGATGACTCCAAACTCTTCATTCTGACCTTTAACAGTTGATTGCCTAGCTATCTGTGCTGCTAGTTGATTATGCGGCAATCCACTCCCACTAAATATAGGAAGTTTTTGCCCTCTAACTAATGTATTCATACCATCGATAGCACTTACACCAGTTTGTATAAAGTCTTCTGGATACGCTCTAACAGCTGGGTTTATTGGTGATCCATTTATATCGTATCTTTCCTCTGCAACAATCTCAGGACCATTATCTATTGGCTCTCCTAAGCCATTAAATATCCTGCCTAACATATCTTCAGATACAGGCAATTCCAATGGTCTTCCAAGGAATCTAACCTTTGTGCCTGTTGTAGTAATTCCTGTAGTACCTTCAAAAACCTGAACAACTGCTAAATTTTTAGAAACATCTAACACTCTCCCCCTTCTTCTTGATCCGTTGGAAAGCTCTATCTCTACTATTTCATCATAAGCTGTTTTGCTTATGCCTTCCACAAATATCAATGGCCCTCTTATTTCAACAACTCTTGAATACTCCCTTATACCGTAAACTGAACTCATGCTTTTTCACCACCCTTTGACTTCAAGCTATCAAGCAAATTAAGGGCTTGCTTCTTAATACCTTCAATCATTTCTAACTTATCGTTTGGTATGCTGAACCTAGCCTTTACCATATCAACATATAATCTTCCTAAGGCTTCTTTTACTCTTGAAGCTGGAATTCCAGATTCTACTAATTGCAAAGCACCTTTATAATAGTCTATCATTAATTTCATTAATTCAACTTGTTTCTTTGGTGAGGCAAATGTATCTATAGGATCATAGGCATTTTGCTTTAAGAATCCGTCTCTTATCAATCTAGCAACATCTAAAACTAACTTATCTCTCTCATCTAGGCTTTCAGTTCCCACTAACCTCACTATCTCTTGCAATTCATTTTCTCTTAATAGTATATCCATTAATTGGTCTCTATACTCTTTCCATTGAGGATCTACATTCTTTGCCCACCAATCTGCCACTGTATCTACATATGAACTATAGCTTAATATCCAATTTATTGCTGGATAGTGCCTACTATAAGCTAGAGCTGTATCTAAAGCCCAAAATACTCTTGTAAATCTTCTTGTATGAGTTGTTACAGGTTCAGTAAAGTCACCACCCGGAGGACTTACAGCTCCTACAACCGTTACACTACCAATCCTTTCTGGAGATCCAAAGGCTTTCACTCTACCAGCCCTTTCATAAAATTCCGCCAATCTCGATGCAAGATAACTTGGATAACCTTCTTCTGCCGGCATTTCTTCAAGCCTACCTGCTATTTCCCTTAAAGCCTCAGCCCATCTGCTTGTGGAATCAGCAACTAATAGTACATCATAACCCATATCTCTATAATACTCTGCAATTGTTATACCAACATAAATGCTTGCCTCTCTAGCTGCTACCGGCATATTACTTGTGTTTGCAATTAATACAGTTCTCTCCATCAACGGTTTACCAGTCCATGGATCCTTATATGTCGGGAATCTTTCTAGCACCTCTGTCATTTCATTACCTCTTTCCCCACAACCTATATAGAGTACGACATTTGCTGATGACCATTGAGCTAATCCATGCATTGTAACTGTCTTACCTGTTCCAAACCCCCCCGGTATCATACCAGTACCTCCTTTGGCCATAGGGAATAGCGTATCAATTATTCTAAGACCAGTTATTAAAGGCTCTGATGGATCCAGCTTTAAATTGTATGGTCTTGGAGATCTAACAGGCCAATGTTGCAACATATATATTTCTTTTGTTTCCTCACCACTTTTTACTTCAGCTATAGGATCTACTATCGTATAGTCCCCCTCTGGTGCTATCCATGTCACCTCGCCATGTATATTGGGTGGGACTAAAACCTTATGCAAAATTAACTCCGTTTCTTGAACAAAACCTATTATATCTCCTCCAGATACTTTTTTTCCTGATATAGTATCACTAGGAGTAAAGTGCCACTTCTTGTCTCTTGGAAGAGAGCTTACATTAATACCTCTTTCAACAAATATGCTTCTTTTAGGAGAAGTCTTATTTAAATAATCTACTATAAAAGGTAAAGGCCTCTGAACTCCATCATATATATTTCCTAATAAACCTGGACCCAGTTCAACACTCAAAGGTGCGCCTGTGCCTTCAACCTGTTCCCCAGGCTTTAACCCTGTTGTAGATTCATAAACCTGTATATATGCAACGTCTCCTTTTATTCTTGTTACTTCTCCAATTAATCTTTCTCCTCCAACCCTTACCATTTCATACATCTGTATGCCAGTCATATTTTCTGCTAAAACCAATGGGCCTGTAATCCTATTAATTCTACCTCTAACAACCATAATCATCTACCTCCAAACAATTTTTCAAATGCAACTCCTTTAAGAAATACCTCATTTTCCCTAATAATCTGATCAATGCTATAATCTATTTTTGTTGAGCCATCTCCACTCATAGCAATTACTCCTCCAATTATATTTATGCTTTCTTTTGAGACCTCTATATTTTTATATTGAGCTGAGATCTTTTTTGCTAAATTTATATCATCATTTGATACATACAATATCAATCCTCCATAACTTTCTGCTTCTGTTGATATTGCTTCTATTACTTTCTTCATAAAGTTGACATACCACTCCTCATTTTTTTGGGACTTTATTGAATCCAAGGCTTCTTTAAAAGCATTATTAATTATTTGATTTCTTCTTTCTGATACCTTTTTTCTAACATCTAACTGTAGGCTTGCTTCAGCACTTTTTAATAGCTCCGAAATTTCTTGATACTTTTCATTAATTCCTTTTTGTAATTCGTTTAAAGCCTCTTGATAAGAATCGTTTAAGAGTTTGAGAGATGCATTATACGCATCATCTATAACTTTCATTGACTCAGGCAATTTCCTTTCTATTATTTCCTCAGCAACTTTTTTTGGATTCCCCGAACTCGGCAAAGCTAATCACCCCATTCCTAATGCTTCAGCAAGAAGTTTATCTATATTAATGGGTTCTGCCTTAGACCATTTAGTAGGCAAAATTAATATAGTCAAATTTAATGCAGAAGCTATTTTTCTTATGGATTTTTCATCGGTAACCAAATGCTTTAATATTATTGCCATGTTTGCACCATTATCTTTTGCTATTTTTAATTTATTTTCAACTTCTTTTTGAGAATTAGCTTCAATTGTAGGTATACCAGCAATTCTAAATAAATTAATGCTAACCTTATCACCTATAATATAAACTTTACCCTCAACACTCAATTTATACTCCCACTTATAAATCATATTAAAATAGTTTTTTAAGCTTAAATAATCGGTCCATAATAATAAATATTAATTAAAAATTTAATCATTTTTCGAAGTCTCATATTCATAATCTATTAATCCATTATAATATATCAAAATTTTTTAATTTTAACTTTTATATAATATCAGTTTAAGAGCAGTTTTCTTATTATAAAAATTATGCTAATTAGGAAAATCTTAAAATAATATTTGTTCTTATTAAATCTTATTGAAATTTAAGCAAAAAAGATTCATAATACCTTTTACTTTAAAATTTTATATTCTTAAGAGGTTATTTTCTATTCAGACACGGACTCGAGTGGTGCCAAGCTTGTTCGTTCCCAATAGAGTCGAAGAAGTGCTGATAGTTGTGCCAAATAGCCTTTATGATAAGGTAGTTGCTGACATATCTACATCAGGTATTTTCCATATAGAACAGCCTACAAAAGAGCTTAATAGATATTCCACCAAAACATACAGATCTGCCTCAGGAATAGCATCTGAAAGAAAAGCAAGGCTTGAAGGCTATTTTAAAATACTTGACACGGAACCACAACTAATAGAAGGTATTGATTTAACAATATCAGATTGGCTGGAATTTTTAAATCAAACAATAAATCAAAATGCAAATCTTGAAACAGAATTTGAAAAGGAATCAACAAAAATTAACGATTTAAAAAACAGACTGGTTGATTTAAATGAGTTAAAGAATCTTCTATCTGCAGTTTCCTATATTGATAAAGATATAAGAAGTCCATATCAAGCCAAAAACATATCATTTATTATAGGTACAATTCCCAAAGAGGTTATAGAAAGTGTTAAAAAAATCTCTTCAGATCTAAACATAATAATTTCAATAGACGAAATAGAGGGAGAAAAAGACATTATAGGTTTAGCTGGTATGCCAGAAAATGTTAAGAAAGCCTTAAATGAAATAAACAGATTAGGATTTACACCGATAGCTATCAGAACAGAATTTTCTGGCATACCAAGTATTGCTATAAAAGAAATAAACGATGAAATAAATAATATAAACGATGAAATAAATCAGATTAAACAAAAACTTAACTTAAAAATCAATGACCTAAAGATTTATTATACAAAAATTTATGTATTGAACGAAGTATTTAAAATATTAAATAACACAGCATCGACTGAAACAGCATCTTTTGTTCATGGATTTGTTGATGCTAAAGAATCTAAGCAACTAAAGACAATACTTAATAATTCGACCCAAGGAGCATATATGCTATATAGTCTTGGAATAAAAAGAGGAGAAAAAGAAATACCAACAAAAATGGATATACCTAAGGCATTTAAACCGTTTGAATCTATATTAAAAATGTATGGAACTCCAAACTCTGATGAAATAATACCTACAATTTTTATGGCAATTACAATGCCAATAATATTTGGTCTAATGTTTCCAGATATCGGCCATGGTTTGTTAGTTTTACTATTCGCTTTATTTTATTTAATGCCTAGAAGTAAAGATATAGGAAAGGTAGTTGCCATATTGGGTATAGCAGGTATGATAACTGGATTTTTAGCATCTGAATTCTTTGGCCCTATACCAGCAGAATTTTTACACTTAGATCTATTATGGCATAGCATTGGATTAAAAGCAGCTCCTTTAGAATCTCCTGTAGATGTATCAATTACTGGTGGATCATCATCTTTAATGAGTAGCTTATTTGCTGAAGCGATGGATATTTCATTTTGGGTAGGAGCATTTATGCTAATTTTTGGCACCCTTTTAGGAATAATAAACAGCTATCTAAAGAAAGATTACGAAGATATGATAGGAGAAAAGGTACCAATGTTTTTACTTTTTACTTCAGCAACTTCTCCTTTTTTAATTTATTTTAATGTATATAAAGCTGGTACAATAATAAAAACAGCAATATTCGGAGTTGGCAGAGGGGGGCCATTTGAGGCGTTTGTGTTTTATGGAGCAATAATTGCGTTAATTTGGATTCTTTTTGGAAAAGGTATAGTTAGAGCTGCGATGGGTGAAGGGTTTAAGCTAAATCCAATGGAATCATTCATAGGTATGTTTGAAGCAATGTTACTTGCATTAGGTAATACTATAAGCTTCCTAAGAATACTGGGTCTTAGCCTTGCCCATTCAGGACTAATGGTCGGGTTTACCATACTTGCTTTAGTAATAGATCCTGTTGGACTCAGGAATCCATTAATGTTTATAGGAGCTGTAATAATCTATATATTAGGTAATTTACTAACAGCTGGATTGGAAGGAATAGTAGCATTCGCCCACGATCTAAGATTGCACTTTTATGAATGGTTTAACAAATTTTATACAGGTCATGGAGTATCATTCCAGCCAATAAAATTACCAAAAGTAAATATAACGTTCCATTAATTTTTTTAAGAATAACATCTGTTTTTATAAATTTCTTATTAAAACATAACAAATAGCGACAAGCCTTGCTCTTTGATCAGAATTAAAAAACTTTAAAATAAACTCATAAAAAACTTGGTAATTCTATTGAAGGATAGATTAAAAATTTAAAAATGTAAAGATATAAACAAACAAATGAATCGCCTTTGCTAATAAAGGTGTCCATAAACATAAAACATTAAAGAAAGTTAGCTTGAAGAAGAACTTTAATTGGTATTACTTGTTTTAGCCCAGAAGGAGTATATCTTATAATAGACACTGGCAATATACCATTTTCTACTTCATATTTTGCTATCTCTACAGGATCGCTAGAATTTATTACTTCAGGTTTAATTAATGGGGGTGCATTATGTGTTAATTGCAACGACCTAATACCTATTATTTTTGCTTTTTCATATTTTGTTAGATAAGGTGGCCCTATTTCTATATCCTCTCTTATTTTTGGATAAGTCATATATGTCCCTGACACTTGTCTCACCTATGTATCCTTTAATAATTTCTATTATTTTAGGGTTAAAAACTAAGTGTTTTTAGATATTTGCTCTATTAGATCATCGACTCTTCATGCTCTAAAGGCTTGCCCCCTGAGATCTTAATAATACTCCTTATCGATATTAAGTTAACTAAGAAAAAACATCTTTATCCTATCATATTCATCTTAAATATAATTAAAAGCTTTGCCCCGTCATAAGATGTATCTTTTTTACTTTGTCATAAAGATTTTAGCATAAAATACTTTAAAAGGGTATCATAATAATATAAATAAAGGATGAATTACTATGAAGAAAATATCATTAAAAATTGATTTGGGAAAATATATGAGTGTGAAATTACAACTGGATGAAGCTAAAAAACTCTTAGAGGAGATAGTAAAAGAGTTAAATATAAAATCAAAAGATATAAATGAATCTTTTAGGATATTAAATAATTTTGATGAATTTTATTCATATCAGCAAAAGAAATTTAAAGATTATTTAACACCAGATAAAGATGTAAGCGATATGATTAAAGGAGCAGTAGTTGTAGATAATTTAAAACTTTTAAAAGAAGATAAGAAAAAATATGTAGTAATTACATTTGATAGAAGATTAAAGGAAGACATTATAATAAAATCTCTAAAATTAATTGGATATGAACCTGTTATAGAAGGCAGTTAACCTTTTTTAAATTAAAGTATGCATAGCATTTTAGCTTAATAATAAATAGAATATTGTTATAAACGATCACTCCTTGGATTCTACATTATCTTTATTTACTTCTTTTTTCTTTCTCTTTTTTTGAGAACTCTTTGATTTCTGAGAACCCTTTTTGCTCTTTGCTTTAATGCTTGAGCTCTTTTTCTTTGATTTCTGAGAACCCTTTTTGCTCTTTCTTGTTTTCTTTATAGAAGAACTTGAAAGCTCTGCCATCTTGACTCCAACACTTTCATCATACATGCTTTTGGCCTCATTAATACTGATTTCTCTTTGTGTTGCCCTTTCTAAAATATCAAACGAATTCAACATAATTTCAAGCAATTCTGGACTTTCCACTTTATATTCTATAATAGATTCTGAATTTTCTTCCTCTTCTTCCTCTATTGATTCCTCATCAACAGCTTCGCTCATTTTCCCACCTATTAGTATTTTATGCTAGGGAAATTTAATATTTTCATTTAATTTGCAGCTAATATCCTCTTCTTTTAACTTAGATAAAGAGTTTAATAAATTTGGGCTAGTCAGCAATAGAAATGGAAATACTTAGTTTTAACGACCCTTCTCTATGAAGCATACCTCTTTAATGGCTAGTACTCATTAATTTATTTTTACAATAAACCTTAAAAGCATTACCCCCAGCCCCTAGAAGGATTGAGACTTGTCATTTGTCTTGTCAGCTCCTAACTCCCTATAGAGTAATGTTTTCATTAGATATATGAAGTTATGAGGAAAACTACAATAATAAATTAAGGAGTACCTTTAGAAATCCTGGCCTTTATTATTATCTTTTTATTATAAGTTTAGTATATAAGCTTTTCTCCGATAAAATAAATTAATTCGCTACTTAGCAATTTTCTATATTGATGGCTATCTATAAATAATGAGGTAAGACATCTAATGTTCCAATATGAGGATTATATTACAGATTTGAGGAGACATAGCATGGTAAATTATAATGGATTTAAAGATGAAAACTATAACAATCTTATTAGTAGGCTTAGCAAAAATGCCATGCAAGCTTTTACGGGGCTATATATTTTACTTGAAAATAGCTCAAAAAATAAATACATGATGAACTTTGCAGAGTTACTTATTAGATCTCCTGAAAATGCTAGTGAACTAGCCCATGAGATTTTAGGAGATCAATTTATTTTTGTTATAAAAGTTATGTTAAAGGATATAGAAGGAAGCGAATTAGCAAACTTCGTGTTAAGTGTTTGTAAAAGAAATTTTAGTAGTTCTTAAAATAATATTAAGATTCATATAAAATAAAACTTCTATTTTATTATTAATGGTTATTCGACATGAAGTAATCATATAATCTTTTCTTAAAGAGCATGACTTTCAGTTTAAAAATACAAAATTTTAAGATGGCAAAGGTAATGTTAAAATTAATAACAAACAATATATTATAACTGCTGATAAACCTTTATATGATATTTTATTACTTTCCATAGCTGCTCCTGGATGTTTTCCTCTAGTAATTAAAAATATAAACAGGACAAATATTCCAAAAAGTGCAAAAGTAGAATACCATATCCCAGCCAATATTAATGCCACTATGAAAATTTGAGAAGCTACATAGTGACCTCTTTCACCCAATGCAGCTCTTAATACATGTCCTCCATCTAGTTGAGAAACAGGAATTAGGTTTAAGAAAGTTATAAAAAATACAATATATGAAGCAAACATCATGGCAGAAGGCTGTATAATATATCCTTGAGGTATCTTTTCAACATATGTTATTATGCTTAGGATTAATGGGACTAGACTTATTGTTGAAGAAGATACAGGTGAATATGGCATTAATGTAGAGTATTTTAGTCCTATAAATGCAAAAGGTATAGCCGCCAAAAAACCAAATAATGGTCCCATCACTCCTGTTAAAGCCAATATATCATTGGTTGGAGGCACCCATTCCATATTTATTACTGCCCCAAAGGTTCCCAGAAAACCAAATTGCAATGGAGGGGCTGGTAATAGATATGGAGGACTGGCTGGAACATTATACCTTCTCATAGTTATCCAATGACCAGCTTCATGAATCAATAAAGGTATAATCAATCCAATTAAATATGCGAAAGGACTCCATGCAAATCCTGTGTTGATAGTTTTAAAATCTAATCCTGAAATATAGACAGTTATTAATGTGGCAATAGCAAGCCCTATTACAACACTTTTTTTAATCCTACTTTCTTTTTTTACCATATAAAGCATTAATTCGTTATTTTCTTTCCTTAGTGCTACGTTAAAACTAATCTTGAATGATTCCTTGTAGAGTTTAACAAATGCAGATGATACTTTATCCCCATCTTTTAGGCCTAAAATTTTAAATTGATAAGAATTATTATTTTTTGAAATTAACGTGACATCAAAATACTTCGAAATTATATCGTTAACTTTTTGCTCATCAAATGTGGAAATTCTGTTCACCCGGTTTATTAATTTTAGAATGCGTTTAAATTTGCTCATATTGTTTAGTTTTAATGCACTATAACTATTTATAAAAGACCTTTAATTTTTGTTGCATAATCGCAAAAATCTTCTTTAAGCATTTGCTTGTGCTTAATTATTTTATTTGAATCAGCATTTAATATATACTTTAGATATTCTTCCTCAACAAAATGCAATGACGCTGGTATTGCTAAGCTATAGGGTTCTTCCATTTTTAAATCATTATTTGCTAGTTCATGTAAAGTATTAACGTCAACTATGTTGCTTTCTCCTGCATGAATTATTATACCTAGCAACTCGCTTAGTTCCTTAAATCCTGAAATTTCATTATTTAATTGTAACAGATAATTTATTCCTTCACTTATCTTTAATGATTTTCCTTCTTCATCTATATCAAATAGAAAAAATGTGTGAAGATCTAAACAAAGGTTTCCATATAGCCCATATAATATGCTATATGCCTTGGTTTTTCTCCATTTTCCTGGTATTGTTAATGTCTTTCCAAATCTATAATATTGAAGCCCTGAAATAGATTTAGCAACACATATCCCCGATACACCATTTACTATCTCACTTTTTACTCCCATTTTTTTAGCTTCTATCAATAAAGATTCATGCGTTGTTGCTATCATAGGATCTCCAAGTATTATAATCGATACATTTTTGCTCTTGGCTAAATTAATAATTTCATTAGAGTTATTTTCTAATAAATCCCTTTTAGCTATGAAAATCTCTTTATAATCCAAGAAGGTTTTAACATAATCCAAGAAGGTTTTAACATTTGGCATTGTATAAGAGTCAACAAATATTATATCTGATGATTTTAAAACATCCTTAGCTTTTTCTGTAACATATTTTGGTGTTAAACCAACACCTACTAAGAATAAAACCAAAAACAGGAGCACCTTACTTTTTGCAATACCCTTCTAATTCAAGATCAAGTTTATTTAGCCACTCTTTAAGAGTATTGCATACTTCTTCTGATTCATTCTCAAAGCCTTGCCTCCTCATGGCATCTATTCCTCCCATAATTATATAGTTTATCATTGATGTATAAATGGATATTTTATTAATTAGTTGATCCTTTAGCATTAACCAACCATTAAATGTAAGAGAATAAACTATCTTTTTTCCTCCCCTAACACCCTCTTGTTCATATGACTTGATTTCTATTAAACCTTCATTTTGCATATTATCTAACAATGGATATAAAGTACCTGCTGCTGGCTTCCATCTACCATGGGTCATTTCTTCAATTTTCTTCATTATTTCATATCCATGGCTTGGTTTTTCTGCAAGTATCCTTAAGACCAAATATAGCAGGCTTTCTCTATATGCTTTAGCACCTTTTAGTTGTGTCTCTTCATCTTCTTGTATTTTCATAAAATTGCTCACCATTTAACAATAGTAAGAGAGGGTTTATATTGATTTCTATTATATCAGCGTATTATCTATAAAATTTTTAATTAAAAAGTTTTTAAATAGGTGCTCAGTCCTGGTATCTATCTTCATTAATTCTGTAATACCAGCCTTCTTCATAGCACCAAATTTTTCGTGTCCTCCTAACCTTAAAGAGATATTATTTGCATTACAGCAAATTTTTGCCCTTATTATTTTATGTTTAAAGGTTTATTTTTCTATATTAACTTTTGTGCAATTACAAATTACCTTATCACTATAATTATATATCCCAAAAATTAAAACTTAAACCATAAAAGACTATAGCATGAAAGAAATTTAATAGTTCTAGAGCAGAAGTTGTTATTTGACGAGAAGCCTAAAGAAAAGAAATAAGATTTATTTGATAGAGAAAAAGAAATAATGGAAATAGAAAACAATATAAGCAGATCTCTAATTGTAATTTCTGGAGTTAGAAGAATTAGTAAAACCTGATCTTTCCTGCTCCGAAGGGCTTGTTCTCGAGGTCTTGAGGATTACTCTCCTTTATGTTGCTCTGATTCCTCCCTATGTGGGAGCAAAGTTACAACTTCTCACCCTTATTTGACTTGAGGGAGAAATCTCACCCTCCTTTTTCTTTAATTTGGTAACGAGTAGAGGCCTACCTCATATTGTGAAGAATACCCTTGATGGCTAGTACTCATTAATTTATTTTTAAAATAAACCTCTAAAACTTTACCCCCACCTTAAAAGACGAGTTTGCCGTTTAATTTATCAATAAAAAAAGAAGGACCTTATGAAAAGTTAAGAGAATTGCAATAGAGTTGGCATTAAATGAGATTAATAATTTAGTTAACATAAAAAAAGCATTTCTTTTATCACTGCCAGAAGATATAAAAGTGTATTAAGGTGTTTGGTCAATGGAGAAGATAGAATAAAATAATGAGTTGTCTTCAGAAGAAAGAAGGAACTACAATTTCTAGCAACGTTTTAGATAATATTTTAAATAACTTAAAAAATAAGTATAATTAAGGGTTATGGATTTCTAGATCCCATATATAAAGAAGCTTCAATCATAACTAAATAATATTATGTTGTTATAATACACATTATGTGCTAATCTAAAATTATAATAAATCCTTCTCTACTTTAAAGGATCTTTAGTTATAAAAGCAGATTTTCGAATGTTTTTACTTCTTTAAAATTTTATTAATTATTTAAAATATAGTATTTAATTATTATAACTCCTTTAAGCCTTTAATTTTTATTAAAGGCTCTTTCCCTTTAAAATACCTTTTTTCTAGTTAAAGATAGGCTATAGCTATGTGGTTTGAAATAGCAATGCTGTTTATGGGTTTACTTTCAGCCATGGATATAGGCATATTTACATATATAGGATACAGAACATCTGTAACTCCTTTTGAGTATGGATTGATAGGTGCGCTATGGAGTGCCACTTTTATAATATCAAATCTTATTTTTGGAAGACTATCAGATAAGGGGAAAAACAAATTACTTATAAGCATATCATTCTTCTCTATTTTAATAACTGGTCTATTGTTTACATTTCACAGTTTGACAAGCTTAGCTATAGCCTATATGTTCCATGCTTTAAGTGTTGCTTCTTCTAATTTGGCTATATCAACAACTATTTTTGAAATGAAAAGCAGCAATAAATGGAAATTTTATACAGAGCTGCAAAGATTTTCTCTATATTCAATTAGGGGCTTAGCTTTAGTTTCTCTATACTTTATTAGAAATATATTTCAACTAGATTATTTTATCTATTTTACAGTTTTTATAGGGTTGGCAACATTTTTTACGATACCTTCTTTACAATTAAAAGTTGAAAGATCATTGCATTCATTATCAAAAGGATTTGATTCTATAACTAGCTATGTAAAGATGCTCTCATATATAGCATATGATAATGCCTTTGCATTGCCTAATGCAGTTAAAAGAGGTTATTTTAATAAAAAGAACTTGTCATCAAAAAATATTGCTCTATCAATGTTTTTTGTTACACTGGCAGGAGATTATATTTTTACAGCATTGCCTCTCTTAGCTAAATCCACCATTAGTTTAGGATTATTATGGTTTTCATATGGTATTTCAGGCATTATTATGGCTATTTCCTTAATTTTAATCTCTTTAATTTCATCAAATAGTAAAGGATTGGCAATTTTAGCTATACTATTTAGAGGTTTATGGCTTGTCATAGCAATATCATTGATAAAGGACTTCGTTAGCTTAATAGTTTTTATAACAATATCTTATATGCTTTTTAGTATAATTGATATAATTTTGTACAATTCGTTTTCAGAGAGTTCTAGTGGATATGGGTCTCATTCATATTATATGCTTAGAGAACTAGGTACATTAATTGGATCAATGATTGTTGGATTAACATTAGAAAGAGGAGAAATTATATTTGATTCTGTACCATTAATTTCTACTGCTTTATCTATTATATTTATTATTTTATAGGAATAAAAAGGAAGAAGTAATTTAAGTACAAAAATTAATAAAATAATTTAGAAAGATGGTGTCTATGCCTAGAAAAGGAAGAAAAAAAGATAAACACGAAAGCAAAGACAAGAACTTAAGTAATAATGAAAATAAGAAAACTAATAATAAGGGTAAAAAAAGTAAGAAGCAACCAAAGCTTAGCAATGAAGAATTAGAAAAATTTGTTGAGGATATATCAAATGAACTCATTGGCAAACTAGGACTAGATCTAATTGGTTTAAACCCAGAGGATATAAAAAATATCGTTGAAGAAGTAATAATTTCTATATCGGAGTCTAGAGTTACGAAACCAAGCGAGGAATCCATAATAAAAAAGGTTTTATTATCAAAAGAGCAATTTATGAAAAGCATTGCATCTATTTTATTAGAAGAAGGAAAAATAAATGATAGAGAAAGGCTAGAGTTTTTGATAGCATACGCCCCTGATATAGCTGGCAAAGCTACTCCTATTTTGTATCAAATAGCTAAAAAATTAAATGCAAACGATATAATAGAAAGTTTAAGACAGCTTTGGAACATGTATGGTAAACCTACTCCAATAAAATGTCCTAGATGTGGATTTAATTCAGTTATGCCTGACCTAACCTGTATAATATGCGGGGCTATTCTAGACGAAAAAGAAATTAAAGAAAGTCTGGATTTTCAAAATTCATTAAAAGATCTAACAAGACATTACAATACAAGGCTTATAGAGGAAATAATCAACTCTGGTTACGTAATATATGATGGAGAAATTAAACCCCCAAGCCTGTTAGAAAAAGATAGGATAAGCATAGCAATTCATTTAAATAAAAATGAAAAAGACTATTTAAAAGCATTAATATCTAATCTAGCTTAGGAATTCTATATCAATGTTTTCAAGGTTTAGCTTTTTACATACTTTACAGACATCTTTACTTGAAAATCCTCCACAGATCTTGCACCTATTTGCATTAATAGACCTAAACTTTTGAATAATTTTCTCCGATCCAAAATCAAGTTCAGGCCTATTACCACCTATTGAGTAAAAGACACTTTTTGATTTAATATATGGATAACACAATGGTTTTACAATAATTTTAGCAATTATCTCATATGCAGATAAAGTTTCTCCCTCGATTGATGCAAATGGATAAAATATATTTAATCCGTTAAACTCTAATGTATCATAGGTCTCTGAAATAAAATCTCTTTGCCCATTTAACAATGAGTCTACCAGAATTAATGATATATCAGTT
Organism: Caldisphaera sp.; assembly: GCA_049971805.1. Classification (GTDB taxonomy): domain Archaea; phylum Thermoproteota; class Thermoprotei_A; order Sulfolobales; family Acidilobaceae; genus Caldisphaera. The sequence goes on from JBMFKU010000005.1 coordinate 59,494, forward strand.
CTCGTTATAGGTAAAGCAATATTTTCATAACCTATTTCTTTACTTGCTTTAATGCTCCATGCTCTTTCAAATCTAATGCATTCCTGCAATGATATATTTTTTAGAGCATCATAATTAAAATTATTTATTTTTATTCCGATAATATCACTTCTATCGTTTTTATCAAGCAATCCGATAATATCACTTCTATTATATACATTTGGTACTAATATAACTATTTTTGATTTAAACCTTTTTTCAATCCTAGAAAGCATGTTGGCTAAAACTATGGAAGAGCTGGGTGCAAAAAAGGTTATTGGTATTACAATTTTGCTGTTTATATTTAGGATTTTTATCTTACTTATTTCTTTTTTTACATCTTTTTCTACAGAATTATTTAAGCATTTTGCGCACAAAGCTTCTCCACTATATCTTCTATAATATACAGCCTCTCTTTTTTTGCAGACTGAACACAATACCATTTAAAATCTCCATTAATTCTAATAATAATTTAATAATTAAAACTTTTGCAAAAGGGTAAACAATTAATATAAGGTAATACAGAATATATGAATAATTAGGGTACTGCAACAAAATAAATTGTGTATTCATATAGGTGATGAAAATGCAAATAATACCATTTAAAATAAGCAAATATAAACCCCTGTTACAAAAAGTTATATTGCTAAATAGGATTCTTATTATTTACCCTGGCAGAACTTACTTAAATTACACAGACCTAGATAGGCTAGAAAGCTTATGAAGGTGTGAAATATGACTAATAATGAGCTTAAACAATTACAACTAATAAAGGAATCTACTTTTAAGCCAGAGATAGAGAAAGAGGCTAGAAAGCTTCTTTTAAAAGAAATCTATGAAGATGTAACAAAATGGTATTCTAAGAATGCCCCTAATGGGGGAAGGCTTGCAGATTTACCTCAATGTGTTAAAGATTATTTAGAAGATAAAAGAAATGAGCCGTGTGAAGATGATATTGTCTTTACATATAATGCCATAAAGGTCTTGCAATCGAGATATATTATAAAAAGTCCTTTTCTTACACCCATGGAAACACCTTCGATGGTTATGAGAAGAGTTGCAGAAGGTTTTTCGTCCAGAGTAGATAAAGAAAGGCTCTACAACTTATTAATCCAAGGTAAATTTATGTTCAACTCACCCACGCTATTTAACATGTTTGTTGATGGTGCTAAAGGAGCATTAAGTGCATGCTACGTTACCCCAGTATTTGATAGCATGGAAGGCATACTAGATGGAGTAAAGACTCAAGCACTAACATTTAAATATGGTGGAGGTCAAGGTTTTAGCTTTTCTGAACTAAGACCTAGAGGAGATATTGTTGCAGGCACAAGTGGAGTTGCTAGTGGTCCGTTAAGCTTTATGAGGCTTTATGATGTAGCAACAGACGTAGTTAAACAAGGTGGCAAGAGAAGAGGAGCCAATATGGGTATATTGCATGTATGGCATCCAGACATATATAACCCAGACTATGATCCTTGGCGGGCTTTATCTAATACTCTCCCACCACAGGTAAAGATGTTTATTAAGGCAATAAGAGACGCTTTCGATCAAATTGAAAAAGATGGTTCATACGAAGTAAATCCGATACTGAGAGAAATGGCAGATAGGCTATCTAAAGATAGCATTTTTGTACCAGAAGATGCAGGCTTTATACAAGCTAAGAAAAGTCCAATGCAAGACTCATTTTTAACTAACTTTAATATAAGTGTTGGTATAAATGATGCCTTTATGAAATCTGTTATAGAAGGTAATGATTGGTGGATGGTAAATCCCAGATACAGCAAAGATAGCGACGGGATTTACAGGATACATTATAGTATTAGTAATGAAACCAGTCTCGGTAGGATTGGAAAATTAATAAAGGAAAACAAATGGTTGCTAGAAAACCCGTATTTAAATATTTTTGAAGATGTTATGGAAAAAGCCAAATCAATAGCCATAAATGATTTAATAGAAGGTAAAAAAGAAGTAGATTTTAGTAAAAGAAATACCAGGGCATGGAAAATTAATGCGAGACTTCTATGGGAAGAGATTATAAAATCTGCATGGGAAGGAGGGGATCCTGGACTAATATTTTCTGACAACCACAATAAATGGAATCCAACACCCTGGCTTGGTACAGTTACTGCGACAAATCCATGTGTTGTTGGTAACACAAGGGTTCTGACACCATCAGGATTTATAAAAATTGAGGATCTTTATAATAATTTAAAAATCTTGGTACCTAATAATAATGTGATGTATTCTGAAAATGTTGAAGAAGATGGAGATAAGTTTGGATATCCATTAAAAATCTTGGTACCTAATAATAATGTGATGTATTCTGAAAATGTTGAAGAAGATGGAGATAAATCCTTAGCACCTAATGGTAACTCTTTACTTCTTGTAAAAACTAAAGAAAAGGAGCTTAGAATTGATAACCTATCTACTATTGATTCATATGTGTGGAAGATAGGTACAAAAAAGGTCTATAAAATTATATTTAATGAAGGGCTTGAACTCGAAGCAACTGGAGACCATAGAGTCCTTACTGATAACGGCTTTAAGGAAGTGTTAGAGCTGAAGCCTGGAGATATGGTAAAAGTTGCAAGAATTGATATTGATCAACTTAGTAACTATGGAATAAAGTACTTTAATGGAGTCAAACTAACAAAGGAGCTTGGATTCATACTCGGTTGGTTAGTTGGCAATGGTTATATAAAGGAAGAATCGAAAAAAGTGAGAGTAGATCTTTACTTTAATGCAACAGAAGAATATGTTGCTAAGATGATTATCAACTATATATGGGAAAGCTTTGGTTACAAGCCCAAATTATATAAGAGTAATGGGAAGTTATCACTTACTATAAATAATGGGAAGGTTGCTGAAATACTTAAAATGCTTATGAAAGGCGATACAATACCAGAGGTTGTATATAGAGCTAGCCCAGAATTTGTAAAAGGATTCCTAAGCGGGTTGTTCTCTGTTAATAGCTATGTTGATAATTACGGCACTATAAGACTAAAATCACCAAGAATTGAATTACTAAAAGAAGTTCAGAAATTACTTACCCTTCTTGGAATTCAATCTACTATAGATGATAACTTAAACACAAAAATCTTAAAGCACCTCAATAGAAATGGCGAAACAAAAGAATATAATTCACATAAATATTATGAACTTATGATAAGAAACTATAGCAAAAAGGTATTCGCTGACAAGGTTACTCTTATCAAACACAAACAGGAGAAATTGATGGGCACACTTAGCATGATTAGTATGGATAAGCCTTTTGTTACAGTTAAGGAGGTAGTCTATGTTGGCGAAAAGATAGTATATGATACAACAGTACCAAAATTACATTATTATGTTACCAACTCAATTATTAGTCACAATTGTGGAGAACAACACCTATACCCATTTGAAAGTTGTAATCTAGGCTCCATAGACGTAAGCAGGTACATAAATAATGGAACATTTGATTTAGAGAGTTTTTCAAAGGATTTGCCAACAATAGTTGACTCTATGGATGCTGTGATAGATTTAAATAAGCATCCAGATAGGAGACAAACACTAATAAACTCAATAACCAGAAAAATAGGTCTTGGAATAATGGGGTTAGCAAATGCCCTAGCTCTTTTAGGATATCCTTATGATAGTGATGAAGCTGTAGCTTTTACTTTGATAACAACTGCAGCAATAGAAATATATGCATGGAAGAGAAGTTGGGAGCTTGGTGCAAAATTAGGTCATGCACCAGCTTTTGAATGCAAAAGATGGGATTGGAAAGAGATGAAATGTGTTGAAAAAGCCCTGCCAGAAGAAACCCTACCTTTACATACACCTGCTTTACTAAAGGCAAAAGATGTTATGAAATTTGAGGATAGCTGGTTAAAGGTAAAATACCATGATGTTAAGATACCTGAAGATATAATGAAAAGGCTTTTAGGAGAAACTGCTAACAGGATAGAGCAAGATGGATCGATTAAATTAATTAAAGAAGATAGGTTTTATGAGGTTTTAAAGATATTTGGAATAACAAACAATACATTTGAAGAAATAAGAGATAGGTTTGACATCAACAATAGTAGGCATCTATTAGCATTAGCTTTAATTGATCCAGAAAAGGCATGGGAAGTACTAAAGACCTATGGAAAGTCTATAGGTGCAAGAGCTCCAAGAAACACTGTAGTAAATACCGTTGCTCCAACAGGTACAATAAGCATAATTTCAGGTACAAGCAGCGGTATAGAACCATATTTTGCTTTAGTTTATTTAAGGAGAGTAGCAGTTGGGGAGTTTTGGGAAACAATAGCTATATTCAGAGATAAAATACTGGAGCTTTCAAAGAAATATAACCTCTCAGAAGATTTTTTGGAAGGTTTATTTAAGTTGATTTCAAATCATAAAGGGAGCATTAGATGGGCTCTTAATGATATAGAGAAGTTTATTTCTGAATATAGAATGGAGGATAAGAACGGTAAGATAACGGTTAAGTCTGGGTTCGATTATTCTGCCTTACTTAATGATATAAGAAAACTAGCAAATCTATTCCCGACAAGCATGGACTTTGATATATGGTATCATGCCTCTCATCAAATAGCGTCTCAAATATATACAGATCAAGCAATAAGCAAGACGATAAATTTGCCAAGCGATGCAAATTTAGATGCAGTATTTTCCTCTTATTTGATAGCATGGTTGGGTGGATTAAAAGGTGTTACAATATATAGAGATGAGAGTAAGGGAATACAGGTAATATATTTTGGTGGAGAAGCAAAAAATATTACAATCCAACCTATAAAACCTAAAAAGAAATCAAGAATGATACTAATAAGAAAGGAAATGAAAATTAGTGATGTTGAGTCTGATAGAAAATTGTCCCAATTGTTTGGATTATCAAAGGATAGCAAAAGCGGAATTGTTAGCGTAAAACCTGATGAAAATAGCACATGTAAAACATGTGACCTATAATTTTTTAATTTAAAAAGAAAAGTCTTATTATATGTAAAAACAAAGATAAAAAGGGTGTTCCAGAGAAGATGGGTAAAAAAGGTTCCAAGAGCGCTGGAAATGTGTTAGTTGCTTCTGTCATAATAATTATTATAGCATTATTATTAATTGGTTACTTCTCTTATGGAGTAACAGCAGTAATAGTTGATGGAATAAGCATGAAACCAACGCTGCACAGCGGTGATATAGTGTTTTCGTATAAGGAACCTTATAATAAAATTGATATAGGCAACATAGTCATATATAGATATTATGATATGCTTATAATACATAGAGTTATAGGAGAATACTATCATAATGGCATTCTGTGCTTTATTATAAAGGGTGATAATAATCCTGTTCCAGACCCTGGTTATCCTAACTATTGCGGCTATTATTCTGTAGATGGATTTACAACAGGAGGTGTTCCTTATTGGGAAATTAAAGGAGTTGTTTACACGATTAACGGAAACACTCCATTAGTAATACCGTACATAGGATCTATGACACTAGCAATCAGAGGAACAGGAAATGATGTAATATAATAAAGTAACCATTAATGTTTATCTTTAGATAACAAAAACTTTGAAGCTTCTCTTATCCATAAACCAGTTGAACTATTTTTTATTAATTCATTTAATACTTCATTCTCACTTTTTTCAATTTTTTTCATTAATAATGACATGTTTTTTTCAATTTTTTTCATAGCTTCATAATGAAATTCGCAAAGGTTCGTATCGTATAGATTATATGAAGCTTCCCTATTACAAATTACACATCTTTTCTCAGGCTCTTTAATATTTAGAGAAACAGCCAATTTATCTCCTATTTCTTTATCAGCAAGCTTTTCTTCTATAAGCTTTACTAAAAATGACTTAGCTTCATCAATAACCTGATCCCTTGTATATTTTCCGCTTGAAATACCTTCAAGCTTTTCTTCAAAGCTTCTGGTTAATTCTGGAGATATTAACTCACTTGATATTGCCTCAATTGCTTTATATAAAGAGTAACCTAAATTTGTTACATAAGTTTTTCCTCCTTTTATAGAAAGATATTTTCTCCTATACAGCATCTCAATTATCCTTGCCCTAGTAGCCTTAGTCCCTATGTTTACTTTTTCCATCCATCTTAACAAGGAATACTTGCTTAAGGTCGTATTTGTTTTCGGCCATATTGTTTTTAATGAGACATTAACAACATATACTTTATCCCCATTTTTTAAAACAGGTATTTCGTTTGCTTTTGGATAGGAAAATGTATAATATTTAAACCATCCTTCGTCTAATATTATTAAACCATCAGCTTTATATTTTCTTTTTAGACCATCTAAAAGCTCTGCATAACTCCTATTAACTACGGCTTGCTTACCAAAAGCAGCTAAAAATCTTCTTACTATGAGGTCATATATTTTAAACTGGTCTCCATATAGTTTCTTTTTTGGTATTTCCCCTGTAGGATATATAGCTGGGTGCGCTGGATCTTCTTCCTTTCCTTGTTTTGGGCTCAGATACCCCTTAGTTTCATTTAATATGCTGTTAGTTAAATCCTTATAATAGTTTTGCTTACCTAATCCATATATTATTTCTTTATAGTTTATAGTTTTAGGTAATTTTTGGCTATTTGTTCTAGGATAACTTATTAGAGCATCTAAATAAAGCTCTTCTGCAATACCTTGTGTTTTAAATGGCGAAAACCCATATATTCTTGATGCCTCTTTTTGAAGATCACCTAAATTAAAAGCTGGTGGAGGATCAATCTTTTCTTTAAATTCTTGGTAACTACTGACAGTTAAAATTGGATTGTTATTTAAATAGTTCACAACATCCTTTGCCTGCGAAATATTTTCTGGATACCAATCTTTAGTCGTTATTTGAAATTTTTTCTCATTAAATTCACCAACAATGTTTATGTTAAATATTGGAATAGGTAAATAAAGATTTATTTCTTCCCACCTTTTTATAGCCTCTGCCAAAGTAGGGCTTTGTACCCTACCAGCACTCAAAGATATACTCTTCCCTGCAGAGATCTTAAATAATTTCATAAGTAATCTAGATACATTAATCCCCCAAAGCCAATCCAATTCATGTCTTGCAGAACCTGCATTTACATTATCCATATCAATATTGGTTAACTTATTAAATGCATTAATTATATCGGGTTTTGTTAAAGTAGAGTATTTCATTCTCATGCCTTTATTTAAGTCTCCAAAGTTCTCAATAATTTTATACCCTATAACGCTACCTTCTATATCATAATCGCATGCATTTACATACATATCAGCCTTTGGCAAAATATTTGACATAAGCTGATAATACGGTTTTGTATAATAGGCACTCTTATCAAACTCCCATGTAGGTCTCCATATTATTTTTGTTATAGGTACGCCCTTTCCCCTTGTAGATGGCCCAAACAGATGGCCTGCACTTGGCAATACTAAAATTGTTTCTCCATTTTTATAAACTACCCAATAAGGAACCCTATAATAGTTGCATTTATTATATCTCCCTAAAGATCCTAAAGCATCAGCTATCTTTTCAGCTGCTTTTGGCTTTTCTGCAATTATTGCCACAAACCTTTTATTTACATTACAATCTGATTTATTATATCTACTCATAGATTTCCATCTTAATTATTGAGCTATAGAAATAAATATATGTTTTTATCTGTTATCACTACAAAAATCTGAAATTATATCTAAAATTTTTTTTGCATTATTCTCATCAATTATATTTTCTTTTTCTTCTGGCAAAGATGATACTATAGAGATTAAAAATGGTATATCTTTCGGACATATGTTTAATACCATGATAGCAGTTGTTTCTTTTATTTTAGCTTCTTCCGCTAATTTCTTTATCAATTGATAGGCTTTCTCATGATCTTTATTTCCAAAAGTTTTTAGATAATCCCAGGTTTTTTCTTGTATTGCATTTAATTGAGAAGAACTAGACATCCTTTTTTCCATTAGCACCTTGGCTTGATAATATGTCAAATACTGCTTTGAAGAAATGGTTCTTTGCATAACCTAAACCCCTATTTATCTGTCTCCTTAGCGTTTTGCTTAAATGGCCTTAAATGAACGGCATAGGTTATCAAGGTTTTTTCTTTATTACCTAAATTTACCTTTACGACATAGGCCTTTCCCCTCTTATCTACTATTGTTCCAGTTAAACCATGAAATCTCCTATGGGGCATGCCATCATGGAAAGACGAATCAATCTTAATAGTTACCTTATCTCCTACTTGATAAGGATACAATGCCTTGCTTAATCTAGGCACCCCTCCTTTTTCTCTTACATGTTTTCTTAGCAGGTTTCTTGTCTTGCTTCTATATCCTGTCGGAGCTTTTACCATTATCATATCACCTTATTTACCATTATAAGCCAAGCCCAATAGAGCTTACCATTATCATGGAGCAGGCTCTCTATCGGGTAATTGCACCTTTATAATTTTGTTCTGTAAGCCTCTATATAAGTCTTTATTATTAAATTTAGCTTTTATAAAATAGTTTTATTAAAAACAAAACCCAAAAATGATAAAAGTCATGATCAAACGATTAGATTAATAAATCCAAATTGCCATAGATAGTAAATATTAGAATGCTTACTTGGTGTTTCTGTTTTGTTAGTGTTACGATCCTTTGACTGATTCCATTAATGCCCTTCAGGGCGTTGGTTCCCAAGGCCTTAAGGGTTACCTATAGGAGCTACTCTGATTCCTCCCTATGTAGAAGTAAAGTTTACTTCAATTGCTAGCTCTTATTAAGTTAACCTAAGGGAGAAATCTTAACCCTCTTTCTTTTTTCTTTAATTCTGTAACAGAGTAGAGGCTTACCTCATTTATCAGTAATACATGTTCCATTTGATGGCTAGTTTTCGTTTATTTTTATCTTAAGCAAACTCTAATAACTTTACCCCGCATTAAAAGGTAAAGTTTGGCTCTTTGAATCATTTGAACCAGAAGTTTATTAGTAGATAGTTTTTAGGAAATTTTTATTAAACCTAAAAAGGCTTAGTAGTTTGTATGGAGCCGCGGTAGTATAGTCCGGTCCAGTATGCGGGCCTCTCGAGCCCGTGACCCGGGTTCAAATCCCGGCCGCGGCATAAAACTATTTAATTTTTAAATGACCAGATACATAAACTATGTAAAACCTTTGTTAAGTTTGCTAACAATTGATGAATTTAAAGAATTGGTATCTGCTGAGGAAAGGCTCAAGTCTATAAGTATATTAAAGGAAATTAGATTAATAATTTAATTAATTATAAATTTTTAATTATAACTGCTATGTAAAAATAAATTATGTTTGTAAAGCACGAAAACTATTTATAAAGTAAGATAAAATTAATCATATAGATAAGCTTGATAAGACCTTTCTTTATTAATAAATAGCAATAATACAATACTTATGAACGACCTTCTTCTACAAACTTAGCATACGTTAAAGTCAAGAAGATAGAAATAATTTTTTAAGATCATAAAGAATAACCAGAGATTTTTTAAGATCATTATCAAATAAAAATTTAAACTTTCATTAGATCCAACAAATATCCACCAAAAAAGGTGATCTTCACTTTTAAATTGCATATATTATTTTGCCCCGCTATCAACCTATAAAAAAGAAAAAATAAAAATTTTATTAACGATTTATGATGTCGCATTATATACTGACCCTGTATATCCAGGTGCAACATCACTTATCAGTATTGGATGTACTATCCAATATTCATTACTTAGCTGCCAATTAGTTATTGATGAATTATAGCTATAATAAAGTTCTTCTGTAACATTTAATACTAATTCATGAGGTGTTGGATTACTTGATGTTGGGAATGGAAATACGACAAATTGAAGGGGAGCATATACCATTGCACTAGTTCCATGGACGACAACTGTTGGAGGGACTAATGAATACCAAACTACATATTCATATAAACTGTTAAATTTACTCCACGTTGCATTGATTTGCTGTATACCGGTATAATTACCTGTTAGTGGTCCACCTATCCAATGGAGAACTGCATTTGGAGCATATTGCTGAATAACTAATGATGCATTCTCTATTGCTATATCATTCCAGTGGCTCATAGCTAAAGAAAGAACTACATTAGGCTGCTGATTATTATACTGAGATATAATTTGTTTATACGCTGAATTTAGAGATGTGTATGATGAATTTAGAGAGCTCAACTCTCCTGATAAAGAATTAATTTCGTTTTTTGTTTGAGTTAAGTTTTGACTGATAGTGTTATATTTGTTTTTTAAGGAGTTATACGATGATGCTGCAGAGTTATATATATACCCCAATGATGCTGTAGCTATGAGAAAAACTATAGCCACAACAGTTACTCCTATTAATTTTCTATCCATCGTTTTCACCAATTAAGCTATTATCAATTTATTTTAAAATTCGTTTTCCAAAATTACATATAATTTATATATGAATTGTAAATAATTATATTATGTATAAATAATTTAAATTATTGTTAAGGTTAATAGCTCAAAATGTAAAATATATATGGGAGAAACTATGGAATATATATGGAAACTTAATGATCATAAATTTGATAGCATTGAAAAGCATATAGCTATAATTCCTATAGGCTCTGCTGAAAGACATGGGGATCATCTACCATTAGGTACAGATGCAGTAGAAGCTCAATTTGTAGCAGAAGAAGTAGCAAAAAAAGTAAATGGTCATTTATTTCCGACTATATGGTTGGTTCTTCAATATATTTATTCAAATTTCCAGGAACTATTAATATAGAAAGCAATGCATTTAGATTATATGTTTATAACTTATTGAAAGAAATCCAAGAAATGAATACAATTTAATAGTAATTATAAATGGTCATGGCGGAAATACAAGTCTATTAAATATAGCTGCAAAAGATGCTGCTTACGAAATGAATGCAACTTACATAATAATTGATTGATGGAAAGATGCAGGAAAGGAAACAAGACAAAAATTATTTACACAACCAGAGCATGCAGGAGATGATGAAATAAGCGCAATGTTATATTTGGAAAAAGATGTAGAGATTGATAAAGTAAAGGATTACATACCAAAATGGTTGCTTAAAGTATCTATTCAATCTCCAATTATTGAAAATTATTTATATCCAGAGGGGTTGGACTTTCATAGGGCTTCATGGTATTTTATATCAACCCTTATCCTCATACCCCTATTCCTCTCCCCCATGCCGTCTATGGGGCTGACTCCCCTCGATGACATAGGGAGTTTCATTGAACCCATCTCCACCTCACATTGCTCATCGGCTTCATAGTAGGGTTTTTCCTCTACATGATAAAGTATACGGCAAAGATTATAAGTAATGTTGCTAAGAAAGGTATGGGTCAATAAATGTCTTCAAATGATATGAGCTTCATGAGTTATCGGAAACTGCCTGCAACGGCAATCCCTATATTTTAATAGGGTAGGCTAACCCTTAGGGTTAAGACCTCATCACCCACTTCATCGCTATTCTTAATAGCTTTTTAATCCTTATAAGTCTTTTTATTATTAAAGATCAATATTTCCTGCTTGTAATATGATAAAAATATCAAAAGGTAGATATTCTTATTAGATATTCTGAAGAAATGGCTGGTTATAAATTTGTTTAATTATAAATGTAATCAAGTTATTAGAGGAACTCTTAAACACTTATTTCTTTATAAAAAGATTGATCAAAGCTTAGAATTTTTTATTACAAGCCCTGGCATAGATTTTGATTCATTTTCGAATTCCTTCCTTTCCCAAGGAAACACAACCCATTTATCGACCTCTTCTGCATAATAATCCGGTATAAGTTTAGTCCATGGTTTCATATATAGAGTTGCTGTTTTGATTTCTAATGGCATATATAAAGAAATTGCTTGAATAGCAAACTCTAAAGTTAGACCAGAGTCGCTTACATCATCAACCAACAAAACTCTTTTATCTTTAATTGGCAAAGTAAGTGGTTGCCTCATAAAGGGTCTTTCTCCTTTCTGCCCTGCAGCTATGTATAATTTTATTTCTAATATACCGATATCATCTATTTCTAACTTATCTGCCAAGAGCCTACCTGGAATGACACCCCCCCTTAATACAGATATTATTATATCCGGTTTATACTCAGAATTCTTAATTTTTTCTGAAACAATATCAACACTTTTTTCAATATCGTCCCAACTTAATATTAAAACTTCTATTCCTCCATGATTAACTGGTAATATATAAATTTCCTTTGCTTCTTCATTATCATTTTTAAGCCTATAATCTATACCATCAACAAACATAATGAAACCCGGCTTTGGTTCCCCATTACTATCTATAACACCGGAAAGCTTTGGATATTTGTTTAAGAGTTTAATTAAGGCTTCTTTCCAATTTAATGCATCTATTTCTACAACTTCATTATTATTGGCACTTTCTTTTAATGCCGCTAAAAGTTTTATTTTAACGTTTGACAAAGTTATCTCCCAGCTTTATTGCTACTGGGCGCTGCTTGTATTTTCTTCAATTATTTTTTGCTTCTTTCTATTAAGTTTTACTAAATTTGTAACATAACCTGCTACCTGATTTCTTAATCTTTTCGATTTATAAGATGTTATTTTCCCAACTATTTCTTTATTTAATTTAAAGTCTTCTGTAAACAGATCTGCATGATTTTTAACTAATTCTCTTGCCAATCTTTTTATCATTAAAGTCCTTACCTTGCCCAAACCTTTCACCTGATTCTAAATTGTTTTTACAGAGAATTTAAAGCTAATATTTTTAATATCTTTAAAATAAAAATACTAGCTTATTACATAATCCGATTTATCCCCTTTATCTATAACTTTTATACCTAGAGAAGAGAGCCTCGACCTTATTTGGTCTGACAAATCGTACATTTTTTTCTCCCTTAGCTGTTTTCTAACCTCTAATAGAAGATCGATAAGCTCCGGAGTATAGTTTTTCTGTATAGTAAGAAATTCTTTTTCCAATGTCTTGTCTAACACGCCATAAACTTTATTTATGTTATTTAATATGCTATAGACATATGAAATCAAAGCAAATGATTCGTTATCTTGTATGTATTTATAATACAAATCAGTTAAATCCCATACATACCTTATTGCTTCGCTCATATTAAAATCGTCATCCATGGAATTGTACCAATTTTTCATTAAATTCCTAAGCTGATTTAAAATATCTAAATCATTATCTTTTAAATAATAAATAAACTCCTCTTTCCTTAATCTTTTGGTTACATCCTGGGAAATAAAGCTTAACCTATCATAAAGCTTTTTAGCCTGATTTAAACTTTGCTCTGAATATTCTATAACAGCCCTATAATGAGAGCTTAATAGCCATAATCTCAGTATCTCTGTCCCCCATTTAGAAATGGCCTCATTTAATGATATTATATTTCCTAAACTTTTGCTCATCTTTTCTCCTTTAATTGTTAACATGCTTGTGTGTAACCAATACTTTACCCAAGGAGTTTCGTTAAAAAACGCCTCACTTTGTGCAATCTCATTTTCATGGTGGGGAAATATTAAGTCCGAACCACCTCCATGTATATCAATGTGTTTTCCAAGATATCTTGAACTCATTACGCTGCATTCAATATGCCAACCTGGCCTGCCTTTTCCCCATGGACTTTCCCAAAAAGGTTCGTTTGGCTTTGCAGACTTCCATAGAGCAAAATCATATGGATTCTTTTTTTCTGAAACTATTTCTTCTCCTTGATTCCAAAGATTTTTATTGAAATTTCCGCTAAGCCTGCCATAATTTGGATATTTATCAACATTAAAGTAAACACTCCCATTTTTTGTCATGTATGCAAAGCCTTTATCTATAAGACCCTGGATAAAATTTATTATTTCATTAATATGTTGTGTAACCCTTGGATGTAAATCAATTCTTATATTAAGCCTGTTCAAATTTTCTAGATAATCCTTGGTATAAGAATCTGCTATCTTATCCCATGATGTCCTTAATTCATTAGCCTTATTTATTATCTTATCATCTATATCAGTTATATTTTGCACATATGTTACGTTATAGCCCTTTAACGAAAGATATCTCCTTATGGAATCAAATACAACAAAGGTTCTTGCATGGCCTATATGAGTATAGTCATAAACTGTAGGACCACAGACATACATACTTACAATTTGCTCATCCCATGGAATGAAGTTTTCATATCTTTTACCATAGCTATTTTGTATTCGCAACACAATAGAGCTTCACCACTTTTTTGTTCACAATACATAATTAAAAGTTTATTTGTATTATAATTGTTAACTCCCCAGTTAACAATGTGTGTTTTTATTTCTTTATAGTTACTATTTATATTGCCCGATGAGATATGGCGACGTCTCTGAGCCATGATGAAAAGGACACAACGAGGGTAATAATAAATCGGGCTTTGCTCTTTGAGAAAGGTGTAAAGGGTTAACCTTTACATAATAGAAAAGCTATTATATTGTTTTGTTTTAACTTTTTAAATGAGTATAACTCCTCATATCGATGTGAGCTCTGCTCAAAAGAGTGGGATGAAAAGCTAGAGATGTGACCTTAGTCCATTAACTCGAAGAATTCTCATGACTACCAATCTTAAAGGTGTGTGGCTGATTAGGGCTAGGTTCCTATGTGATTATAAATAATAAAATTATCGGAACAAACATAGAGACAGTTAGTAAGAAGATATCTTAATTATTAAAGGAAGTTTTATATTATAATACCTAAGGATTAAAATATTTACTTGAAAATAAAGATCACTGAGCTAAACTGGTTAAAAAAGGGAAGTATATAATAACAATCTGGTGAAGATATTTGTCACTTAGTGATACAAATAAAAAAGTTAACTCAAATGAAAACAACGAAGACGACATCTCTTTCTTAAAAGAGAGGATAAGATATCTTACACAGACAAAAATATCATTGGAGCGGGAACTTGAATATTATAAACAAGAGATGGAAAAATTATTAGATACACCATATATTGAGGCCATGTTATTGGAAGTATTAAATGATAACAGGGCCATAGTAAAGAGTTCAACAGGACCAAACCTTGTTGTAAAAATAAGCTCAAATATAGATATAACAAAGTTAAAACCCGGGATTTCTGTTGGTCTAAATAACAAGGGATCAGCAATTGTTGAAGTACTACCAAATATTTATGATCCTTTTGTAGAAGCAATGGAAATTGAAGAAAGGCCTAGCTTCTCATTTAAACAAGTAGGAGGACTTGAAAACCAGATAAGAGAAATATATGAAGTCGTAGGTCTGCCAATAATAAAACCAGAACTATTTAAAGAAATAGGGGTTGATCCGCCAAAAGGTGTTTTGTTATATGGACCTCCAGGGACCGGTAAGACCTTATTGGCAAGATCTTTAGCAGGTGAGGTAAAAGCTTCATTTATCAGGGTTGTTGCCAGCCAATTTGTAAATAAATTTATTGGAGAAGGAGCCCGTATTGTTAGAGAAGTCTTTAGGTTAGCTAGAGAAAGAAAGCCATCAATTATATTTATTGATGAAATAGATGCTATAGGCGCAAGAAGAATTGATATGGGAACAAGTGGAGATAGAGAAGTACAAAGAACATTACTTCAGCTTTTATCAGAAATAGATGGCTTTGATCCTTTAGACAGTGTAAAAGTTATAGCGGCAACAAATAGAGTTGATCTATTAGATCCCGCCCTTCTCAGACCTGGAAGATTTGATAGAATAATTGAGGTTCCATTACCAGATAAAAAAGGTAGGATAGAAATACTGAAAATACATATTAATGGGATGAAGCTAAAAGAAGTAGATATAGATTTTATTGCCCAAATTACAGAAGGTTTTTCAGGTGCTGAACTAAAGGCTGCAACAACAGAGGCTGGATTTTTTGCAATTAGGGAGGGATCAAAATTTGTTACTCAGGATCATTTTATAAAAGCAATAGATAAGGTAAAGAAAAGGCTAGAAGAAAAGAAGCAAATCCTAGGAATTCATATTTAAATATAGCAAATCTTCTTTTCTATTTTCTTTGCCATAATAAATACTACTATACTGACTAAAAATTTCCATTTTTTATTTTGAGCAGTAAAAAATAACTTAAAACAATAATACTAAATCCATTATACAAACAGTAATATTATTATAGGTATTTTTATCTCATAAGAAAATATTAGATTAACCATAATATTTTGTAAGAAGTAGTTGTAATTATTACTGACAGTTTTTCATTGAGTCTTTAAGTGATCTTGTTAAACCAATTCTTATACCCAATTTAGGATCTGTATATATGTATAAGATCCCCTTGCTTTGCAAATTCCTTAGCCTCTTTAATAACCATTGATAATCAGCATTAAGCTTCTCCATTAGTTGATCTAAATAGACATATGTAACGCCATATTTCGCATAGTGAGTCAAAATGAATGAGGTTATTTCCATTTCTTCTTCATCTATAGTATCTTTTAGTTGTTGTAATACACAGGCAACTTGAGAAACCCTGTTTTGTCGTTTATTGTCTGCTGTATTGTTTTTTTTAACAATAAACGACAAAGATTCCTTCGATTCCCCTCTTTTTCTCATATTGTTTTTGTCGTTTATTGTCGGCTTAACCAATTCACCAGCTATTTTTTGAGCTAAGGCAACAAACTCATTAAATTTTTCATCAGAAGTCTTCGATATTATTTCTCTAGCAAAATCCTCTCCTTTGGGAGTTAAATACCATAAACCAGTTTCATACTCTACAAAACCCCTTTCTTTCCAATAAGACAAATAACTAGAAACATATTTCGTTTCCTTACCTAAATATTGAGATATTTCATTTGATCTCATAGGCCTTGATATAAGTAAAATAAGTATTGCATCAACTATCTTACTTCTAGGCCCTCCCTTTTCACCATTTTTTACCTGATTAATCAATTCATTAAATTTATCAGAACCTTCCAATTCTGCCCCTATTTTTGTATTTTCTTGTAATAAATTTCTTCAGTAAACCTTAGTGTTACCGAGTCTATCTATGGTTTTTAGCACAACAATCATTAACCATGAATATGAAAAAAGAATAAATACTTTGTAGGCAATACTTTGGAGTTATTATGATAACCCCCCGGTTAACATTGGCAGTGTATTGCTTTGAGCAATTAATTAATTCATCTTGTAGTTCATCAGGTAAACCTGGAAAGCCTATTAAATTATTATCAATAAATCCTACAACAACTAACTTGCAATTATTTGCAATTATTTCATCCCTTATTCCATGTATAGATGTTAAGTCTTTTGGAGGATCCATGTGCAGTATTAATATTAAACAATTCTCCAGATTTTCGATTTTCAATTTTGATTCAAATAGATTAAGTTTAGATTCAATTTGATTTAATACAAAATTTCCTTTATCAGTTAATATATTATATCTACCTATTTGTGTTATCAAGCCTTGATATTTTAATCTTTTAAACAAAGTTTTTATAGAGGCTTCCCCTAAATTAAAATATTGAGATAAATAAGGCCTGCCAACGTGTTTATTTTTTAAAATTTTTAGTGTTTCTATTACATGATAGGCATTAAATGCTGGAGATCCGCCTTTTTCAGGTTTTATTAAATTTATTATTTGGCCTACAGCCTCGCAATCCTGTTGCTGGCAATACATTCCATGCACCTTCATCTACATCAACCCCCTGGTCTATCATAAATACTGCAATATCATTTGGAGTTATCTCACTGTTATCCAGTATTGTCCTCCTCAGGTTTTCCCAAGATTTCTTTATTTTTATCCCATAATCTTCATATATCCATTCAACAGCTTCTTCAATATTTATTTTGCCTTTCATTTGATTTAATAGAGCATCCTTAACAGCTTTTTCATAAAGCTTTCCTTTCAATTTTCTCCCTATTTAGATACGTTATTTAAGAAATATAAAGTATTTTGAAATATTATTTAAGAAAAACAATATTATTTATAGGTTTTGGCTGAAACTTAAAACTCCTGGTGACTTTGGATGGCCGAAGAAAATAGCGATGAAAAAGGAGTTATATCGGATAACCTATCAGTAATATATGAAGACGTTGATTTGGTTGTCTATACAGCACCAAATGAAGAGGAGTTAAAGGATATTTTATTGGATCTATTAAGAAAGAATGGGAAGATGAGCATTAAGGATTTCCATAAGTATCTATCTGGGTTGGCAAGCGAAGATAAGATAAGGTATGCATTAAATGAGTTATTAAGGGATGAAATAGTGATTATTGATCGTCAAGGCTACTTCTATTCGATGGAGCTCTTAAATAATGGGGAGTACTCACCAGATGAAGTAAAGGAGTTGGTAGAAGAGCAAAATAATGGCGATGGTAAAGAGTTCTAAACCTTTTATTCCAATATTAGCTGTTTATTCCTAAATTGTTTTTTGAGAAAGGTTTATTCCTTATTAATCTTACTTG